>NZ_JBVVPZ010000021.1:84121-99988 GCF_055811415.1 Mesorhizobium sp. WSM4846
CATTAAAATTATCCCCCCCCGCCTCCCCCGCCCCAAAAACTTCCGGGGGGGGGGGGGGGGGGGGGGGGGGGGGGGGGGGGCGGCCCCCCCCCCCCCCCCCGCTCCGGGATACGCGTGCCGCGATCCGGTGAAATTGGCATGATCATTGATAAAAGGCCTCAAAGCTGGTTGTTCATGCCGCGATCGATGCGACCGCCGGACGCACCGCTTCGATTCCTCCCGCAGGAGCATATCGGCAAACAAACGGACTGAAATGCGCCCGGTTCAATCAACTTTGAAGGAGCCCGAAAATATTCCGTTTTGAAGCCGGCAAATGAATAAAAACCACACGAAATCAAAAGGATGCAATATGGCCGAAAAACCTCCGGAAGACGGCTTTTTGCGGCGCGACCTGCCGTTTTTCTACCGCCTTTACCGGCCCGTGGATGCGAGCGGCGAATGCCTTTTCCTGCTGCACGGGTCCGGCGTCGACGAGACGACGCTGGTGGCGCTGGCGCGGCAAATCGCACCGCGCGCCGTGCTGGTGGCGGTGCGCGGCCGTATCGCCCAGGAGGACGGTTTCCGCTGGTTCGCGCGGATCACACCGACGCGCTTCGAACAGGAGAGCATCCGCACCGAGGCGGACGCTTTCGCCGGCTTCATCACCGCGGCCGCGAAGCGCCACGGTCTCGATCTCGCCCGGACGAGTTTCCTCGGCTATTCAAACGGCGCCAATCTGGTTTCGAGCGTGATGCTGCTGCATTCCGGCCGCATCGAACGGGCGGCGTTGCTGCGCCCGATGCCGGTGCTCGACGACGTGCCCCCGGCCGATCTGTCCAAAGCGCGCGTGCTGATCATCGCCGGCGCAGATGACCTGACCTACGCGCCCTTCGCCCCGGCGTTGGTCGCATTGCTCGAATCGCATGGCGCCGCGGTCGAGGCCCACACCATCGCCTCCGGCCATGAAATCGGCGACCGGGATGCTGAAATCGTCGGGCAGTGGCTGGCAGGCCCGGCAGCCGCGATCGCGCAGGCGAATTGATGAGCCCGTCGCCCTATGCCCGCCCCATCCGGTTCCAGGCATCCAGCCCGGCGATCTTGTAGGCTTCGGCCAGCGTCGGATAGTTGAAGGTGTTGTTGACGAAAAAATCGACGGTGCCACCGAGATTGATCACCGCCTGGCCGATGTGGATCAGTTCGGTTGCGCCCTCGCCGACGATATGCGCGCCGAGCAGCCGGCGCGTTTCGATCGAGAACAGAAGCTTCAGGAAGCCGGTGTTGACGCCCATAATATGGCCGCGCGAGGTTTCGCGGAAGCGCGCCACGCCGACCTCATAGGCGCCGCCGCGCTCGCGCACCTGCTCCTCGGACTGGCCGACGGTCGAGATTTCCGGCACGGCGTAGATGCCGTAGGGAAAGGTTTCCGGCGGCGGCGGCAACGGCACGCCGAAGGCGTGGCAGGCGGCCACCCTGCCCTGTTCCATCGAGGTCGAGGCGAGGCTCGGAAAGCCGATGACGTCGCCGGCGGCATAGATGTTCGGCGCGCTGGTCCGGAAGCTCTGCGGGTCGACCTTGATGCGGCCCCGCGCGTCGGCTTCGATGCCGACCACATCGAGGCCGAGCGCGCCGACATTGCCGGTGCGCCCCGCCGCATAAAGCACCATCTCCGAGCGTATGCTGCGGCCGTCGGCTAGCGTCACCTCGGCATAGTCTGGTTTCGAGGCTATCTCCTTGATCGCACTGCCGAGCCGGATCGTCATGCCGCGGTCGCGCATCTGATGGATGAAATCGTCGACGATCTCGCGGTCGACGAAATCGAGGATGCTGTCGCGCGGCTCGACCAGCGTCACCGGCACGTCGAGCGCCGAAAAGATCGTCGCGTATTCGACGCCGATGACGCCGGCGCCGATCACCGTCAGCGTCCGCGGCAGGCGCTCGAGTTCGAGCATCTCGTCGCTGTCGAAGACACGGATCTTGTCGAAGGGCACGTCGCGCGGCCGGTGCGGGCGGGTGCCGACCGCGATCAGCGCATGCGCAAAACCGACCTCGCTGTAGTCGCCGGTATCCGTCGTCAGGCTGGCTCTGTTGGGACCCAGAAACTTGACTGTGGCGCGCGCGCTCTTGACCGTGTTGCGCATGAACTGGTGCTGCAGCACCTCGACCTCGTGATCGAGCGTCTTGTGCAGCCGTTCGATCAGATCACCGACCGATATATCCTGCTTGACCCGGTAGCCGCGCCCGTAGAAGCCGCGCTCGCGCCAGCCCGAGAGGTTGAGCACGGTTTCCCGCAAGGTCTTCGACGGAATGGTGCCGGTATGCACGGACACGCCGCCAAGGCGCCGGCCCCTGTCGGCCACCAGCACGGATTTACCGAGCTTGGCCGACTGCACCGCGGCGCGGCGCCCTGAGGGCCCGCTGCCAATGACCAGTATGTCGTAGTCCATATTGGCCCTGTCCCTCGCCCCTTGGGCGCATTTGCCGTGTTTGTTGCGCTGCAGCAAACTAACGTCATCCGTGCTGCAAATTCAACCGATCCAGTCTACATTCGGCGTTGCCTCCGGTAGCAGGGCCGAAAAAAGGCTCGATCTTGATTCCGCCGCAGGACTTCACCATTTCAACACCAGGCGGTCCGCACCCTATGCCGGGCCTGATTGCGAGGAAATGACATGAACGCGCGCGTTCTCGACGGCGAAATCAGCAGGCTCGATGATGTCAGGGCCTATGATGGCGTGCGCACGCGGCGTGTCCTCGCCTTCATCATCGATTATTGCATCGTCGCGCTGCTCACCATTCCGTTCGCGATCCTGGTGTTCTTCCTCGGGATTTTGACGCTTGGCCTTGGCTGGATGCTGTTTTCCATCCTCGTGCCGGCCGTCGCCATCCTCTACATCTGGAACACGCTCGGCAGCGCCGACCAGGCTACGACAGGCATGAAGATGATGGGGATCCGGCTCGACCGTCTCGACGGCACCCGCATCGACGGGCTGACGGCGGTGGTGCATTCGGTTCTGTTCTGGGCCGGCAACGTCATCCTGACGCCGCTGGTCCTTCTGGTGTCGCTGTTTGCCGACCGCAAGCGCACGCTGCACGACCTGCTGCTCGGCACGGTGGTCAGCCGCAGTGACCGCTGAAACAGCTTTTCACCAGTCCCCGCGAGCATTTATGTGCAAAGTGAAGGCGTCCGGTAGCCACGCTTTCACAATCCTGTTGAATTTTTCGCCGTGCGCGCCAAAGGTATGATGATTCGCAGGAGTGTATCCAAGGGTCGATGACGCAGCATCCAACCCAGTCGCCGCAGTTCTTCCTGACCGCGCCGTCGCCATGCCCGTATCTTGAGGGCCAGTTCGAGCGCAAGGTGTTCACGCATCTGGTCGGCGACAAGGCATCGGAGATGAACGACCTGTTGACGCAAGGCGGCTTCCGGCGATCGCAGAACATCGCCTACCGGCCGGCCTGCGAGACCTGCCGCGCCTGCGTTTCAGTGCGCATCCTGGCGCAGGAATTCACTGCCAGCCGCAATATGAAGCGGGTGATACAGCACAATTCAGACCTCATCGGCGCGATGCACGACGCGCAACCGTCGACCGAGCAGTATTCGCTGTTCCGCAGCTATCTCGATGCCCGCCATCGCCGCGGCGGCATGTCCGACATGACGGTGCTCGACTACGCCATGATGGTCGAGGACACGCATGTCGACACCAAGGTCATCGAATACCGGCGCCGCGGCCCCGACAGCTTTATCACCGGCAAGGGTCAGGGCGAGCTGATCGCAGTCGCCCTCACCGACAAGATGGCCGATGGCCTGTCGATGGTCTATTCCTACTTCAACCCGGACTTCGAGGACCGCTCGCTCGGCACCTTCATGATCCTCGACCACATCGCTCGCGCCAGGGCGATGGGCTTGCCCCATGTCTATCTCGGCTACTGGGTCAACGGCTCGCGCAAGATGAACTATAAGATGCGCTTCATGCCGCAGGAGCATCTCGGCCCGAAAGGCTGGGAACGCTACGACCACGAAGCGGTTTCGCGCTGATCCGCTCTTTCGCCAACAATCCTTAAAACTGCTTCAAGGAGGATGCTTCTGGTTTTCGGCTGCTTGGCTGAAACGTCCAGACGCTGGGCCAATTTTGCGCCTGCCTCCAAATTCATTGCGGGTACTGCCATGTCGTCCCACAACGATCATCAAAGAGGCCTTCTCGTCACCGCCATCGGCGGGCTGACGCTGACCATCGACATTCCATTGATCCGGCTCGCCGACGGCGGCGCATGGACCATCCTCCTGCTGCGCACCGGCACCACCCTGGTCGCGGCGCTGATCATCTGGGCTGTGTGGCGCTCGCTGAGCCGTAACGCGCCGCAGCTCATCCCCGGCTGGTCAGGGCTCGTCGTCGCCCTGTGCTACGGGCTGACCTCGGTGACCTTCGTCATCAGTATCTATCACACCACGACCGCCAACCTGGTCTTCATCCTGGCCTTCAACACCGTGTTCGCGGCGCTGCTGTCCTGGCTGTTCCTGAAGGAGCGGCCGCGACTGGTCACCGTGATGGCGATGCTGGTCATGATCGTCGGCGTCGCGATCATCGTCGGCGATTCGATCGGCACCGGCCACCTGTTCGGTGACCTCATGGCGCTGTGCTCGGCTTTCTTCATTGCGCTGGCCATCACCATCTCGCGCGCCAGCGGCAAGGACATGGGATTCACTTCGCTGATCGGCGTGATCCTGCCCCTGGCCGTCGCGGTGTTCATGGTTTCGGGCGAAGGGTTTCAGGTAAACGCGCCATGGTGGATCATCTTCAACGGCGCCGTCATCATGCCGATCTCGTTCTTCTGCCTCGCCACCGGACCGAAATATATTTCGGGACCGGAAGTGGCGATGTTCTATCTGCTCGAAACCGTGCTGGCGCCGGTCTGGATGTGGATGATCTTTGCCGAGACGCCGTCGCGCAACAGCCTGATCGGCGGCGCGATCCTGATCGTCACGCTGGTTGTCCATTCGCTATGGCAGCTGCATGAGGGGCGAAAACGCCGCGCCAGCCTTGCAGTCCGTCACCCGGCCTGAGACTTCTTCTCGGCAACGATTTCGATTTGCGGCGGCGCCGCTTCGAGTTCCGCCGGTGCTGCGGGGGCAAGCTCGTCGGCCAATTCCACCTCGCGCAGCCATTCGCGCCAGATCGCGACCAGCAACGCCATCAGCACCGGACCGATGAACAGGCCAAGAAAGCCCATCGTCTTGACGCCGCCGACCAGGCCGAAAAAGGTCGGCAGGAACGGCAGCTTTATCGGGCCGCCGACCAGCTTCGGCCGCAATGTCTTGTCGACGATGAACAGTTCGACGCTTCCCCAGATGAACAGCGCCAAACCGGCCATCGGCGAGCCGCTGGCGGCGAGATAGATCGAAACAAGCGTGAAGGACATCGGTGCGCCGCCTGGGATCAGCGCCATGATGCCGGTCAGGGCGCCGAGCGTCACCGGCGACGGCACGCCGGCCAGCCAGTAGGCCACGCCCAGCACCACCCCCTCGCCAATGGCGATAATGGTCATGCCGGTCACCGTCGAGGAAATCGTCGCCGGCACGACGCGTGAAATCCGCTCCCACCTGGTCGGCAGGATGCGTTCGCCGAGACGGTCGACCTGCCCGGCGAAATGCTCGCCGTCGCGATAGGCAAAGAACAGCGCGATCATCATGAACAGCAGCGCCAGCAGAAGGCCGAAGGCGCTGCCGCCGGCGGCCAGCACGCCGCGATAGATGCTGCCGATGTTGGCGCCGCTGATCAGCTGGATCAGTTCGCCGATGCCGCCGGGATGGCCGAGATTGCGCGTCCACTGCTCGTTCAGCCAGTCGCCGACCACCGGCAGCGTGGCGATCCAGTGCGGCGTCACCGCGCCGTGGCGGTTGGTCTCGATCGCCCAGCCAACCCATTCGCGGACTTCGTTGCTGGCGTAGGCGCCGGCGAGCGCGATCGGCACCACCAGGAAGGTCAGGATGAACAGGATCGCCAATGTCGCGGCGACCGTGCGGTTGCCGCCGACGGCAGCAAGCAGCCGCCGATAGAGCGGCCAGCTGGCAAAGGCGATGACCAGAGCAGCCAGCACCGGGACCAGGAAACCATGAAAGAAATAGACACCGGCGGCGACGATCAGTACCAGCAGCCACCGCGCCGCCGACAGCGGCGGAATGACCGCGGATCTGACCGGCGTCGACAGGCCGAACAGGCGTTGCTGCCCTTCCGGTTTCCGAACCCTGGCTTCTTTCAAATGCCCATTTCTCCCAAACGCGTGTGTCCGCGCCTTATGTAGTGATGCTTATGCACCGACATAGTGCAGCAATCGTGACGACATTCCAAATGTTTGGATGGAGCTGCTAAATTCCCCCCTTGAGAGGGAGATGGCCGGCAGGCCAGAGGGGGTCGCCGAGCGTGAAGCTCCAGCCTCCTCTGTCGCAATAAGAGGTCGCGTCGCGCCTGAACGTTCCGACCCCCTCTGTCGCCTTCGGCGACATCTCCCCCTCGAGGGCCCCTCGAGGGGGAGATTAGCAACTACCCGAATTTCCCCGTCCTCGGGAATCCCTTCGGCACCATGCGTCCGGCCGAGGCTCGGGCGCCAATCCATTCGACCAGCTCTTCACGTGATTTGATGAAGGTGCGGTCGGCAGAATCCTGCCAGGAGAGACCGCTTGCGAGCGTGAAGGTCTTGAGGTCGAGGACGCCGCCATCCTTGTATTTCTGCAGGCGAACGCCCTTGCCGCGCCCCATCTCCGGGATTTCGGCGAGCGGGAAGACCAGCATCTTGCGGTTCTCGCCGACGATGGCGAGATGGTCACCGGCGACCGGCATGCAGCGCTGGGCCTCGTCGGGCGCCTTGACGTTCATCACCTGCTTGCCCTTGCGGGTGTTGGCGACGACTTCCTCTTCCGGCACGATGAAGCCGTTGCCGTCGTGCGACACCAGCAGAAGCTTGCGCTTGGAATCATGGACAAAGGCGGTGACGATGTCCTGGTCGTTGTCCATGTCGACGATGATGCGGATCGGTTCGCCATGGCCGCGCCCGCCCGGCAGCCGGTCGGCGCCGATCGTGTAGAACTTGCCGCCGGTGGTGAAGAGCAGCACCTTGTCGGTGGTCTGGGCGTGGAAGGCGAGCTTGAGGCTGTCGCCCTCCTTGAAGGTCAGCAACGAATGGTCGGTCAGATGACCTTTCATCGCCCTGAGCCAGCCCTTTTCCGAAACGACCACGGTGACCGGCTCGCGCTCGATCATGGCATGGGCGATGTCGGTCAGGTCATGTTCGGGGGCGTCGGCGAACTGGGTGCGGCGCTTGCCGAGCGCGGTTTCCGGTCCGAATTTCTCGCGGATGCTGGAGACTTCCCACTTGATCGTCGACCACTGCCTGGCATCGGACGCGAGCAGCGCCTCGATCTGCTTCTTCTCGGTGGTGAGACCGTCGAATTCCTTGCGGATCTCGAATTCCTCGAGCTTGCGCAGGGCGCGCAGCCGCATGTTGAGGATGGCTTCGGCCTGGTTGTCGGTGAGCGACCAGCGCGCCATCATCACTTGCTTGGGCTCGTCCTCCTCGCGGATGATCCTGATCACCTCGTCGATGTTGAGATAGGCGATCAGATAGCCGGCGAGTATCTCCAGCCGCCTTTCGATCTCGCCGAGGCGATGCCTGGAGCGGCGGATCAGCACCTCGCGGCGGTGCTCCAGCCATTCCTTGAGCACGCCTTTCAGCGACAGCACGTTGGGTATCTTGCCGCGCGACAGGACATTCATGTTGAGCGGAAAGCGGCTTTCGAGCTCGGTCAGCTTGAACAGCGATTCCATCAGGATGCCGGGATCGACCGAACGGCTCTTCGGCACCAGCACGACGCGGACGTCTTCGGCGCTCTCGTCGCGGATGTCCTCGAGCAGCGGCAATTTGCGCGCCATCAGCAGCTCGGCGATCTTTTCGATCAGCCGCGCCTTCTGGACGCCATAGGGGATTTCGGTGACGACGATGCTCCAGGTGCCCCTGCCCTGGTCCTCCTGGCTCCATTTCGCCCTGACGCGGAAACCACCGCGACCGGTCTCGTAGGCTTCGAGGATCGAAGCGCGGCTGTCGACGATGATGCCGCCGGTCGGGAAATCCGGGCCTTGGACGAAATCCATCAACGTCGTCACCGGCGCATCGGGGTGCTCGATCAGATGCAGGGCAGCGTCGCAGAGCTCGGCGGCATTGTGCGGCGGGATCGAGGTCGCCATGCCGACGGCAATGCCGGACGAGCCGTTGGCGAGCAGGTTGGGGAAGGCGCCGGGCAGCACGACCGGCTCCTCGTCCTCCTCATTGTAGGTTGGCCGGTAGTCGACCGCATCTTCGGTGATGCCGGACAGCAGCTCGGTCGCCACGTCGGTCATGCGCGCTTCGGTGTAGCGCATGGCGGCGGCGTTATCGCCGTCGATATTGCCGAAATTGCCCTGGCCGTCGACCAGGGGATAGCGCATCGAAAAATCCTGCGCCAGCCGCACCAGCGCGTCGTAGATCGACTGGTCGCCATGCGGATGGAACTTGCCCATCACCTCGCCGACGATGCGGGCGCATTTGGCGAAGCCCTGGTCGGGGTTGAGCCTGAGCAACCGCATAGCATGCATGATGCGGCGATGGACCGGCTTCAGCCCGTCGCGGACATCCGGCAGCGCCCGGTGCATGATGGTCGACAGCGCATAGGCGAGATAGCGCTCTTCCAGCGCTTTCTTCAGATCGATCGGCTCGATGTTGTCGCCACCGCCATCGCCAGGCGGCAAAAGCCTTTTTCCCATGGGCTGGGACTAGCCGAGCGGGTGATTCGCGGCAAGAGGCGCCTGAATGGGGCAGCCTCTTGCGCAATACGAACTGGATGCCAGCAACATCACTCGGTTACATCCCGCTTCTATGGCAATGGATCGGATTTGCCTTTCGCCGTGGTTTTCGACCATTGTGTGGCGGAAGGCCTTTTTCCCGTCCAGTTCGTCACGGAAGGGTGACGGCGCAACAAATTGAAAAATCTTCAGCACACTCTCAGGGAACCGCGATGACGATCAGACGCTCGACACTCAACAAACTCGCTTTTTCGACCTTGCTGCTGACGCTGCCGCTGAATGCGGCCTTCGCGCAGGATGCGGCGGTCGCCGACCGGCTGAAGGCGGCTCTCGCCGCCCAGGGCGTCGACATCTCCTGGACCGGGGTGACGGGCGATGCCTCCAGCATGGTGCTGCAAGGCGTGGCCCTCAAACCGGCGGCCGAAAAGGAAGCGCTCAAGATCGGCGACATCAAACTCGAAGGGGTGACCGAAGCCAATGGCGGTTATGAAATCGAAACCATCTCGACTTCGGCATTCCAGCATAGCGAAAACGGCGTCACGCTCGACCTCAGCGCCTTCATCATCCACGACATGACCGTTCCCGCCGACGGCGCCACAGGCCCGCTGGGTTCAATGATGATGTATGAATCGGCCGAGCTCGACAACATGACGGTCAAGATCGCCGACAAGACCGCCTTCTCGATGGACGGGCTCGCCATCGAAATCACCCCGCCAGCCGACGGCAAGGCGATGGCGTTTTCCGGCACCACGGAAAAGTTCAATGCCGACCTGACGCTGGTCGAGGACCCGAAGTCCAAGGAGGTGATCAACGCGCTTGGTTACCAGAACATCACCGGCAACCTTGCCATGGAGGGCACCTGGCAGCCTGCGGACGGCAAGATGGAGCTGTCGAAATACGACATCTCCGTCGACAATGCCGGAACGTTCGGCATGACCTTCGGTTTCGGCGGCTACACGCTTGACGTCATCAAGTCGCTGCAGGAGATGCAGAAGAAGATGGCGGCGCAGCCCGAAGGCGCCGACAATTCGGCGCAAGGCATGGCCATGCTTGGCATCTTGCAGCAGCTTTCGTTCAACAGCGCTTCGATCCGCTTCGACGACGATTCGCTGACCAACAAGGTGCTGGACTATGTCGGCAAGCAGCAAGGCATGTCCGGCAAGGACGTCGCCAACCAGGCCAAGGCGGTCGTGCCTTTCGGCATGGCGCAGCTCAACAATCCGGAATTGACGGCGCAGGTGTCGGCTGCGGTCGGCAAATATCTGGATGATCCGCAGAGCATCGAGATCCTGGCCGAACCGCCGGCAGCTGTGCCGTTCGCGCTGATCATGGCAGGCGCCATGTCCAACCCGGCGGACCTGACGAAGACGCTTGGCGTGACGGTCAAGGCGAACGAAGACTGATTGGAGCGGGCCTGGGAGCGTCAGCGCCGCCCCTCATCCGCCTGCCGGCACCTTCTCCCCGTATAGTGACGGGGAGAAGGGAGATGGCCGCGACATTGGCGCCCAGCTTTGCAACGCTGGCAGTTGGCGAAATCATTTGTGAGAGTGTCTTTCTCCCCGTCACCATACGGGGAGAAATGCCCGGTCCACCCTCCGCAGCTGCGGCGCAACTGCTGCGGAGGACGGGCAGGGCAATGAGGGGCGGCGCAAACCGACAGCGTTTAGAGTCGGTTGCGGGAGGTTTTTAACCCTCTTTCTTGGTCACCGCGACGCGCAGCGACAATTCGCGAAGCTGCTGCGGGCTGGCTTCCGACGGTGCGCTCATCAACAGATCATAAGCCTGCTGGTTCATCGGGAACATCGTCACTTCGCGCAGGTTCCTGGCACCGACCAGCAGCATTACGACGCGATCGATGCCGGCCGCCATGCCGCCATGCGGCGGTGCGCCATACTGGAAGGCGCGGTAGAGGCCGCCGAAGCGCTCCTCGACCGTCTCGCGATTGAGCCCGACAGTCTCGAACGCCTTGACCATGGTTTCCGGCAGATGGTTGCGGATGCCTCCGCTGGCGATCTCGAAACCATTGCAGACCATGTCATACTGGAACGCTTTGATGCCGAGCAAATCCTCGCCGTTGAGCGCATCGATGCCGCCCTGCGGCATCGAGAACGGGTTGTGCGCGAAATCGATCTTTTTCTCATCCTCGTTCCATTCGAAGAAGGGAAAGTCGACGATCCAGCACAGTTCGAAACGGTCGCGATCGACCAGGTTCAGCTCCTCGCCGGCGCGGGTGCGCGCTGCGCCCGCGAACGAGACGAACTTTTTCGGGTCGCCGGCGACGAAGAAGGCGGCGTCGCCATCGGCAAGCCCGAGTTGGAGGCGGATTGCCTCGGTGCGCTCCTCGCCGATGTTCTTGGCGAGCGGACCGGCGCCTTCGAGCTTCTCGCCCTCCTTGCGCCAGAAGATGTAGCCGAGGCCCGGCTGGCCCTCGCCTTGCGCCCAGGAATTCATCCGGTCGCAGAAAGCGCGGGAACCACCGGTCCTGGCCGGAATGGCCCAGACCTCGGCCTTCGGGTCGTTGGCAAGGATGTTGGCGAACACCTTGAAGCCGGACTCGCGGAAATGTTCGGAGACTGCCTGCATCTCAATCGGGTTGCGCAGGTCCGGCTTGTCAGTGCCGTATTTGCGCATGGCAACGTCATAGGCGATGCGCGGAAACTCCTGCGTCACCGGCTTGCCGGCGGCAAAGGTCTCGAACACGCCCCGCATCACCGGCTCCATTGTCGCCAGAACGTCGTCCTGCTCGACGAAGCTCATCTCCAGATCGAGCTGGTAGAATTCGCCCGGCAGCCGGTCGGCGCGCGGGTCCTCGTCGCGGAAGCAAGGCGCTATCTGGAAGTAACGGTCGAAGCCCGACACCATGATCAATTGCTTGTATATTTGCGGCGCCTGCGGCAGCGCGTAGAAGGTGCCGGGATGGATACGTGACGGCACCAGGAAATCACGCGCCCCTTCGGGCGACGAAGCGGTCAGGATCGGCGTCGAGAATTCGGTGAAGCCGACCTCGCCCATGCGCTTGCGCATCTCGGCGATGATCTTCGTGCGCGCCACGATGTTCTTGTGCAGCGTGTCGCGGCGCAAATCGAGGAAGCGGTATTTGAGACGGATGTCCTCGGGATAGTCCGGCTCGCCGAACACCGGCAGCGGCAGTTCCTTGGCCGCCGACAGGACTTCGATCTCGCGCGCGAAAACCTCGATTTCGCCGGTCGGCAAATTGGCGTTCGCGGTTTCGGCCAGGCGGGCCTTGACCTCGCCGTCGACGCGGATGACCCATTCGCCGCGCACGGTCTCGGCAATCTTGAAAGCCGGCGAATCCGGGTCGGCGACGATCTGGGTCAGGCCATAGTGGTCGCGCAAATCGATGAACAGCAGGCCGCCATGATCGCGCACGCGATGCACCCAGCCCGACAGGCGAACAGAAGAGCCGACGTCGCTCTTCCTCAACTGGGCACAGGTATGGCTGCGGTAACGATGCATTGTCATTGGCAAGTCCGGATGTTTGATTGCGGCCAAGGCATGATGGCCCGGCCCGAAATTTGCGCGAAAAGCACATGTGAGGCCGCTTTTGTCAAGGCAGGCGGCGCACGGGCAACGCACAGGCAGCATCTTGATACGAACTTCGGCATTCGTCCGAGGCTGGGTGAAAACGCCCCACCACAGTCAAAGTGTAGAATTTCCTCCGCCTGATCGTGATCAGCGTGGCCGAGCCGTGTACAATGGTGGTCACATTGGCGGGAGGACTACCATGCGCATTCGCACATTGACTGTCCTGGTGACGCTGCTTGTTGGCACCTGCACATTTGCACACGCTCAGACAAAGCCGATGTCAATCGAGGTGTTTCCTTTCGAATTGGAAGACAAGAGCGGTGGCGCAGGCATAATTCCGCCGGATGAACATGATAGGCGCTATCTGTCCGAGTCGGCACAAATGGCGAAGGACATGCTCTCCCAGTCAGGGCGTTTTACAGTGGTTGATGTGCCGGCCGGGGATGAGCAGGCGGTGGCGCCGCACGGATTGCGCAATTGCGGCGGCTGTGAAGGCAAGATCGCCAAAGAGCACGGCGCGTCTCTTGCCCTGCTGGGCGTCGTAACGCGCGTCAGCCGAACAGAGCATACGATGTTCATTCGCATCCTCGATGCTGAAACCGGGAATCCTGTTTCGCAGGGTTTTACCGATCTGCGGATGGGTGCGAATTACGCGTGGCCCCGCTCCGTGAAATGGCTGATGACAAACAGGATTCTTCGGTAGGGCGGCAAGCCATCCGAGTGCGCCATCGGCAGCGCGAAGGATCCCCCAGCTAAATCAAACTGAGACATTGATAGCCGGCGCTGGCCTGCCAACCGCCGGGAATTGCCGCTGGCATTGGCGTGGGCGATGGTTCAAGAAGGATCAACGACAGGCCTTCCTTCATGTCCTCCATGCGCCCGCTGATCCCGCTCCTTATTGCCGCCGGCATCCTGCTCGGCGGCAACGGCCTGCAGAGCACCTTGATCGCGCTGCGCGGGGCGCAGGAGGGGTTTTCGGCCTCGACCATCGGCCTGATGGGGACGTTCTATTTCGCCGGCTTCCTGCTCGGCTGCCTCGCCGTCACCCATATCATGAAGGCCGTCGGCCATGTCCGCGCGTTTTCCGCGCTGGCGGCGATCGCTTCGGCCGGGACATTGCTTTTGGTGCTGGTCGTCGACCCGGTCATGTGGTGCGCGTTGCGCCTCGCCGGCGGCTTCTGCTTCGCCGGCCTGTTCACCATCATGGAAGCCTGGCTCAATTCCGGGGCCGCCAATAAGGACCGCGCGCGGGTGCTGGCGATCTACCGGATGGTCGACATCGGTTCGGTCACCGGCGCACAGTTCCTGATCCCAATCGTCGGCGCCAGCGGTTTCGCCATCTTCGCCGTCATGTCGATCATGATCACGCTCTCGCTGGTACCGGTGTCGCTCGGCGATCGCTCCAACCCTACCCCGCCGGAAGACGTTAAGCTCGACCTGGCCCGCGTCTGGCGGATCTCGCCGCTCGGTTGCTTCGGCTGCATTGCCGTCGGCGTCACCAATAGCGCTTTTCGCACATTGTCGCCGGTCTATGCCGAACAGATCGGCATGTCGGTCACCGACGTCGTCACCTTCGTCAGCGTCGGCATCTTCGGGGGCGCCATCATCCAGTATCCGCTCGGCTATCTGTCCGACCGCTGGGACCGGCGTTCCGTGCTGCTGATAACGACGTGCTGCGCGCTGCTCGCGTCGCTGGCGCTGGTGTTCTGGGCGCGCAGCGATCCGTCCCTCAACTTCGTGATCGTCTTCATCTTCGGCTGCTTCGCCATGCCGCTCTATTCGCTGTCGGCGGCGCACTCCAACGACCGCGCCGACAAGGGCGAGTTCGTGCTGATCAACGCGGCGCTGATGCTGTTCTATTCCTTCGGCGCCATTGGCGGGCCGTTCGCCGCCTCGACGGCGATGCAGTATTTCGGGCCAAGCGCGCTGTTCGTGTTCACCGCCACCGTCTATGCCATCTTCGTTGTCGTCATACTGTACCGGATGCAGGTGCGATCCGGCGTGCCGGCCGGCCATCGCAGCCGTTTCATCGGCCTTTTGCGCACATCGACGGTGTTCGCCCGGCTGGCCAAGCGCAACGATGATTCCGACGGGCCTGCCAAGCAATGATGAGCGCCCGCCAGGTCTTGAAACCCCGACAGCGGCTTGACGAAAGCCTGCGCGGCTGAAATTGAAGGAGACCTTACACTTTGCCAAAAGCGATTTGATGCACGTCATCACTACCCAAAAAGAACTCGAGACCGCTCTCGCCGCGTTCGAAAAGTCGGATTTCGTCACCGTCGATACCGAATTCATTCGCGAGACGACCTTTTGGCCGATTCTCTGCCTGATCCAGATGGCAGCACCCGGGGTGACAGCGCTGATCGATCCGCTGTCACCCGATATCGACCTGAAGCCGTTCTTCAGGCTGATGGCCAACGAGGCGGTCGTCAAAGTCTTCCATGCGGCACGCCAGGACATCGAAATCATCGTTCATCTCGGCGATCTGGTGCCGCATCCGGTGTTCGACACCCAGGTGGCGGCGATGGTTTGCGGCTTCGGCGACAGCGTCTCCTATGACCAGCTCGTCCAGAAGGTCACCGGCGCCCGGCTCGACAAGTCCTCACGGTTCACCGACTGGCGCCACCGGCCGCTTTCCGAAAAACAGCTCGATTACGCGCTTGCCGACGTCACCCATCTGATCGAGGTCTACCAGCACCTCAGCGCCGAGCTGGTGCGGGAAAACCGCGCCCACTGGCTGAACGAGGAGATGGACGTGCTGACCGCCCGCGAAACCTACGATCCGCATCCGGAGGACGCCTGGAAGCGGCTGAAGATGCGGCTGCGCAAGCCGCAGGAACTGGCGATCGTGCAAGCGGTGGCGGCGTGGCGCGAGCGTGAGGCGCGCGAACGCGACGTGCCGCGCGGCCGGGTGCTCAAGGACGACGCCATCTACGAGGTGGCGCAGCAGGCACCGCGCGATGCGGCAGCACTCGGCAAGCTGCGCACCACGCCGAAAGGCTGGGAACGCTCGGCGACGGCATCGGCGCTGCTTGGCGCGGTCAACAGCGCGCTTGCCTTGCCCAGGGAAGAGATGCCGAAGCTGCCGAAGAGTTTTCAGCCGCCCGAAGGGTCCAATGCCGCTTCTGAACTGCTGAAAGTGCTGTTGCGGATCGTCGCCGAAAAGGAGGGCGTCGCTTCGAAGGTGCTGGCCTCGAGCGACGACATCGACCGCATCGCTGCCGAGGGCGAGGACGCCGACGTGCCGGCCTTGCAAGGCTGGCGACGCGCCGTGTTCGGCGAGGCGGCGCTCAAACTGGTGCGCGGCGAGCTCGCCATCAAGTTCGACAAGCGCAAGATCGCGCTGTTCGATTTGTAGCGCCCGCATTTCGAGCGACACAGTAGAATCGTTCGGGACGCCGGCGGGCCCCTCTGTCCTGCCCTCTTTGCCAAACCTTGACATCTCCCCCACTTGGGCATATGCGCTAAGATAGGAGTTGCAGCGGGGAATCGGTTGTGATTCTACGCTGCGATG
>NZ_JBVVPZ010000022.1:0-99569 GCF_055811415.1 Mesorhizobium sp. WSM4846
GGTGGGGGGTGGCTTGTGGGGCCCATGTCAGGCGCGCCCGACCGACACGCTCCTTCACAGTTCGGGACCTCCTCATGGCCGGTCGCTCTCGCCCCAAACCCAAATTACTCTAAACGACCGGGTTCGACCCTTTTGCGGTCATTCAGTTGCGAGCGTTGCATGACGCGATCTGACCCTGACCGGACCTTCCCGCCGCCCAATACCACCTCGGAAACGGACGTTCAGTCAGTCGAACCGTTGCCAAATTCGTCGCTCACCTCCCTGGCGTACGCTTTCATCCCAAAAGCCCCAGTTGGACAGCGCCTCATTTGGAGAGAGTATCGAACCAGACCTTCCATTGTGGCACCGCGCTGGCGAAGGTGCCACGATGGGTGGTGTCCCCTGTCGATATAGCTTCGACGCGCTCGTTCCCGCTCCCAATCGCGCGCTGATAAGTCATAGCTAACCGCCCCAAGCCGGTGCTGACGGCCTCGTCGCTCTCCCCGTAATAGTTACGGACCGGCGTTTCGATGATCCAACGATAGGCTTGGGCGTCCGCCACGGGCCGCCCATAGGCTGAAGCGGCAAAGAAGCGGGGATTAAGATAATCAGAACGAACCAGCTTGTGCTGATCCGTCGAGATCTCGGCAGGGTTCAATGGTTCAATGGCCGCCTCTCGTAAAGGTCGCGCGATACAGCGTAATAATCATCGCTGATGACCGAGCGCGCCAGGCCGGGTCCGCCGTAGTAGTTCTCGAAGGAGAGGGCTGTCAGGATGACGATCGTCGTCATCCAAGGTGCATCATTGTTTCGTGGGAAGTTCAGGGATCATCAAGCACAGCCCGGCTGGCTGCCAGCATATCGAAAGTGGCCTGCTGATGGGTGCCCTTCACCAGATAACCCTCGGGCTCGTCGGACTCTCCCAAAGCAAAATAGTCCGCACCGACGAGTACGCATCCTTGTCCGGCGAACTGCGCGATCATGAGTTCGGTTTCGGGTGACTGCTCCGGGAACGAAGCACCTCTTGTTTTCCGTAGACTGTCCCATGCTGGTAGGAAATTGACAGGAAAGGCTGTCTCAGAGGTCTCAGGGATCGCAACAAGGGCCGTAGCCACAAGCGGCTTGTTGCCGCGTTCCAGGATCACTGAGGAGTAGGTGACGCGATAAAGCCGGACGGCATTGCGGGCCGGGCTATACGTGACCAGAAGCCCGAAGAATTCAGGCGCGTCTGTTTGAAGGATTTTGTTCAGCCGGTCGACATCCCAGCTTTCCAGGAACTGATACTGCACCCCCGATGCCATCCGAATCGGTTGATCTTTCTGTGCTGCGGCAGGCGTCGGAGAGAGAACCAACCCGCACAGCAATGCGAAGCACACGATCATCCGAAGCAAAGGCCACTACACGGTCATACATGGTTCGGTACTGGGGCGGGCGCTTGCACGGGGTAGGTTTCACGCATCAGGATAGCGGTTACCAGTGCGACAGCCACGCCGGCCAGTAGGGGCCAAGCGGCATAGCGCGCGAGTTCGAAGCCGCCGTGCCGGAAGGTGCCAACCGCCGGCTCCTGCAATTCCCGAAGTACTAGTCAGGATGGAACTGTAGCGATTTCTAAAAATTGTCTGTGACCAGTGGGCATGCCCCCCGCTGCCCGCTGCAGATCGGGACGCAAAACCCGGTCGGCCCGCGCTCTCCGCCAGAGGCGCGGGCTTATTACTCGCACGTAACACACAGGGCGCTGGTGCGCGTTTCGCCGGCATGAAGCAAACTCTCAGCGAAATGGCCGTTTTGGCAGATGCAGGCTTTGGGTCGCCTGGTTGACGGTTGATTGTGTCGTTCCCCGACAGCCGCCTTTCCTTTGGCCCAGTTGCCAGACCCGGTCTTGGTCGCGCCATTTCCGGTTATTGGCGGTGTGAAAACCTGGACGAGAACTGGTCGCCGCGTGGTCGTGTTGTGCTTTGCCGGCAGCTTGTCGGGCGAATGCTGGTGCTGCTTGCAATGAGTTTCGTCCACCATAGGTCAGACAATACGCAGCGGGTACGAAAGCTGTTGACGCTCATGTAGACGCACTGAGTTTCGGCGCTGCATTGATGGACATCCCTATGGTTGGAGCCGACCCATTTCTGCACGAACTGATGCTAAAGAGCTGCAAGGAGGCCTTAGCGGTTCGCACGCCTCCGCCTCCCCATCCACGTCGGATTGATGTGGGAGGATTTTGCACCCCCGCGACGGCAACCAAACATTAGGCTCGTCTGGGCCGGATCAGGCACAGAAATGGCCCGCGCAGCAGTGCATTTCCGGTCCCTTATCGGGGCCGAAGATCTCGGATTGTCGTCAAGTTGTTGAAATCATTGGTACGCCCAAGGGGAATCGAACCCCTGTTCCCGCCGTGAGAGAGAAATGGACAGCCAATAGATGGGGATCTGCGGCCTCGAACAAGTCGAACGGCCCGCCCGCTCATCGACGACGCAAACAAAAAGTTGGTGATCGGATAGAGTGTGTTGCACCGCGGGAACGAAGGAGGTTGACATGCCGGAGAAGGTAGCGAGCTTGGTCGCACCGGACTTCTTGGCTCTCACGGTCGGCATCGTCGTCTTCTTCGTCGGTGTGCTGATCACGCAGCGCGTATCGTTCCTTCGCACCTACAACATTCCCGAGCCGGTCACTGGCGGGTTTGTCGCCGCTTTGGCCTTCTGGGCGGTCTACGAGGTCTTAGGCTTG
Organism: Mesorhizobium sp. WSM4846; assembly: GCF_055811415.1. Taxonomy (NCBI): domain Bacteria; kingdom Pseudomonadati; phylum Pseudomonadota; class Alphaproteobacteria; order Hyphomicrobiales; family Phyllobacteriaceae; genus Mesorhizobium; species Mesorhizobium sp. WSM4846. The sequence continues at coordinate 2,698 of NZ_JBVVPZ010000022.1, forward strand.
GAGATCGGCTTCGACATGACGACCCGCGACCGACTGCTGGTGATCTTTTTCGCCACCGTCGGGGTGAACGCACGCTTGACCGATTTGGCGGCCGGTGGGCGGGTGCTAGCGACGCTCTGCCTGATCACGGTCGTGTTTGTCTTTCTGCAGAACGGCGTCGGCACGATCGGGGCAATGGCGTTCGGCTTGCCGTTGTCGGCAGGGGTTGTGATCGGCTCGGTCTCGCTTGTTGGGGGACACGGCACCGCAATTGCCTGGGGGCCTACGATCGCTGCCGATCACGGGTTTCCTGCCGCACTCGAGATGGGCATCGCTGTCGCAACTCTTGGGCTGATCATCGCCAGCGTCCTCGGAGGGCCTATCGCGAAGCTGTTGATCGAGCGCCACGGCCTCGCGCCTTCGCCAGAAGTTTCGCCGCGCGGGGAATTGCCGCCGGAGGCAGATGCGGCGCCGATAGACAAGATGGGGATCATGCGCGCGATGCTCGTTGTCAACGTAGCGGTCATCCTCGGCTATCTGGTGCACAGCTGGATCTCGAGCTTTGGCTCGATCAAGCTGCCGCTCTTTGTGCCTTGCCTGATAATGGGCATCGTTCTGTCGAATACGGTGCCGATCCTATTGCCGCGGCTCAACTGGCCGGCGCGCACAGCCTCCCTTGATCTGATCTCCAGCTACGCGCTGTCGATCTTTCTTGCGATGTCGCTAATGAGCATGCAGCTTTGGATGCTGGCCGGCGTCGCCGGGCCGCTGCTCGTCATCGTGGCTGTGCAGACAGTGGTTGCTGCGGCCTATATCCTTTTGGTGGTCTTCCCGAGCCTCGGCCGCGACTATCAGGCGGCGGTCTTGTCTGGAGGGTTCACTGGGCTGTCGCTCGGCTCGACTCCTACCGCCATCGCCTCCATGTCGGCTATCACGCGGCATTACGGGCCGGCAACGAACGCCTTCATCATGCTGCCTCTGGTTTCCGCCTTCTTCGTTGATTTGGTCAACATGGCAGTAATCACCCTGTTCCTGCGACTCTGACCCTGCGGCCAACCACTGGGCGGACGGAAAACGCTGACAGCGACGCGTGGAATGAGCGTTTTCAGGATGGAGTCAGAAGCTAAAACGGCATTGGGGTTGAGATTGTCGCCCCGCTTCTTGCCGTCGCCAGCCCTTTGCCGTCTTTATGCAATCGCGCTTCGCGACCGCAGGGACGGCAATTCCGCCGGTTCGGGTGTCGCGCGATATCGAAACGGTGAGGGTCTTCGAACTTGGCGGGATCGCTGTTAGCCGCCACGAGGAATGCGGCGAACATGTCGCCGCGGCTTGGCGAAACCCGTCCGGCATTCTTGCTGCAGCCGGGATGCTCGCACCGATGAAAATGGCGCGTGGATGCCTACAAACGGGCGGGCCGTCGTGGGATAGCTTCTTTCGAGTCTTCCAAACGGCCCTCTGCATCGGCCGAAATAGCCGCATGCCAGAACTCGTAGGCGTCATGGTGCGCCTCGTTTAAGTGTTCATCGGGCCAATCATTGAGGCCGGACGTCATCAACGTCAGTTGGCCCGCCATCTCACAGCACGCGCGGACCATGGTTTCAACCTCGGAGTAGGTGATTTTGGCCTTTTCTGCATCCGGCCAAGCGATATGCGCGATCTGGCCGTTCCGGAATGACTGTATCCGGCCGAAGCCTTTGAAATCGACTTGGCGGTAGACCGAGAGGAACTTGTCCAGTGCCGCTGAGCAGGTCGCCGGCGCGTTTACTGTCGGACCTTGGCCGCTGGAGTACCATTGAACCACTTCCGCCAACGCTGTTGGCTGGTTCAGAAACCGATAGGCCGATTGCAGCGAGACTTCGGATTGGCGATCCATGACAGCGAACAATCTGATCAGCGTCATCATAATCATTTCCTGGCGAATTTCGTTCGCGCGCTCCTTCGCCAAGGCATTCTTGCCACGTGTCATTTTGATTGCTTCGTTAATGCCAGAATACATGCCGTATGCACGCACGGCCATCGACGTCCAAGAGTTCAACTCGGGCGCCATCCGCGCGACCTGCTGGAGCGTAGGTATTGGCAGTTCGACTTTGGGCATCCTAGAAAACCGTCACGGCTGAGTGATGTGGCACCTTTGGTTCAGCCGGCTGCCTCACAGTGGGGAGCTAACCAAACGACTGTCCTAGGCCTCCGAGCAATCCACCGACGAAAGGCCCAATCTTGCCATAGGTGTCGGCGCTTAGCGCTCCATCTTTTCCCTCAACGAGCGTCTTCTCAATGCACTTATCTAGGTCCTCGGATCCCTTTGGATCGGCTTTGATAATGGCGATCCCCTTCGAGGTCAGCTGCACCCCGTTGAAGTGGTCGCATGGGTCGTCAACCTGGATACTTGCTGCTCGGATCAAACCCTCGTCGATCATCCAGTGAAGCACGTCATTGAACGTCGCGTGAACTTCTTCTTCGTCGCCTTCGCGATAGAGCATCACCTCCATAGAGTCGCGATCAAATGATCCAGCACAAACCCAATGGTTTGGTAGTGATAGTCGAGTGACATGTCTCCAAGCCCACAGCGAACGTTGATAGAACATGCTGCTACGCTTTTTGCAACGCAACGCTACGGTATTGGATGGGAAGACGTGGCAACGCGTACCCTGTGGGCACGCCTCGGAGATCGTTTGCGCTTCATTGCTCTAGTGCGCCCAACGAAGTCCTGTCAACCGGCTGTTGCCGGTTCCTGCCAGGGGCAGGGCACGGGCGCGGGGCTTGAGCAGGACGAGCAGCGCTGCGCCAAAGCTCGATACGCTGTGATTTCTCACAGCGATCGCCGGGACGGCTTGTGCCACAATCTCGCCCGGTTCCGACCATAATCGGTTAATACGGTGATAAACAATTCCTGTGCACAAGGGATTGGGAATCAAGGCGGCGCTGGCATTGTCGGGTAGGTTTTGGCCCGGCCGACGGTCAAGTCGCGGCGCCTTTGTTGAGAGGGGACAATCGAAAAATGCCAAGCACGACGCGCCCGCGTCTTCGTCGCGCTTCCGCTTTCGCGTTGTGTGCCCTGTCGGCTGCCTTGCTGGCGGCTTGCGCGGCGCCGCCACAGCCGAAGGCAATGGTCAACAAGAAGCCTCGCTCCAAGGAATATTTTTCCGAATCCGAATATGGCGTAAAAGCCAGCCCGCGCGTTACCTTCAAGATGTCGGGCCTGCAGCGTGGCGGCGGACGCGATCAGCTCGGCAAGCCCTATCAAGTGCGCGGCAAGTGGTATTATCCGAAGGAAGACAAGCGCTACGCCAAGAAGGGTCTCGCCTCCTGGTATGGCGAAGCCTTCCACGGCAGGCTGACCGCCAACGGCGAAGTCTACGACATGACACATCTGACCGGCGCGCATCCGACAATGCCGCTGCCGAGCTATGCGCGCGTCACCAATCTGAAGACCGGCAGCTCGGTCGTCGTGCGCGTCAACGATCGCGGTCCTTACCATGACGGGCGCATCATCGATGTGTCGAAGCGGGCCGCCGAAATGCTCGACTACGCCAATATCGGCACGGCCAAGGTGAAGGTCGAATATGTCGGACGGGCGCCGCTTCACGGCAATGACGAACAGTATCTGATGGCCTCCTATAATCCAGGCAACAGAGTGCCGGATCCGTCGGACGGCCTGCCCACCGGCGTCATGATCGCCATGAATGGACCATCGCCGAGCACGGCGTTGGCCGCCGCTGCTGCCTTTCCCGGCCAGTTGACGAATTCCGCATCAGCACAGCCTGTCGTGGCAGCGGAGACGTCGGCCGCTGGCAGTGTGACGCTGCCCGATTTCGGGCCGATCGTACCGGAACGGCCGCAGATCAATCTGCCGCCGCAATCGCCGTTCAGGGTAGCGACGCTGTCTTACGCCAACGAACGCGTGCAGCGCGCCTCCACTGTCTTTGCCGCGCTGGATGGAGCCGGGCCCGCCGAAATCCTGCAATCGTGGAAGCGGCAAGTTCCTACGGCCGCTTTGCCCACGGACTATATCGCGGCGGGCTCGTTCGAGGATGCCGCCGAGGCGCAGCAGGTGGCAACCCAACTTTCCGGCTTTGGCAAGACCGAAATCCAGCGCTCCGAGTTCGAGGGCAAGGACTGGTATTCGGTCAATCTCTACCCGGACGGCCATGGCAGCCTGGACGAGATGCTGCAGGCGGCATGGTCGCATGGCGCGCCGGACGCGCTCGTGGTTCGGAATTGACCGGCAAAACCTGAAGTTTTGGCCGGTTGTCCATCGCGCGGTTGCTCGGCCGGGACAAAGCCTGATAATGCATGTCGCGCAAAAGTGTGCAGCGGTTTTGCGACAACGACATGCATGAAACAACAACCTGAAGCGCGTCGCGTGAGGTCGTCGAACGCGACGCGCTTTAGAGCTTGCCCGGAACTACCGGCTGACAGGTCGAACTTCTCATGAAATTTCGCTTCGCCGCGCCTCTCGCCGGGCTTCTGGGTTTTGGCCTCCTGCTGCTTTCGCTGGCTCCGGCCGCGGCGCAGCTTTTCGAAACCAAGGCCGCGCAGGCCTTCATGATCGATGCCGAAACCGGAACGGTGCTGTTTTCCAAGGATGCCGACAGGCCGATTCAGCCGGCGTCGCTGGCCAAGCTGATGACGATGGAGGTGGTGTTCAACGCCATCAAATCGGGGCGCGTGACGCTCGACAACACATACGTGGTGAGTGAGAACGCATGGCGCACCGGCGGCGCGCCATCCGGAACGTCGACGATGTTTGCCCAACTCAAATCGACGATCCGGCTTCAAGACTTGATCCAGGGCGTGACGGTCCAGGCAGCCAATGACGGCTGCATCATCATCGCAGAAGGGTTTGCCGGGTCGGAGGCGAATTTCGCAACTGAGATGACCGAGCGCGCAAGGCAGATTGGCCTCGAGAAATCGACATTCGTCAATGCAACCGGACTGCCGGCCGATGGTCAGCAAACGACGGTTCGAGAGCTTGCGCTCCTTGCCCTGCACATCTGGCGCGAGTACCCGGACCTTTATCGCTACTACGGCCAGAAGGACTTCACCTGGAACAAGATCACCCAGAGGAATCGTAACCCGCTGCTGGCGATGGATATCGGCGCCGACGGCCTGGCGATGGGCAGGAGCGAGGCATCCGGCTTCGGCATCGTCGGCTCGGTCAGCCACAGTGGCAGGCGGGTCATTGCGGCGATGAGCGGCCTGGAAAGCGACCGCGAGCGCGCCGAAGAAGCGCGAAAGCTGCTCGACTGGGGCCTTCGTTCCTTTGAGAAAACCGAGATTTTCGCCAAGGACGAGGTGGTCGGCGAGGTCCAGGTTTTCGGCGGTGCGAAATCCGGCGTGGCGCTGAAGGCCAAAGCGCCCGTGGTCATCTTCCTGCCGATCGCCAACCGCGACAAGCTGACCGCCAGGATCGTCTATGAGGGACCGGTTGCGGCCCCCGTGGAGGAGGGGCAGCCGGTGGGTGCGCTGCGGGTCTCGATCGGTGACACGCTGAGCCAGGAGACGCCGCTGTTCGCCGCCGAGCCGGTTGGCGTCGGCTCGCTGCCGCAACGCGCGCTCGATGCCGCCAAGGAACTGGCGGTCGGCTGGCTGCGTTAGCAGCCGCGGCGTGGACCTTTTCTCAAGTCAGGACTATTACGGTCCCGCAGCATGGACACAGGCTTTGGCGCACGGATTCTTCATCACTTTCGAAGGCGGAGAGGGGGCAGGCAAGTCGACGCAGATCGAGCGGCTGGCCAGCAAGATGCGCGCCAAGCAATACGATGTCCTTGTCACGCGTGAGCCGGGCGGCTCGCCAGGCGCCGAGGCGGTCCGGCATGTGCTGCTCTCCGGCGCTGCCGAGCCATTCGGTCCCAGGATGGAGGCGCTGCTGTTCGCCGCCGCGCGTTCCGACCATGTCGAGCAGGTCATCCGGCCGGCGGTCGAGCGCGGCTCGATCGTGCTTTGTGATCGCTTCATAGACTCCTCGCGCGTCTACCAGGGCGTCACCGGCGGCCTCGATCCAGCCTTCATGGACGCGCTGGAAAAGGTCGCCATCAACGGCATGGTGCCCGACATGACGCTGATCTTCGATATCGACCCGGCCGAAGGACTGCGGCGCGCCACTGCACGGCGGGGCACCGATGCCGGCGCCGACCGCTTCGAAAAGGAAACGCTCGATATCCACCAGCGCCGCCGCGAAGCCTTTCTGGCGATCGCCGCGGCAGAACCCGAGCGCTGCATCGTCATCGACGCGTCCGCCGACCCCGACACGGTGGAGAATGTCATCGCCGGCGCCGTGTTCGCGGCCTTGGAGACGATGACGCCGAGGCACAGGAAGCAGGCGCCGGGATGATTTTCGAACGGATCGCACCAGAACAGCACGACACGCTCGACGGCGTACCGGAGCCGTCCGAGACGCCGCGCCTGGTCGGACATGACCAGGCAGCGAACATGCTGGCCTCAGCCTATCGCTCCGGGAAGCTGCCGCATGCGCTGATCTTTGTCGGGCCGGTCGGTATCGGCAAGGCGACGCTCGCCTTTCATCTGGCGCATCATCTGTTGAAGCATCCCGCGTTCGAACAGGCGCCGGAGGTGCTTGCCGTTCCCGATCCGGCGTCATCGCTGTTTCGCCAGATCGCCACCGGCGCGCATCCTTCGGTGCTGCATCTGACCCGCCCGCCGAACGACAAGACCAAGAGTTTCAAGACGGTCGTCACCGTCGACGAGATCCGCAAGGTCAGCCGTTTCCTGTCGCTGACCTCGCATGACGGCAGCTACCGGGTGGTGATCGTCGACCCCGCCGACGACATGAATACCAATGCGGCCAACGCCTTGTTGAAGAATCTTGAAGAACCACCGGCACGCACCTTGTTCATCCTCATCGTCCATGCGCCGGGCAGCCTGTTGCCGACGATCCGCTCGCGCTGCCAGATGGTGCGGCTGACGCCGCTGGATGCCGAGAGCCTGATGACGGTTCTGGAGAGCGTCGAACCACCGCCTCCGGACGATGCCGCGGCGCGCGCGGCACTGGCCAAGCGGGCAGGGGGCAGCGCGCGCACCGCAATCCTGTTGACGCAATATGGCGGGCTGGAAATCGCCGAGACGCTCGACGCCCTGGCGATAGCGGCAAAGAGCGATGTTGCCGGCGCCTATCGCCTCGCGGAAGCGGTCGCCGGGCGCGACCGGGCGATCCAGTTCGATATCTTCAACCGCCGGGCGCTCGACCTGCTCTCGACCGGCGCAAGCCAGGCCGCGCTGGCGGGCGATCTGGCGCGGGCCAAAACGCTGTCCGACACTTGGCACGAGGCTTTGAACGCTATATCTGAAACCGACACCTACAATCTCGACAAGAAGCAGCACGCCTTGACCATGATCGACCGCCTGAATTCTGCAATGCGAATGTGACGGCCCATCGGGATGGCAATCGCCGTTTCGATGCGATATCCACCGGCATCATTCATTCAGACATTCATGACGGTTCATTCATGTCACGCGACACATTCTACATCACCACGGCGATTTCCTATCCCAATGGCAAGCCGCATATCGGCCATGCCTACGAGCTTATCGCCACCGACGCACTTGCCCGCTTTCAGCGGCACGATGGCAAGCAAGTCTTCTTCCTCACCGGCACCGACGAGCACGGCATCAAGATGCTGCAGACGGCGAAGAAGGAAGGCATTTCGCCGCGTGAACTGGCCGACCGCAATGCGGCCGATTTCCAGCGCATGGCCGTTGCGCTCAACGCCTCCAATGACGATTTCATCCGCACCACCGAAAAGCGGCACTACGCAGCCTCTCAGGCGATCTGGAAGGCGATGGCGGCCAATGGCGACATCTACAAAGGCGGTTATGCCGGCTGGTATTCGGTACGCGACGAAGCCTACTACGGCGAAGACGAGACCGAGGTCCGCGCCGACAATCTCCGCTACGGGCCGCAGGGAACACCTGTCGAATGGGTCGAGGAAGAGAGCTATTTCTTCCGTCTGTCGGCCTATCAGGACAAGCTCATCACGCTCTACGAAAACCAACCCGACTTCGTCGGCCCTGCCGAACGGCGCAACGAGGTGGTCAGCTTCGTCAAGTCAGGCCTGAAGGATCTTTCGATTTCGCGGACCACGTTCGATTGGGGCGTCCCGGTGCCGGGCGACGAGAAGCATGTGATGTATGTCTGGGTTGACGCCTTGACCAACTACATCACCGCTGCCGGATATCCCGATGAAAATGCTGACAATTGGCGCTTCTGGCCTGCCGATGCACATATCATCGGCAAGGACATTGTGCGCTTCCACGCAGTCTATTGGCCGGCCTTCCTGATGTCGGCCGGAATCCCCTTGCCGAACCGCGTCTTCGGTCACGGCTTCCTGTTCAACCGCGGGGAGAAGATGTCGAAATCGGTCGGCAACGTCATCGACCCGTTCGCGATGGTCGAGCACTACGGCCTCGACCAGGTGCGCTATTTCTTCCTGCGCGAGGTGCCGTTCGGCCAGGACGGCAGCTACAGCCACGACGCCATCGTCAACCGCACCAATGCCGACCTCGCCAACGGTCTTGGCAATCTGGCGCAGCGCTCGCTGTCGATGATCGCCAAGAACTGCGGCGGCATGGTGCCGAAACGCAGCGAGCTGGCGGAGGCCGACGGGGCGATCCTCGACCAGGCGGTGGAGGCGCTTGCTGCTGCACGCAAGGCAATGGCGGAGCAGGCCATCCATCTGGCACTGGCGGCGATTTTTGGCGTCGTGGCGGAGGCCGATCGCTACTTCGCCTCGCAGGAACCCTGGGCGCTCAGAAAGACCGATCCGGCGCGCATGGAAACGGTGCTGTGGACGACCGCGGAAGTCGTCCGACGCGTGGCGCTGCTGTGCCAGCCCTTCATTCCGGGGTCGGCCGCCAAGCTGCTCGACCTGCTGGCCGTACCGGCGGACCGCCGCGATTTCGTGCATGTCCACGCGGACCATGCGCTGGTATCGGGGGTTACTCTGCCCGCGCCGGAGGGCGTGTTTCCGCGTTACGTCGAGCAGCCGGACGCGAGCATCTGATGTTGGTCGACAGTCACTGCCATCTCGACTTTCCGGATTTCGCAGAGGAGCGGGCGGCCATCGTCGCCCGCGCCTTGGCCGCTGGAATCGGTCGCATGGTGACGATCTCGACGCGTGTGAAGCGGTTCCAACAAGTGCTTGAGATCGCTGAATCTTTCGACGAAGTCTATTGCTCTGTCGGCACCCATCCTCACAACGCCGCCGAGGAGCTGGACGTGACTGTCGAGGCGCTTGTCCGGCTGTCCGCTCATCGCAAAGTGGTGGCGATCGGCGAGGCCGGGCTCGACTATTTCTACGATCATGCGCCGCGCGATGCGCAGGCTCAGGGCTTTCGCACGCACATCGCCGCAGCGCGCGAGACGGGCCTGCCTCTGGTCATCCACGCGCGTGATGCCGACAGCGACATGGCTGATATCCTCAAGGAGGAAACAGGGAAGGGCGCCTTCCCGTTCATCCTGCACTGTTTTTCGTCAGGGCGCAGGCTGGCCGAAATCGGCGTGGCGCTCGGCGGCTATGTTTCCTTTTCCGGCATCGTGACTTTCAAGAATTCAGCCGAGCTGCGCGCCATCGCCGCCGATGTGCCACATGACCGCCTGCTGGTCGAAACCGACGCGCCGTACCTTGCGCCGGTACCGTTTCGCGGCAAGCGCAACGAGCCTGCCTATGTCGCGCATACGGCCAAGGTGCTGGCCGAAACGATCGGCGTCAGCGAGGCTGACATCGCCGCTGTCACCACGGACAATTTCTTCCGGCTGTTCAGCAAGATGCCGCGCCCGACCGCGCTGAGCGTTTGACGCATGAGCGACCGGCTGCGCCTCACCATTCTCGGCTGCGGCTCATCGCCGGGCACGCCGCGCATCACCGGCGACTGGGGCAATTGCGATCCGGCCAATCCGAGGAACCGGCGCATGCGCACCGCAGCGCTCATCGAGCGGATCGCGGCAAACGGCGACAGGACCACAGTCGTCATCGACACCGGGCCGGATTTCCGCGCGCAGATGCTGCTGGCTTCAGTCAGGCGCATAGATGCGGTCGTCTATACGCATCCGCATGCCGACCACATCCACGGCATCGACGATTTGCGCGGCTTCGTGCTCGAGCAGCGTCATCGGATCGATATCCACGCCGACCAGCCGACCATGCTGCGGTTAAGGGAAGCATTCGGCTATTGTTTCGAAACACCGTTAGGCAGTTCCTATCCGCCCATTGTCGAGCCCCATATCATCGACCATGCCCGGCCGGTGGTGATCGAAGGCGAGGGGGGTGCCCTCACCCTCGAGCCGCTGCCGCAGATCCATGGCGACATCATATCGCTTGGTTTTCGCATCGGCGGCCTCGCCTATTGCCCCGATGTTAGTGATTTCCCCGACGCCACCGCCGAACGGCTGCGCGATCTCGACGTGCTGGTCATCGATGCGCTGCAATACAGGCCGCATCCGAGCCATCTGTCGCTCGGCCAGGCGCTCGGCTGGATCGAAAAACTGGTGCCGAAAAAGGCCGTTCTGACGCACATGCATTCGCCGCTCGACTACGCTGCGGTGATGGCCGAGACGCCAGCCGACGTCGACCCGGCCTATGATGGCATGACGATCGAAATCCCTTATGTATCTGCATGATAGGTTCGGTTCTTCATGGCTGGAAGCATTGATCGTGTGACCAGGGCAGCGGGCGATGCCGGCCTCGACATCGAAATCAGGCGCATGGGCGCCTCGACACGCACCGCCGAGGAAGCCGCCGCGCAATGCGGCTGCACAGTCGCCCAGATCGTCAAATCCCTGGTGTTCCAGGGGGAAACCAGCGGAAAGCTGTTTCTCTTCCTGGTTTCCGGCTCCAATCAGCTCGATCTGGCCAGAGCTGCCGCACTGGCCGGCGAGCCGCTGAAGCGCGCCGACCCCCGGCAGATCCGCGACGAGACCGGCTTTGCCATTGGCGGCGTGGCGCCGATCGGCCATCTGATTGCGATCCCGGCGTTCGCCGACGAAACGCTGCTCGGTTTCGATCGCGTTTGGGCTGCGGCCGGCGCGCACGACGCGGTGTTCGCCGCCGAGCCGCAGGCAATGGTCCAGGCAGCGCAGGCTGTCGTGGCGACGCTGGCAGTCTGAATCGAACGCACCTGATACGTAGCCTCGGGGCCGCCGCAGCGTGCGACCGGCGCACTCTATTCGGCGGCGACGGCGGTGGGCGGCTGCATGATTTCGGGCGCCGCCGGCGCGAACAACATCTTTACGACGTTGCGGAAGGCGAGGATCTGGCGTTCGAGGACACGCGGGTCGCCGAGCCCGCGCGACATGATGATGCCGCCATCGATCACACAGGAGAACATGATGGCGACGTCGTCGAGGTCCATGCCCTTGCGGGCAGGATAGACGGCCGCGATCTCGTTCAGCGCATCGCGAAACCGCCCGTTCCAGGAGCGGACGGCGGCGGCGGCGATGTCGCGAACGGTGCGGTCAAAGAGGCGCTCCTGATAGGTGAACGTCGCGATCAGGCAGCCGGGGTGGCCGTTCGGCAAGTCACCCATCAGCTCGGCAAGCAGCTTGAGCGTGATCAGGAACGACTGCAACGGATCATCGGACAATTGCCGGCCGCGGTGAAACACATCATCGAAGATGCGATCGTTCTCCTCGACGTAGCGCAGCATCAAGGCGCGGGCGAGTTCGTTCTTGTCCTTGAAATGATAGAAGAAGCCGCTCTTGGTGATGCCGGCTTCGGCGATCACCTCCTCGATGGAAGTCGCGCCGAACCCCTTGGCGAGCACCGAGGCCTCGGCGATCTCCAGAATGCGTTCGCGCGTTTCCGCACCTTTGCGCATGACCGAATGCCCTTAAATCTACCGTACCGGCGGTATGGTTTTCACACCCGCCACCATCGGCACTGATAGCAATATGACCGGGCCAGCGCGGCTATCCGTCTGTAATTGCTGCGATTTCCGCTTCGGTGGAGTACCGGACCACAAGCCTTCTACCGCACCGGCGGCACGTACTGCTAAAACCTTGCTATTGCGAACCGGCCGCCATCAGGGCGGCACGGTGTCATCTTACCACTGGAGACAAACATGGCCAAGTACCGCGAGAATCTGCCGCAACTCGCCAACAGAACATTCCTGAGCGATGGCGGCATGGAAACGACCCTCATCTTTCACGAAGGCCTCGACCTTCCGCACTTTGCTTCATTCACGCTGATGGCAACGCCTGAAGGCCGGCAGAAGCTGAGGGAATATTTCGTCCGTTATCTGACCATTGCACGCAGAAGCGGGACCGGCTTCATCCTCGACACGCCGACGTGGCGAGCCAACCCCGATTGGGGAACCTTGCTCGGCTACGGGCCGGAAGCGTTGCGGGCCGTCAACGAGGCCTCGATCGAGCTTCTTCTCGATCTGCGCAATGAGTTCGAGACCGCCGAAACGCCGTGCGTCATCAGCGGCGCGATCGGGCCGCGCGGCGACGGCTACAAAGCCGGCAAGATGGACGCCAGCGAGGCGGAAGCCTATCACGCGGCGCAGATCGAGAGTCTCGCGCGGACCGAGGCCGACATGGTTGCGGCCTATACGCTCACCAATTTCCACGAGGCAATCGGCGTGGCGCGGGCTGCCAAGGCGCATGCCATGCCGTGCATGATCTCGTTCACCGTGGAGACGGACGGCAAGCTGGTGACCGGCATGGCGCTCGGCGAGGCGATCGACAGGGTCGACGACGCGACAGACGGTGCGCCGGCCTACTATATGATCAACTGCGCCCATCCGACGCATTTCATGCAGGCGCTGAACAAGGGCGAGCGCTGGCTCGATCGCGTCTATGGCGTGAAGGCGAACGCTTCAACCAAAAGCCATGCCGAACTGGACGAATCGGAAACGCTCGACGCGGGCGACCCGGACGATCTCGGGCGGCGCTACAGCAGGCTGACAGCTTCGTTTCCGACGATGCGCATCCTGGGCGGTTGCTGCGGCACCGACCACCGGCACGTCGCGGCGATCTGCGAGGCCTGCGTGCCACAGGCGGCGTAGGAACTATGTGCGTCCAGGGAGACGCAACGCTACCAACCGCAGTTCCGCTGGTTCCAAGGAAACAAGGACTGCGGTTGGGCCGAAAAGCACCGCATTCAAAACGCAGGTTAGTTCCATAATCTATCTTATGCGACTTTCTGAGGGGTGGAAGCGGGTTCTATCTTGAAGTGCGACATTGCAGCGATATCAAGGTATGGAGCCACTCGTGAAACTCACCTATCCCAGATCGATTTGGATTCACGTCGGAAGATCGAGCGCTGGCGACGCGCCGGCGTCGCTGTCGACGTAATTGCGGAGAAGCTCGGTCGACGATCTTCCGCGAGCCCGGAACAAGTTTGAGGACCGTGAGATGCCGGACTTGGCCGGCCCACTTCTGTGTTGCCGCGAACAGCTCCGCAACCTGCCGTCAGACGGTCGTGCCTCGAGTCACGGGACAGTAGCTTCCATGTTTCGGATGTAACCGAATTCCCCTTCTCGTGAAATTGTCCGGTAGTCCGCTGCTCCGATCATCGCGCTCCGGAAGTCAGGAGGATCGGATGGACAGTTACGACGTCGACAATTGTTTCGCTGCCGAGCGCCACAATCAGATTCGGGATCAGGCACGGGCCTTTGCGGAGGCCGAGATCCATATCTGCCATGGAAGCCTCGCGGTCTGTTGACAATGACCTATCTCGGCTGATCGCCCGCCACGGCTGGATCGGCATCACCATCGGCAAAGAATTTGGCGGCCTGGGTCTCGGGCATCTGGCCAAGACCATCGTCATCGAGGAAATCTCGCGCGTCAGCGGCGCTATGGGAGCGATGGTGCAGGCCTCGCAGCTAGCGTCACGAAAATTATCCATTTCGGCAACGAAAGCCAAAAGCGGAAATGGCTTCCGGCCATCGCCAAGGGGGAATGTCTGCCGACCATTGCCGTAACCGAACGCCAGTCCGGCAGCCACGTGCTCGGCATGGCGTCCAACGCAGAGCGCGACGGCGACGGCTATATCCTCAACGGCCACAAGACGTATGTCGGCAATAGCCATGTCGGCGATCTGCATGGGGTGATCGTCCGAACCGGAGGCGGCTCGAAGGGACTGTCCGCGTTCCTCGTAGAGGCGGATCGCCCCGGCCTCTCACGTGCCGCACTGAAGCCGGCGATGGGCTTGCACGGCTTCGGTTTTGGGGAACTTGTCTTCGACAACTGCCGGGTCCCCGCTGAAACCTGCTCGGCAAGGAGGGCGACGGCTTGGCTGTGGCCTATTCTTCCAGCATCCTCTACGGGAGGCCCAACCTGACCGCCGTCGCGCTCGGAATCCACCATGCGCTTGTCGACGAGACCGTGGCATTTGCTGCGCAGCAGCACCGTTACGGCAGCCCTCTTTGCGAACTTCCGACCATTAAGCAGAAACTCGGCCAGATGCAGTCGCGGCTGATGACCGCCCGGATCGCCGCCTATCACGCAGTGCATATGCTGGACCGCGCCGTGCCGTGTGACCCTGAACTGATAAATGCCAAGCTGATCAACGTCGAGTACGCCTTGGATTCGGCCCGCAATGCCATGGAGGTGCATGCCGCCTGTGGATTGTTCGCCGACCGGCCCATCGAAAGATTGCTGCGGGATGCGCACCACATCTTCGCGCCGGCGGGCACCTCTGACGTGCAGCTCCTCAGGTTGGCAGAGTTCGCCTTGGGCACCTCGAAGACACAGTGGTCACAGCGGCTTGCTTCGTCGGCTGGATCGCAAGCTTATCGCCACCATGGATGCCCGGTCTCCTACCAGCCAGCTTCGCCCGATGCAGCCACCCAGCGACAGGCCCGTATCAGCCCGACGTTTTCCTCGATTGCCGTGCCTCCTACCCTCCCCGGCGCCATGTAGTATGGGGCGCCGGGCTGCCTGGCAATCTAATCGTTGATGAAGCGTTCCGCTTCGGCGTCGCGCGGCGGCGTCTGCCGCTCGACATTCGCAAGTTTCTCGAAAAGAGTGCCGATCGCCTGCTGGTCGTTCCTGTCCATGGGAAGCAACTCCGATATCCAGGCGCGCCGCGTTCCGAGAGATTTTCGCGACGCGCTTCAAGTCTCTGTTCATGCATGTCGCTGCTCCAAAGCCGCTGCCGCGACATGCATGGATTTGACGCGGCTATTCGCGCTCGCCGGTGAAGTTCAACAGCAGCTGGAAGATGTTGATAAAATTCAGATAGAGCGAGAATGCACCGAAGACGGCGAGCTTCTGCTGCGATTCCGCACCGAAGTTTTCAGCAAATTGCTCCTTGATCGTCTGGGTATCCCAGGCGGTGAGACCGATAAACACGGCGATGCCGATCACCGAGATGGCGAACTGGAGCGCAGTCGAGCCGAGGAAGATGTTGACGATGCTGGCGATCACCACGCCGATCAGACCCATGATCAGGAAGGACGAGAACTGGGTCAGGTCGCGTTTGGTCGTGTAGCCGTAAAGACTGGTCGCGCCGAACATGGTGGCGGCGATGAAGAAGGTGCGCGCGATGCTGGTCCCGGTGAACACCAGGAACACGGACGCCAGCGACAAGCCCATGACCGCACAGAATGCCCAGAACATCGCCTGAGCGCCGGCCGTGGACATCGTCTGCATCCGGAACGAGAACAGCAGCACGAAGGCGAGCGGTGCCAGCATCACCACCCACTTCAACGGAGTGGAAAAGATCGGCACGTAGAGGGCTGGCGTGGAAGCCACGACGAAGGCGATCACGCCGGTAACGACGAGGCCAACGCCCATGTAGTTGTAGACGCGCAGCATGTGCTGGCGCAGGCCTTCGTCATAGACGGCGCCGGTTTGGGCTCCGACGCCGGTGCGGTATCCTAGATTGGGGGTGTTCATGCGGGTTCTCCTTTGTGAAGGTCAGTAAAGCGTGTTGGCGAGCGTTTCTGCGGTGCGATCGAGATCGCGGACACCGCTTCGGGCGACGACTGCGTAAGCAACTTCGCCGATCTGGAAATAGGCCGAGGAAATTTCGCCCGACGGGGCGACGGTCGGCTGGACCACGTCGAACGTTCCGGGCCTGATCGCGAACAGCGAAACCAGTCCCAGGTCTCTTGTGTCGACAGCCATCTCGACGCTCGGGCCGAACTGCGATGGATAGATCTGGACGTCACGGACTTTCCAGTCCTTCGGCAGCGACGGCATGACGATCGCCGTGGCGGCGCGGATTTCGTCCGCATCGTAATCCGGCGCTTCGGGCTGGGATGACATGCCCTCGCGTATGATCGTCGTCCTGTGCGCCCGGATCGCCTCCTCCAGATAGACGGGCGGCTGGGTCGAGGCGACGACTTTCGTCACCGATATCGGCCCGACGATGCCGTTAGCCAACCAGCCGGCAGCCACCAGGACTGCGACCGCCGCAGCCCGCTGCAACGTGCGCAAGGCGCGCCCTCGAGCCAGTCCCCGTTCCAGCCGCCGCGCCGCATCAGCCGTCGCCGGCCGCGCCATGCCCTTGCATCCGGCGAGCGCCACGCGCAGTTCGTCGCGCGTCCTGAGATCGGACATCACGCGGGCGGCAGCCTCCGGACGGGCGGACAGAAACGCCTCGACCTCAATGCGGCGGGCAACGTCCAGCTGGTCGTCGACATAGGCGTCGAGGTCGGCATCGGTCACCGGGTCGCGCAGTTCGCTCATCATGGACATCACGGGCCTCCCACGATCTTGAGGTGGCTTTTCGCATGTGCCGGCAATTTGTCCTCCATCTCGCGAAGCGCTGCGCGCGCCCTGCCGATGCGCGACATCAGCGTTCCCAGCGGCACGCCGCTGGCCTCGGCCGCCTGGCTGTAGGTAAGTCCCTCGATGGCGACGAGATGCAGCGCCGAACGCTGCTCATCGGGCAATTTGAAAAAAGCTTCGCGTACCTGTGCCAGGCGGACGGAATGCTCCTGGGGTGCCTGCATGCTGGCGTCGGCAAGATATCCGGCCTGCTCGACACGCGCCGCTTCGGATTTGCGGGACCGCAAGCCGTCGATGAAAGCGTTGTGGACGATCGACAGCAGCCATGCGCGCAGGTTTCCGCCGGATCGAAAGGTGCCGCGCCGCTCATAGGCACGCACCAGCGCGTCATGCACAAGATCCTCTGCTTCCGCGCTGTCGCGCGTCAGCGAACGCGCGTAGCGGCGCAAAGAACCAAGCTGTCCTACGATATCGAAGCGTGGCATCGACCCTCTCACGTCCTGTTTACGGAGCATGGCAGGCTTTTAATCCCGCTCTTTGAGTTTTTTGCGATCCGGGATGTCAGGCACAACCGGTACAACGCCACCAGTGCGCGTACGATTCCTTGTCCGGGAACGAGCGGCCCTCCCCTCAGCCGACACAATTCGCCGCGCGGTTTTAGCGCCACCAGGGATTCCGATGTTTATCCCTGAATTAATTTGTGACGCGAAAAATCGCGAAAGTGTCATCTTTTTCGGGGCACTTGCGAGTTATAGGCAGGAAACATTCACCGCCGAATCTTCCCTTCGCCGACGGCCCTTTGGGCCCGCTTTTGTTCAACGAATTATCGACCCGACATGACAAGCCCCGACATGACAGGCAATGTGCCAGCCCAGCGGGATACCCGCATCGATGTCTTCCGCGCGCTGGCGCTGCTGACGATCTTCGTCAACCACGTGCCGGGGACGATCTTCGAGTATGTCACGCACAAGAATTTCGGCTTTTCCGATTCTTCCGAAGCCTTCGTGCTGATTTCGGGGATTGCCGTTGGGCTCGCCTACGGACTGAAGTTCCAGCCGGGGAATCGGTTGCTCATCACCCTGAAGGCCTGGCGGCGTGCCGGTGTCCTCTATGTCACCCACGTCATGACCACTGTCGCGACGCTGGCGATCTTCTCGGCGGCTGCATTGCATTTCTCGCGGCCCGATCTTTTGAAGCTGATCAACATCCAGATGATCATCGAGGACACGCCGGAAGCGCTGCTCGGCATCGCGGCGCTCGGGCATCAGATCGGCTATAACAACATTCTTTCCATGTATGCCGTCGTACTTCTGATGATGCCGCTTTTCCTGTGGATCGGCACTTTCAGCCTGCGCCTGATGCTTGCTGCGTCCGCTTTCCTCTGGCTCATCGCCGGCATTTTCCAGATCGCGCCCTCGAATTTTCCCGGCGACGGCTTCTGGTTCCTGAACCCGCTCTCCTGGCAGTTTCTTTTCGTCATCGGCATCGCCGGCATGCTGCATATCAAGCGCGGCGGCGAAATCCGCTTCAACTGGATGATGGCGAGCGCGGCCGTCCTGTATCTGGTCGGCGCGCTGATTTGGGTGCGGTTGCCGCTGTGGGGCATCGAGACGGCCTCCGGCCTGCCTACCGTGCTGACCGGCTTCGACAAGACGTTCCTGTCGCTGTCGCGCCTCATGCACATTCTGGCGATCGCCTATCTGATCGTGGCAATCCCGGCGCTTTCCAACCTGGCGAAGACGAGGCCCGGACACCCGCTCGCGGTTCTCGGCAAGCATTCGCTGCCGGTGTTCATCGCCGGAACGATCCTCGCCATGATCGCGCAGGTCATGAAGGTCGTCAGCCCGGGCGGCCTCCTCTACGACGCGATCCTGATCTCGACAGGTATCGCGCTGCAGTTCGGCTTCGCCTACTACCTCGAATGGTTGCCGCGGATCGGTTGGGGCGGCAAGAAGCAGCAATCTGGAGCCGCCTTGCCGTCTGCTGCTCTCAAGCCGGCATGATAGAACGGCGCGACGCGCCCTGCGATCAAGGCTTTTCGCCGGTGTGAGCCTCGCCTCCAGGCGACGCTGTGGATTTCTGTGACCAGTCGCCCGGTTGGCGGTTTTTCAGCCTGGCGCAAATGAAAACCGCTGGCGCAGCACAGCCGATTTGCGTATCACTCCGCCGCCAACGGAGCCGCGCCGATGTTCGAAAACCTCCAGCCTGCCCCAGCCGACAAGATCCTCGCCTTGATCGGCCTCTATCGTGCCGATCCCCGCCCCGGCAAGGTCGACCTCGGCGTTGGCGTCTACAAGGATCGCGATGGCAAGACGCCGGTGATGCGCGCCGTGCGCGAAGCCGAAAAACGATTGCTGCAGAGCCAGGACACCAAGACCTATCTCGGCCTTGCCGGCGATACCGGCTTCAACACGGCGATGGCGCGGCTGGTCTTTGGCCCTGCGGCCGAGCTGACGCGCATCCGCGCAGCGCAGGCGCCCGGCGGCTCGGGCGCGCTGCGGCTGGTGGCTGAGCTGCTCAAGAGGACGCGATCCGACGCGACGATCTGGCTGTCGGACCCGACCTGGCCGAACCACATGCCGGTGATGCGCGCCGCCGGCTTGCAGATCCGCGAATATCCCTACTTCGACGCAGCCTCAGGTGCTGTTCCCTTCGCCGACATGATGAGCGCGCTGGCGACCACCAGGAGCGGCGACGTGGTGCTGCTGCATGGTTGCTGCCACAATCCGACAGGCGCCAATCTGGACATCGCGCAGTGGGCTGAAATAGCCGACCTCGTCGTCGAGCGCGGCCTGCTGCCCTTTGTCGACATTGCCTATCAGGGGTTTGGCGAGGGCCTTGACGCTGACGCCGCCGGCGTACGCCTGCTGGCAGCGAAAGTCCCGGAAATAGTGGTTGCCTCGAGCTGCTCGAAGAACTTTGCCGTGTATCGCGACCGCGTCGGCGCGGCGATGATCCTGGCAAAAGACAGCGCGCAGGCGGATGTCGCAATGAGCCAGATGCTGTCGGCGGCGCGCGCCATGTACTCGATGCCGCCGGACCACGGCGCGGCCGCGGTGCGCATCGTGCTTGAAGACGCCACGCTGCGCGCCGACTGGGAAGCGGAGCTCGAGGAGATGCGCCTGCGCATGCTGCGGCTTCGGGTGCAGTTCGCCGAAGCGCTGCGGCGGCAGTCCAATTCCGATCGCTTCGATTTCGTGGCCAGCCATCGCGGCATGTTTTCCCGGCTTGGCCTGTCCGAAGCGCAGGTCGAGCGGCTGCGCGCCGAGCACGGCGTCTACATGGTCGGCGACAGCCGCATCAACGTCGCCGGCCTGCCGGAGGACGGCATGGACGCGCTCGCCAAGGCGATCGTCTCTGTGCTCGACTGAGGTTTTGAGCAGCAGCGCTGTGGACAATCGCCCCTCGCCTTGCGACGGCGTTGGCTGCACCGTCGGACGCAGGCTAGCATTCAACCGATGAAACCCTCGAAAGACATTTCCCGGCTGATCGAGATCATGGCGGCGCTGCGGGCGCCGGAAACCGGCTGCCCGTGGGACGTCGAGCAGGATTTCTCGAGCATCGCGCCCTACACGATCGAGGAAGCCTACGAGGTGGCGGACGCCATCGCGCGTGGCGACCTGGACGATCTGCGCGACGAGCTCGGCGACCTGCTCCTGCAGGTCGTCTACCATGCGCAGATGGCCAAGGAGGCCGGTGAATTCGCCTTTGGCGACGTGGTCCAGGCCATCACCACGAAAATGATCCGCCGCCATCCGCATGTCTTCGGCGACGATGAGGCGCGCAGCGCCGGCATGGCCAAGGGCACGTGGGAGAAGATCAAGGCCGAGGAAAAAGCCGAAAAGCGAAATGCCCGCCTCGCCCGCGGGCACGATCCGGAGGATCATGGCAAGGGTTTTCTGGACAGCGTACCGGTCGCCCTGCCCGCTTTGACGCGGGCGCTCAAGCTGCAGGAAAAAGCGGCCCGCGTCGGCTTCGACTGGAGCGAGGCCACGCCGATCCTCGACAAGATCGAGGAAGAGATCGGCGAGTTGCGCCAGGCCCTTGCCAAGGGCGATACGGCTTCGATCAAGGACGAGTTCGGCGACATGCTGTTTGCCGTCGTCAATCTCGGGCGTCATCTCAAGGTTGATTCCGAAGCGGCGCTCAGCGGCACCAACGAGAAATTCCGCTCGCGGTTCCACTATGTCGAGCTAGCGCTGGAAAGGTCCGGAAACACGCTGGAAAAGGCGACGCTCGACGAGATGGAGGCACTTTGGCAGCAAGCCAAAAGCGCGAAGTAACGGCGATTACCCGTTGTTCTTACGGTGCAATCTTGTTTCTATCTCTTCGTGTGCGCTTCGCGTCGCCTTGAGCGACACGGTTATGCCGCCATCTTCATTGTCGGTGCGCGAGACGACGTCGCCATTGCGGTAGAGCCAGTCGACGAACCCAAGCTGGTCAGGCTTGAGCGTGACGGTCTGCGTTTCCAGTTCGCCTGAAACTCGTGTCTCGATGACCGCCTTCAGCACATCGATGCCCTCGCCGGTGGCGGCCGATATGGCAATCGGCGGTGCCTTGTTGCCGTCGATGCCGTCGGCGAGCAACCGCTCCCGGTTGCCCGCATCGAGCCGGTCGATCTTGTTCCACACTTCGATGACGCGCCTGCTGTCGCCGGCATCGACGCCGAGATCGGCGAGGATGCGCTCGACATCCTCGGCCTGGGCGGCGGTGTCGGGGTCCGAAATATCGCGCAGATGGATGACGAGATCGGCCTCGACCACCTCTTCGAGCGTTGCCCGGAAGGCCGCGATCAGATGCGTCGGCAGGTCCGAAATGAAACCGACCGTGTCCGAAAGGATGACCGGCGTGCCGTGCGGCAGCCGTACCCGACGCAGTGTCGGGTCGAGCGTGGCGAACAGCATGTCCTCGGCCAGCACCCCTGCTCCGGTCAGCCTGTTGAACAGCGTCGACTTGCCGGCGTTGGTATAGCCGACGATGGCCACGACCGGGAACGGCACCTTCTTGCGCTTGGCGCGGTGCAGGTCACGGGTGCGTTGCACTGTTTCCAGCTCGTGCTTGAGCTTGTTGATCTTGTCCTGCAGGACACGGCGGTCCGATTCGATCTGCGTTTCGCCAGGGCCGCCGAGGAAACCGGCACCGCCGCGCTGGCGCTCGAGGTGAGTCCAGCTTCGCACCAGCCGGCCCTTCTGATAGTTGAGGTGCGCCAGATCGACCTGCAGCGTGCCTTCCTTGGTCCGCGCGCGCTCGCCGAAAATTTCCAGGATCAAGCCGGTGCGATCCAGCACCTTGGCGTTCAATTCCTTTTCCAGGTTGCGCTGCTGCACCGGCGTCAGCGGATGATCGACAATGACCAGTTCGGCACGGCCCTCCTTGACGATCTCGGCGAACTCCGCGACCTTGCCGCTGCCGAGCAGGGTTGCAGGCCGGGGATCGTTGACGGTCACAACCGCGGTATGGATCGGGTCGAGGTTTATGGCTTGGGCAAGGCCGACCGCCTCGTCGTGGCGGGCCCCGGCAGAACGCGTCAGTCGCGGACGATTGGTGTCTTCGTCGCCGCGCGGCTGGCGAGTAAGCACCGGCACGATGACCACGGCCCGGGTCGGGCCTTCGGCCTCCGCCCCCGGCTGATATGCTGGTTTTTCGCGAACGCTGCGGTCCGCGTCTTTCTTACGTGCCAATCAGGCGCCCTGGCTTTCCTCGCCATCGAACATCTGAACCGGCTGGCTCGGCATGATCGTGGAAATGGCGTGCTTGTAGACGAGCTGGGAATGGCCGTCTCGACGCAGCAGAACACAGAAATTGTCGAAGGAAGTGACCACACCGGTCAGCTTCACGCCGTTGATGAGAAAGATGGTGAGTGGGTTTTTGCTTTTGCGAACTGAATTCAGGAACAGGTCCTGAAGATTTTGCGATCGTTCCGCCATTGTTCTTGTCTTTCGCCGATCCCCTTCGGTTTGCAGGCCAATGCGCCAAATTAACTGGCACATGTCAAGCGCGCAAACACCGTCTTGTCGTCAATAACGACAAGCAGAACGAGATATATTGATGTTCATTCCACCTGTGCGGTTATCAGGCTGGACTTTTTTCCGCAACGTCAAAAAAGGCGTGCCGCAAGGAAAGTGTTATCGAGCCCGGGTGGCCGTTGGCGACGGGAGCACCGTCGATTGCCACGATCGGCATGGCGATTGTAGTCGCGGAGCTGATGAAAACCTCGCGCGCGGCCTTGGCTTCGGCGACCGAAAAGCCCCGCTCCTCGATCTTCAGGCCGAGCCTGGCGGCCACGTCGAAGAGCGTGGTGCGGGTGATGCCGCGCAGGATGCCGTGCTCGGCCGGACGCGTCACCAGCACGCCGTCCCTGGTGATGATCCAGGCGTTCGACGACCCACCTTCCTTGACGGTGCCATCGGCATCGACGAACCAGGCTTCCTGGGCGCCGGCTTCCTTGGCCTTCTGCTTGGCGAGCACGTTTGGCAGCAGGCCGACCGACTTGATGTCGACCCGGTCCCAACGGTTCTCAGGCACGGTGATGACCTTGATTCCGCTTTCGGCCCTCCTGGTGGCAGCAGCGGGGTCGGCTTTCCTGGCGGTAACCACCAGCGACGGCTTCGTCTCTGCCGGGAAAACAAAATCACGGCTGGCGACGCCGCGCGTCACCTGAAGATAGACCAGGCCATCGGCGACATGGTTGCGGCGGACCACCTCGCGCAGGATAATCGGCAACACGCCCGGCGTGACCGGCCAGTCGATCGACAATTCGGTCAGCGAGCGGTTCAGCCGTCCGAGATGGCGAGGCATATCGACGATGAAGCCGCGCGCCACCTCGCAGACCTCGTAGACACCATCGGCGAACTGATAGCCACGGTCCTCGATATGCACGAAAGCGTCGGCGTGAGCGACATAGCGCCCGTTCACATAGGCAATGCGCGGCATGGGTCACCCCTGAAGAAGTCAGCGCATGGCCCCCGAAAATCGGAATCCATTTTTCGGGGAAGACCATGCGCAAAAAACAAAATGCTACAGCGTCCGTTGCGCGTCTCGAAAGACGTGCGGCAGCGTTTCTTATGCGATTCCGCCGCCGCCGTAACCGAAAATTGCGTAGGCCACGACCGGATTGGCTGTCAGACGCCCAGCGACTTCAGCTTCCGGTGAAGCGCCGAGCGCTCCATGCCGATGAACTCGGCCGTCTTCGAGATGTTGCCGCCAAAACGGTTGATCTGGGCGATCAGATAGTCCTTCTCGAACTGTTCGCGCGCTTCACGCAACGGCAGCGCCATTATGTGCTGATCGGATTGGTTCGGCGTGCGCGGCATGACATCGCCGATCTCGGCAGGCAAGAGATCGGCGGTGATCGGTGCGTCGATATCGTCGCCGCGCGCCAGGATCATCAGCCGCTCGACGTTGTTGCGCAACTGGCGAACGTTGCCTGGCCAGTTGTGCGCCTGCAGCACCGCCAGCGCGTCGTCGCCGATGCGCCGCGGCCGGATGCCGGCCTGCCGGGCGATCTGCTTCATGAAATTGTCGACAAGATAGGGGATGTCCTCACGCCGCTCGGCCAATCCCGGCACCATGACCGGAACCACCGCCAGGCGGTGATAGAGATCCTCGCGGAAACGACCGTCGGCGATCATCGCCTCCAGGTTCTGCGACGTCGACGAAATGATACGGACATCGACCTTGACCCGTTTGGTGCCCCCTACCCGCTCGAACTGCTGCTCGACCAGCACGCGCAAGATCTTGTTTTGCGTTTCGCGCGGCATGTCGGCCACTTCGTCGATGTAGAGAATGCCGCGATGGGCTTCCTCAAGCGCGCCGACCTTGCGTTCGACACCGTTTGATTCGGTGCCGAACAGCTCGACCTCCATGCGTTCGGGCGTGATGTTGGCGGCGCTCAGCGTGACAAACGGGGCGCCCTTGCGCGCCGACAGCGTGTGGATGGCGCGTGCCGCGAGTTCCTTGCCCGAGCCGGAGGGGCCGATGATCATGACGCGGCTGTTGGTCGGCGCGACGCGCTCGATGGTCTGGCGCAACTGGCTCATCGCCGACGACATGCCGATCAGGTCGAAGGTTTCGCCGCTGCGCAGCTTGAGATCCGAAACCTCGCGTCTCAGCTTAGAGGTTTCAATGGCACGTTCGGCGATGAGGATCAGCCTGTCGGCCTTGAACGGTTTTTCGATGAAGTCATAGGCGCCGCGGCGGATGGCCGAGACCGCCGTCTCGATGTTGCCGTGGCCCGAGATCATCACCACCGGCAGGCTCGGATGCATCGTCTTGATCTCGTCCAGCAGCGCCAGTCCGTCCAGGCGTGAGCCTTGCAGCCAGATGTCGAGGAAAATCAGCCTCGGCGCCCGGTCGGCGATCGCCGCCAGGGCGCTGTCGGCGTCGAATGCCGTGCGGGTTTCGTGACCTTCGTCGCTCAGGATACCGGCGACAAGCTCGCGGATGTCTTCCTCGTCATCGACGATGAGAATGTCAGACGCCATTACCGACCTTTTCAGTTTCTCTTTCGGGTTCTGTCCTGCCTTCGCCGCGCGACGGCACAGTGGCAGCGAGTGGCAGGATGATGCTGATCATCGCGCCTCGCCCGTCGTGGAAATCCGCCGGCGCGTCATGCAGTTCGAGCCGGCCGCCATGGTCCTCCACTATCTTCTTGACGATAGCGAGGCCGAGCCCGGTGCCCTTCTCCCGTGTCGTCATGTAAGGCTCGAGCAATCGCTGGCGGTTCTCGCGCGGCAAGCCCTTGCCGTTGTCGATGACATCGATGCGAATCGTACCATTCTCGCGCCCGGCTTGAATCCGGATTATGCCGTGCGAGCGGTCCTTTTGATCAAGTCCGTCAATCGCCTCGGCTGCGTTCTTGATGACGTTGCCAAAGGCCTGCGCCATCAGGCGGCTGTCGAACGTGCCTTTGAGCGGTTCATTGCCGAATACGCGCTCGAAGGTGATATCGGAGCGGCTCACTTCGACGAGGAACGAGGCTTCGCGCAACGATTCGCGCAAATCAAGGGCCTTCATTTCGGGCTTGGGCATGCGTGCGAAAGCGGAGAACTCGTCGACCATGCGGCCGATGTCCTCCACTTGCCTGATGATCGTATCGGTGCACTGATCGAAAACCTCGCGGTCTTCGGTGATGACCTTGCCGTAGCGGCGCTTGATGCGCTCGGCGGAAAGCTGGATCGGTGTCAGCGGGTTCTTGATCTCGTGGGCGATGCGCCGCGCCACATCCGCCCAGGCCGAGGAACGCTGCGCCTGGACCAGATCGGTGATGTCGTCCACCGTCACGACATAGGATTTCTCCTCCGAACCGTCGTCGCCGGCCTCGACCGTGATCTGCACGTTGAAGGTGCGCTCCGCACCGGCGCGATAGAAGGTCACCTGTTCGCGATGGACGGGCTTGCCCGACTTGCGGCCGATCTCGAAGACGCGGCCAACATGCGGCAGCACGGCGGAGAGATTTTGCCCGAGTGCGGCGGTGGCGGATATGGCCAGCATCGTTTCGGCCGACCGGTTGACGATGGTGACGATGCCATACGGATCGACGCCGATCACGCCGGCGGTGACACCGGCAAGCACGGCTTCCGAAAAACGCCGCCGCTCGTCGATCAAATCCTTGGCGGACAGAATCTCGTTACGCTGCGATTTCAGCTCCAGCAGCATCTTGTTGAAGGTGTCGCCGAGCGAGGCGACGTCGCCGTCGGAGGGCCGAACCGGCACGGCAACGTCGAGATTGCCGGTCGCGACCTCGTCGGCCGCGCCGATGAGCTGGCGGATCGGCCGCACCAGGCGGTCGGCCACGGCGATGCCGGTCCAGATGGCGGACAGGATGATGATCAGCGTCAGCGACAAATAGGGAAGCGCAAAGGCCACCTGCGAGGTGCGGCGACTGTCTTCGAGGCCGCGATATTCGTCGCTGTTGGACCTGACAATCTGTCGCGCCTTGATCACCTCGGGATCGACGAGTCGGATGGTGTAGAGATAGAGCCCTTCGATCTCGCGCAGTTTGACGATGGCGCCCATGATGTTGCGCGTCTTCGGCTCGATCAGCACCGGCCTGCCGTCAGCGGCACCGCTCATCGCGCCTTCCGGCGGCTCCGGCATGGCAAAATCGGCGTCGGTCTTGGCGCTCATGACGAACGAACCGTCGGACCTGATCAGTGCGGCATGGGCCAGCGAGCGTCCAACGGCTTCCTTGTTCATCAGATCGAGGAAGCCGGTTCGATCGAGACCGTAGAGCGTGCGGGAGGCGTCGAGATCGTAAGCCATCGACAGGGTCGTTCCCTGGAGGTTGCGCGCGTTCTCCTGCACATAGGCATCGGCTATCGACAGCGACGAATTGACGATCGTCTTGGTGCGGATTTCGAACCAGCGATCAAGACCGATATCGAGCGTGATCGAGGCGATGATCGCCACCATGATGGCGGGAATCGCGGCGACCAGCGCGAACATTGCGACGATCCGCACATGCAGCCGCGACGCCGCCTTGCCGCGCCGGCGCGCCATCACGATACGATGCACTTCGCGGCCAACCAGCGCGATCAGGAACAGGATGAACGCCGCATTGACGGCGATTAGCGCCAGCGTTGTCCTCTCGTCCGGCGTGATCGGCGTAGCACCGACGAGGATGGCGAAGGAGATCGCCGCCGTAACCAGCGCACCGGCAATTGCCACGACGCCCGGCAGCGCAAGCAGCCGGCGCCCGTCCCTTGTGCGGGGTTCGCTGAAAAGCGTTTCGCTGAGTCTCGATGCCCGTGGAGCCATGTCGCCGTCTAGAGCCAGTGATTGCGTCGGATGTATGCAACGCATTGTGGCGATTATGCAACAAGTGTGACCTGGACGGAACTGTTTCGGCGGTCGATCCCCGGAAAAGGCTTCGCTCTGTCACACCGGCCCGAAAATCGGGATCGATTTGTTGAAAGAAAACGGCGCTCTAAGCTTGTCTGGTCGATTTGTAGACGTTGACGCCGAGTTCGCGAATCTTCTTGCGCAGGGTGTTGCGGTTGAGCCCGAGGAGCTCCGCAGCCTTGATCTGGTTGCCGCGGGTTGCCGTCATCGAGGCAAGCACCAGCGGATACTCGACCTCGGAAAGGATGCGCTGATAGAGGCCGGCGGGCGGCAGATCGCCGGCGAACGAAGCAAAATAGCGCTGCAGGAAATGTTCCACCGCCTGGCCGATGGACAGATCGTCGGGTATGAGTTTGCCGCCGCCGGGAACGACCGGCCTCTCGCCGGTCTTCAGTTCCGCCTCGATGACTTCGGCGGAAATCTCGTCCTGCGAATAGAGCGCGGCAAGTCTGCGGACAAGATTTTCGAGCTCGCGCACGTTGCCTGGCCACGGATAGCGCTTCATCAACTCGATGCCGCCCGTGGAAATACGCTTGGTCTGCAGGCCTTCGCTGGCGCCTAGCTTGAAGAAGTGCCGGACGAGATCCGGAACGTCTTCGGACCGCTCGCGCAGTGCCGGCAGCCTCAGCGGCACGACATTCAGGCGATAGAACAGATCCTCGCGAAAAAGCCCTTGATTGATCAGCGTGCGCAGATCCTTGTTGGTGGCGGCGACGATGCGCACGTCGGTCTTGATCGGCGTGCGGCCGCCGACGGTGGTGTATTCGCCCTGCTGCAGGACACGCAGCAGGCGGGTCTGCGCCTCCATCGGCATGTCGCCGATCTCGTCAAGGAAGAGCGTGCCGCCTTCGGCCTGCTCGAAACGGCCGGTTGAGCGGTTCTGCGCGCCGGTGAAGGCGCCTTTCTCGTGCCCGAACAGTTCCGATTCGATCAGGTCGCGCGGGATAGCAGCCATGTTGATCGCAACGAAGGGGCCGCCGCGGCGGCGGCCATACTCGTGCAGCGCGCGCGCGACCAGTTCCTTGCCGGTGCCCGATTCGCCTGAAATCATCACCGTCAGGTCGGTTTGCATCATGCGCGCCAGCATGCGGTAGATATCCTGCATGGCGGCCGAGCGGCCAACCAGCGGCATCGTTTCCGGCGGCTCGTCCGCCCGCGCATCGATTTTCGGCCGTCGGGGCTCGGAAAGCGCCCGGTTGACGATGTTGAGAAGCTCGGTCAGGTCGAACGGTTTCGGCAGATATTCGTAGGCGCCGGTTTCGGAGGCGCGAATCGCGGTCATGAACGTGTTCTGGGCGCTCATGACGATGACGGGCAGTTCCGGTCGCGCCTTCTTGATGCGCGGCAGCATGTCGAAGGCGTTTTCGTCGGGCATAACCACGTCGGTGATGACGAGATCGCCCTCGCCCGCCGCCACCCAGCGCCACAGCGTCGAGGCGTTGGACGTCACGCGCACCTCATGGCCGACGCGCGAAAGCGCCTGATTGAGGACGGTGCGGATGGCCGCATCGTCGTCGGCGACGAGAATATTGCCGCGAACCGTCATTTGCGGTCTCCTTCGCCATCGTCGTCTGTGCCGAACGGCGTTTCTTTCCAGGCTGGCATCAGGATGCGGAAGGTGGTTGCGCGCGGCGTCGAATCGCATTCGATGATGCCGCCATGCTCGCCGACGATTTTCGCGACCAGCGCCAGACCAAGCCCCGACCCGTTCGGCTTGGTGGTGATGAAGGGATCAAACAGGATCGGCAGGATATCTTCGGAGACGCCAGAACCGTTGTCGCGCACGCAGAATTCCAGCGGCAGCGACACGCGGCCCTGAGATCCCGGAACGGAAACACGGATGCCCGGCCGGAACGCGGTCGACAGGGTGATCTCGCCTTGCGGATCGCCGCCGATGGCCTCGGCCGCATTCTTGACCAGGTTGAGGAACACCTGGATGAGCTGGTCGCGGTTGGCGAAAACCGGAGGCAATGATGGATCATAATCCTCCAATATCTTGATCCGCTTGGCAAAACCGTTCTTGGCAATCGCCTTCACATGGTCGAGCACGACATGGATGTTGACCGGATAGCGATCGACCGGCCGCTCGTCGGAAAACACCTCCATGCGATCGACCAGCGAGACGATGCGGTCGGTCTCGTCGGTGATCAGCCGGGTCAGCGCGCGATCCTCGTCGGAAGCCGACAGTTCGAGCAGTTGGGCAGCACCCCGGATGCCGGATAGCGGGTTCTTGATCTCGTGGGCAAGCATCGCGGCAAGGCCGGTCACCGAGCGTGCCGCACCGCGGTGCGTCATCTGACGATCGATCTTGTCGGCCATCGACCGTTCCTGGAACATCACCACGACGGAGCCCGGGAATTCCGACACCGGCGCGACATAGAGGTCGACGACCTTCTCGATGCCGAGGCGCGGCGACGACACGTCGACCCGGTATTCGTTGACGGGTGCCCGGCGCTCGCGCACCTGGTCGACAAGCGTCAGCAACGGGCTGCCGAAGGGAATGAGCTTGGGTAATGTGTTGCGGGCGAGCATGGTCGCGCTCGAGCGGAAGAAATCCTCGGCATCGGCATTGGCGAAGGTGATGAACCCTTCCGCATCGAGCATGATCACCGGGCGGCGGATGGTGTTGAGCACGATGTGTGCGGCGTCCGCCATGTCCATGTTCTGTGCAACGGTGGCATTCATGCTGCGCTCCGCAGGTTCATCGGTTCGGCAGCGCTTGAAAACACCTCGCGCAACGCGGCAATGACGCGGACGGGCTCGAAGCAGGTAAGGATGGCTTTTCGCTTCTCATCGACGACGCCAGCGGCGTGGCGGTCGAGATACCAGCCAAGATGCTTGCGCGCCTGGCGCACGCCGCTTTCGATGCCGTAGAGCGACAGCATGTCCTGGTAGTGGGCAACGACGTAGTCGGCCAGCGCTTGCGGGCTTTCCGGCACACCGGGCGTCATCTCTTTTGCCGCGGCTGCCGCGATGCTGCCTGCCGTCCAGGGCGCGCCGTAATGGGCGCGGCCGATCATCACCGCGTCGGCGCCCGACTGGTCGAGGATCATTGCTGCCTCCGCCGACGAGCCGACATCGCCATTGGCAACGACCGGGATCGAAACAGCCTGCTTTATGCGTGCGATGGCGCGCCAGTCGGCCTTGCCCTGGTAGAACTGGCAGCGCGTGCGGCCATGCACCGTCACCATCTGAACCCCCGCCTGTTCGGCGCGGCGCGCCAGAACAGGCGCATTGAGCGCGCTTTCGTCCCAGCCGAGCCGCATCTTGACCGTGACCGGCACCTCGACGGCGCCGACCACCGCCTCGATCAGCGACAAGGCGTGATCGAGATCGCGCATCAGCGCCGAACCGGCATAGCCGCCCGTCACCTTCTTGGCCGGGCAGCCCATGTTGATGTCGATGATGTCGGCGCCCTCGCCCGCGGCTATACGGGCGCCCTCTGCCATATGCACCGCCTCACGGCCGGCAAGCTGGACCATGTGCACCGGCAGCCCGGAATGGCGGATGCGCAGGCCGCAACCGGATCTGCCCCTGGCAAGTTCGCCGCTCGCCACCATCTCCGACACCACCAACCCGGCGCCATGCGCATAGGCACGCTGCCGGAACGGCTCATCCGTTATGCCCGACATGGGCGCGAGAAAAGCGCGATTGCGGATTCTCACACGACCCACGTCCAGCGGAGATGCCAATTTGGTCAGGTCAAGCATGCACAAAAACCAAGCATTTTTAATAGCTGCACATTCACTAGCCAGAATGGCGGCAATGTGCAACGCGCAATGACGTCGCATTAAGGCGCATTTGGGAAAATGCTGGCACTAGCCAAAGTGATGCTGTGCGGAGTTGGGGACGCTATTGGCACTTTGCATCTGCGCATGATCTCTTCCGAAAAGCGATTCCACTTTTTGGGATGATGCGCTAAGCGTCTCGGCATGACAGACGCAAGCGCAAAGCAGGCTTTGGCTGCGGACGACAAGGTTGCCGTCGTTATCGTCGCCGCCGGCCGCGGCGCGCGCGCCGGTCAGGCCGACGGGCCGAAGCAATACCAAAGGATCGGCGGCCGTGCCGTCATCGCGCGCACATTGGACGTGTTTTTGGCGCATACGAAAATCGGTCCTGTCGTCGTCGCCATTCATGCCGACGACAGCGGGCTTTTTCGCAGCGCCGCTGGCGCCAACGCCGACCGGGTGGTCACGGTGACCGGTGGCGCGTCCAGACAGGACTCCGTCCGGCTCGGATTGCTTGCGCTGAGAGGCCATGCACCGAGCCGGGTTCTGGTCCATGACGCCGTCCGCCCGTTCGTCGACGCGGAATTGATAGACCGCACGATCGCCGCCATCGGCGAGCGCCAGGCAGCGCTGCCTGCCCTGCCCGTCGCCGATACGCTGAAACGCGAGTCGGCCGCGGGCATGATCGGCGAGACGGTTTCCAGGAACGGGCTTCATGCCGCCCAGACGCCGCAGGGCTTCCCGTTCTGGCCGATCCTGGCCGCCCATGAAAAGGCCCATCATCTGGGCAAGGCGGACTTCACCGACGATGCCGCGATTGCCGAATGGGCACATATTCCAGTGAAAATCGTCCCGGGCTCGCCGGACAATGTCAAACTCACCTGGGCAAGGGATATCTCGATGGCGGATCAGCGGCTTTCCGGCGAACGGCCGCGTTTTCCGGACATCCGCACCGGCAATGGCTACGACGTCCATGCCTTCGAGCCCGGCGACCATGTCGTCCTGTGCGGCGTCTCGATCCCGCACGACAAGAAACTGTCCGGCCATTCGGACGCCGATGTCGGCCTGCACGCCTTGACCGACGCGCTGCTCGCCACTTGCGGTGCGGGCGACATCGGCACGCATTTCCCGCCGTCGGACCCGCAGTGGAAAGGCGTGGCCTCGCGGATCTTCGTCGAACATGCGGCAGAACTGGTACGCGCGCGCGGCGGGCGCATCGCCAATGCCGACATCACGCTGATCTGCGAGGCGCCGCGCGTCGGCCCGCATCGCGAAGCGATGACCGAAATCCTTTCGGCAATGCTGGCGATTTCCCGGGACCGCATCTCGATCAAGGCGACAACCAACGAAAA
Organism: Mesorhizobium sp. WSM4846; assembly: GCF_055811415.1. Lineage (NCBI taxonomy): Bacteria > Pseudomonadati > Pseudomonadota > Alphaproteobacteria > Hyphomicrobiales > Phyllobacteriaceae > Mesorhizobium > Mesorhizobium sp. WSM4846. The sequence continues at coordinate 35,295 of NZ_JBVVPZ010000022.1, forward strand.
GCTCGGCTTTGTCGGACGCGAGGAAGGCATAGCCGCCATCGCCACCGCCAGCGTCGTGTTTCCGGGTGATGTCCCCGAATGAGCAACAGCGATCTCGCAGATGCCCTGCTTCAAGCCTGCCAACAGCGCGGCATCATGCTGGCGACGGCCGAGAGCTGCACCGGCGGCATGATCATCGCCGCCTTGACCGACATCGCCGGCTCTTCGACAGTGGTCGACCGGGGTTTCATCACCTATTCCAACGAGGCCAAGACTGAGATGCTCGGCGTTTCCGCCGCCACGCTCGAGGCGCACGGCGCGGTCTCACGGGAAACGGCGGTCGAGATGGCGGCCGGCGCCTTGGACCATTCGCGCGCCGGGCTAACTCTTGCCGTCACCGGCATTGCCGGTCCGGGCGGCGGCTCGACGGAAAAGCCCATCGGCTTGGTCTGGTTCGGTATCGCCTTGACCGGCCGGCCGGTCGTCAGCGAATGCCAGTTGTTTGCCGACAAAGGCCGCAAGTTCATCCGCCGGGAGACCGTCAGACACGCGCTTGAACTGGGCTTGCGCGCGCTCGCTGCGGATCAGGCTGCCGGCGCTGCGCCATAGATGACGTCGGCGCGCTTCTCGAACGCCTCGGAAAACATGCGGAAGGCGCGATCGAACATCGCTCCCATCACCGCACCCAGAATACGACTCTTGAATTCGTAGTCGATGAAGAAGCAGACATTGCAGCCGCCGTCGGCCGGCTCGAAACGCCAGGCATTGCTCAGATATTTGAACGGACCGTCGATATATTTGACGTCGATGGCCTTCTCGTCAGGCTTTAGCAGCACCTGCGTGGTGAAAGTCTCGCGGATCGCCTTGTAGCCAATGCTCATGTCGGCGACGAGGAGGGTGCGTCTGTCGCGTTCCTTGCGCGAGCGAACCGTCAGCGCCTCGCAAAGCGGCAGGAATTGCGGATAGGATTCGACATCGGCGACCAGAGCGAACATCTGTTCCGGCGTATGCGCAACGCGGCGATGGGCTTCGAATTGTGGCATGAAACCAGTGTGTTAGGCGGACTTCTTGAGAAACGCTTCCCGTGCCGCGCGCAGCTTGGCGAAATCGTCGCCGGCGTGATGCGACGAACGCGTCAGCGGGCTCGATGCCACCAGCAGGAAGCCCTTGGTCTTGCCGATTGTCTCGAAGGACTTGAATTCCTCCGGCGTGACGAAACGGATCACCGGATGGTGCTTTTTCGATGGCTGCAGATACTGACCGATTGTCATGAAGTCGACATTGGCCGAACGCAGATCGTCCATTAATTGCAGGATCTCGTTCCGCTCCTCGCCAAGGCCAACCATGATGCCGGATTTGGTGAAGATCGAGGGATCGAGTTCCTTGACCCGCTGCAGCAGCCTGATCGAATGGAAATAGCGGGCGCCCGGCCGGACCGTCAGATAGTTCGACGGAACGGTCTCCAGATTGTGGTTGAACACATCAGGCTTGGCCGCCACCACGATCTCCAGCGCGCCGTCCTTGCGCAGGAAGTCGGGCGTCAGGATTTCGATCGTCGTCGAAGGCGTTGCCGCCCTGATGGCGCGGATGACCTCGGCAAAGTGCTGAGCTCCGCCATCGGCCAGATCGTCGCGGTCGACTGAGGTGATGACGACATGGGTTAGACCCATTTGCTTGACGGCGTGGGCGATGCGCGCCGGTTCATCGGGATCGAGCGCGGTCGGAATGCCGGTGGCGACGTTGCAGAAGGCGCAGGCGCGCGTGCAGATCTCGCCCATGATCATGAAGGTGGCGTGCTTCTTCTCCCAGCACTCACCGATATTGGGGCACCCGGCCTCTTCGCACACCGTCACCAGCCTGTGCGACTTCACGATGTCGCGCGTCTCGGCATAGCCTTTCGACATCGGCGCCTTGACGCGGATCCAGTCGGGCTTGCGCAGCACATCCTGGTCAGGCTTGTGCGCCTTTTCAGGATGCCGCAGGCGCGGCGCATTGGCGATCGTGTCGAGGACGGTGACCATCAGAAATCCAGTTCATTCGCGATCGCTTCCGGCGTTCGCTTTCCATCTAGGACTTTTCGCTGCAAAGAAAAAGGCCGCGGCGACGCATGCCGCCACAGCCGTTTTCGCATGGCAAGAGTTCAGCAACTAACGACGGACCATGCGCCCTGCCAAGATCAGCAGGCAGGCGCCAACGAAACCGGTGATCAGATAGGCGATCCAGCCGGTGCCGAAGGCGCCGATGTTGAGCGCCTGCAGGATGGCATTCAGCACGATCGCGCCGACGATGCCCAGAACGATGTTCATCAAGATGCCCATGTTGCTTTTCATGAACATCTCGGCAAGCCAGCCCGCCAGCCCGCCGATGATGATGGCTGCGATCCAGCCCACGCCATTCACGTCCATATGCCCTCTCCTCTGGTGATAAATGCATCCGGAAACGAATTACCTTACGGTTGAGTTCCTTGGCTCTCACCTTTTGAGTCTCACGCGGTCAATTTATCACGCGTTGAGCGCGCGGCCATAGGCGTCGAGCACGCTTTCCTTCATCATCTCCGACAGCGTCGGGTGCGGGAAGATCGTGTGCATCAGTTCTTCCTCGGTGGTCTCCAGGTTCATCGCCACGACAAAGCCCTGGATCAGCTCGGTCACTTCGGCACCGACCATATGCGCGCCGAGCAACTGCCCGGTCTTCCTGTCGAAGATGGTTTTTACGAAACCCTGGTCCTCGCCGAGCGCGATGGCCTTGCCGTTGGCGGCGAACTGGAAGCGGCCGACGCGGATGTCCTTGCCTTCGGCCTTGGCTTTCGCTTCGGTCAACCCGACGGAAGCAACCTGCGGGTTGCAATAGGTGCAGCCCGGAATTTTCAGTTTGTCAGTGGCGTGCACGCCGGGGACGTTGGCGATCTTCTCCACGCAGACCACGCCTTCATGCTCGGCCTTGTGGGCGAGCATAGGCGGGCCGGCAACGTCGCCGATGGCATAGATGCCGGGCACATTGGTGCTGCCGTAGCCGTCGACGACGACGCAGCCGCGCTCGGTCTTCACGCCGAGCGCCTCGAGGCCGAGATTCTCGATATTGCCCTGCACGCCGACGGCCGAGATCATCCGGTCGGCGGTGATCTTCTCGACCTTGCCGTCCTTCATCTCGACATGCGCGGTTACCGAGTTCGCAGCTTTTTCGACCTTGGTGACCTTCGCATCGAGGATGATCTTCATGCCTTGCTTCTCGAACTGCTTTTGCGCGAATTTCGAGACCTCTGCGTCCTCGACCGGCATCACCGCCGGCAGCAACTCAACCACCGTCACCCCCGCGCCCATGGTGCGGTAGAATGAGGCGAATTCGATGCCGATTGCGCCCGAACCCATCACCAGCAGCGATTTCGGCATCTCCTTCGGCACCATCGCTTCGAAATAGGTCCAGATCAGCTTGCCGTCGGGCTCGATGCCGGGCAGCGCCCGCGGCCTGGCGCCGGTCGCCAGGATGATGTGCTTGGCGGTGTAGGTGCCCTCGCCCTTGACGCCCTTGGGCGCCGGCGGCTGAGGCTCCATCGGCTTCTTCGACGATTTCGACACGACGATCTCGCCCGGTCTGTCGCCGGAAGCCGCTTTGGACAGCCTGGCTTCGCCCCAGATGACATCGACCTTGTTCTTCTTCATCAGGAAGGCGACGCCGCCGTTCAGCCGCAGCGAGACCTTTCGCGAGCGGTCGACCACGGCAGCGGTATCGACGCTGACCTTGCCGTCGATCTTCAAGCCGTAGTCCTTCAAATGATCCGAATAGTGCATGATCTCGGCCGAACGCAGCAGCGCCTTGGTCGGGATGCAACCCCAGTTGAGGCAGATGCCGCCGAGATGCTCGCGCTCGACGATCGCTGTCTTGAACCCGAGTTGGGCGGAACGCACCGCCGTGACATAGCCGCCGGGGCCGGAGCCGATGATGATGACGTCGTAGTTCTCAGCCACGGATTTCTCCCATGATTCTCTAGAGTTCCAGCATGACGCGCACGATTGGCGCCAATGCCTGCCCGATTTTGCGCGTGTTCTCTGCGTCGAGATGGACGCCGTCGAGTGGCGTGGTCTCGGCCACCGAGCCGGCATCGAAGAAGCCGCAGCCGACCTCGTCGGCAAGGACGGAAAATTGTGGCGCCAGCCGCTTCGACGCTTCATCGCCGCCGGCGAACATTTCTTTGAATGCGGCGTTTTCCGTGCGGCTGACGGCGGGCGGCGCGACGATCAGGATTTGCGGCGACGGCCAATCGAACGGGTAGTCGTGACCGCGCACGATGTCGATCAGGCGCTGCATGCCTTGCTTGGCGGCGACCGGATTGCCGTGAATCCACGGCTTCATGTCGTTGGCGCCGAGCATGATGATGACCAGGTCGATCGGCGCATGCGTCATCAGGATCGTCGGCAGCACTCTTGCGCCGTTACGGTCGGCGCCGGCCAGATGGTCGTCGAAAGCCGTTGTGCGGCCGTTCAAGCCTTCGGCGATGACCTCGATACCGCCTCCCAACGTCGCCTGCAGCACACTCGGCCAGCGGTCGTTGAGCGGGTGGCGATCCAGACTTGCCGCATCATAGCCCCAGGTCAGCGAATCGCCGTAGCAAAGGACTGTTTTCATGCGTTTGCCCCACTCCGGTCGAAATTCGCCTGCGCGCGCCTCACCCGCCAGCCCACGAACAGCCAATGCACGACGATCGTTGCGACGCTGGAAAGGCTGAAGGCAAAAAGGCTGGTGAAGAGTTTTTCCGCACCCCCTCCTTCCTTTCTAGACCAGCATGCCCATCGGGTTTTCGATCATGCGCTTGAAGGCGACGAGCAGTTCGGCGCCGAGCGCGCCGTCGACGGCGCGGTGATCGGTCGACAATGTCACCGACATGATGGTGGCGATCTTGATCTCACCGTTCTTGACCACCGCGCGCTCCTCGCCGGCGCCGACCGCCAGGATCGTCGCATGCGGCGGGTTGATGACGGCGGCAAAGTCCTTGATGCCGAACATGCCGAGATTGGACACGGCGGTGGTGCCACCCTGGTATTCTTCCGGCTTCAGCTTGCGGCTGCGCGCGCGGCTGGCAAGATCCTTCATCTCGTTGGAGATGACCGACAGCGTCTTTTCGTCGGCACGCCGGATGATCGGGGTGATCAGCCCGCCGGGGATCGACACGGCGACACCGACGTCGGCATGCTTGTGCTTGACCATGGCGCTCTCGGTCCATGACGCATTGGCATCCGGCACCGCCATCAGCGCCATTGCCATGGCTTTGATGACCATGTCGTTGACCGACAGCTTGTAGGCCGGCGCCTCACCCTTGTCGGTCTTCTTCACCGGGGCGGCCGCATTGAGCTGCGTGCGCAGGGCCAGGAGCGCATCAAGCTCGCAGTCGAGCGTCAGGTAGAAATGCGGGATGGTGGTCGTGGCCTCGACCAGCCGGCGCGCAATGGTCTTGCGCATGTTGTCATGCGGGACAAGCTCGTAAGAGCCGTCGGCAAACAGTTTCAGCACCTGGTCGTCCGACATTGGCTTGGCTGCGGCCGGAGCCGGAGCGCCGGCGGGTGCGGCTTTCGCGGCCGGTGCCGCCTTGGCGCCGCCGCTGGAAATTGCTGCATCAACATCGGCCTTGACCACGCGGCCATGCGGGCCGGAGCCGGTTACCGCGGAGACATCGACACCGGCTTCCCGGGCGATGCGACGGGCCAGCGGCGAGGCGAAGGTGCGACCGTCCGACTGGCTGATCTCCCCCCTTGTGGGGGAGATGGCCGGCAGGCCAGAGGGGGGCGCCTCGTTCCTTGCCGCTGGCGGGACAGCGCCCCCCTCTGTCGACTTCGTCGACATCTCCCCCACGGGTGGGGAGATTGGCGCCTTATCCTGTTTTGCCTCGGCTTTTGCCGGAGCGGCAGCGCCGTCACCGCTCTTGGCGGCAGCCGCCGCATCTTCACCTTCGGCCGCGAGCACGGCGATCAGCGCGTTGACCTTGACGCCTTCGGTGCCGGCTGGAACCACCAGCTTGGCCACCGTGCCCTCATCGACAGCTTCGACTTCCATCGTCGCCTTGTCGGTCTCGATCTCGGCGATCACATCGCCCGGCGAAACCTTGTCGCCCTCCTTGACCAACCATTTGGCAAGATTGCCCTCTTCCATCGTGGGCGACAGGGCCGGCATGGTGATGTTGATCGGCATTTTTCCTCCTCAGTTCCGCCCGGTTAGCGAACGGTGCTGGATATTGAACTGCTCCGACATTCTGCCTCGATAGCCTTCTTCCAATGCCTGAAGCGTCTCGATTTCAGGGATGCCATCTTGTTCCAGTCTCATCCTGGCTATGTGCATGCCGACATCAGCGAGCACCATGCGCCCCAGTTGTGAGCGTTTGGTCCAAAGAGGTCTTGCATCGTGACGACCGCGTCCGAACCAATCCAGACGCGGAGTATTTCATCGAATTCGCTGTTCTCGACGACCACCGCGGGAACTTCTAGTTCGCGCGACATCTCGTTAACCCCGGTACGTCACGGCTTTCACCGCCTCGATGACTTCCGCGACATTGGGCAATGCCAGCTTTTCGAGGTTTGCCGCGTAGGGCATCGGCACGTCCTTGCCGGCAATGGTGATGACGGGCGCGTCGAGGAAATCGAAGGCGCGCTGCGACACCTGGCTGGCGATATGGTCGCCGACCGAGCTCTGCGGAAATCCTTCCTCCACCACCACGAGACGATTGGTCTTCTTGACCGAGGCGATGATGGTGTCGAAATCGAGAGGGCGGATGGTCCTGAGGTCGATGATCTCGGCATCGATGCCCATGCCGCGCAATTCGGCATCGGCCTTCACCGTGTAGCTCATGCCGATGCCGAAGGAGACGATTGTGACATCCTTGCCCGACTTGTGGATGCGCGCCTTGCCGATCGGCAGCACGAAATCGTCGATCTTCGGCACATCGAAGGACTGGCCGTAGAGGATTTCGTTCTCGAGGAAGATGACCGGGTTGGCGTCGCGGATCGCGGCCTTCAGCAATCCCTTGGCGTCGGCGGCGGTGTAGGGCATCACCACTTTCAGGCCGGGAATGTGGCTGTACCAGGCGGCATAGCACTGCGAATGCTGGGCGGCGACGCGGGCGGCCGCGCCGTTTGGACCGCGGAAGACGATGGGCGCGCCCATCTGGCCGCCGGACATGTAGAGCGTCTTGGCGGCGGAGTTGATGATATGGTCGATCGCCTGCATGGCGAAGTTGAAGGTCATGAACTCGACGATCGGCCTCAGGCCGGCCATCGCCGCGCCAACGCCGACGCCGGCAAAACCGTGCTCGGTGATCGGTGTGTCGACGACGCGACGCGGCCCGAATTCCTGCAGCAGCCCTTGCGTGATCTTGTAAGCGCCCTGGTACTCGGCGACCTCCTCGCCCATCACGAAGACGTCTCCGTCACGGCGCATTTCCTCGGCCATCGCGTCACGCAGCGCTTCGCGTACCGTGGTCGAGACCATTTCCGTGCCGGCCGGGATGTCGGGATCGGCGGCTGCCTTCATCGCAGGGGCAGCGGGTACGGACGCCTTCGGCGCCTCGCCGGCATCCTGCGGCGCGGCCTTCGAGCCTTCCTCGGCTGCGTCGGTGCGCTGCCCGCCGTCTGAAATCGCATCCTGGGTGGAGGCCGGTGCAGCCTTGGCCTCCTTGCCGATATCGGCGGAGCTCTCGCCGTCCTGCAGCAGCACCGCGATCGGCGTGTTGACCTTTACGCCCTCGGTGCCCTCGGCAACCAGGATCTTGCCGAGCGTGCCTTCGTCGACCGCTTCGACTTCCATCGTCGCCTTATCGGTCTCGATCTCGGCGATGACATCACCAGCGACAACCTTATCGCCCTCTTTCTTCAACCATTTGGAAACATTGCCCTCTTCCATAGTCGGCGAGAGAGCAGGCATGAGAATTTCGATCGGCATGGCCTTGCCCTCTCGTTACAGTACGATATCGGTCCAGAGCTCGGACGGATCCGGCTCTGCGTCGTTCTGGGCAAATTCGGCGGCGTCGGCGACAATGTCGCGGACCTCCTTGTCGACGGCCTTGAGCTCGTCCTCATCAGCCCACTTCCTGTCGAGCAGGCGCGCCTTGACCTGCTCGATCGGGTCGCGCTCGGAGCGCATCTTCTGCACTTCTTCCTTGGAACGGTATTTTGCCGGATCGGACATCGAGTGGCCGCGGTAGCGGTAGGTCTGCATTTCGAGAATCAGCGGCCCCTTGCCGTCACGGCACCATTCGGTGGCGAGATCGCCGGCTGCCTTGACTGCACGGACGTCCATGCCATCGACCTGGATGCCGGGGATCTTGAAGGAGGCGCCGCGGTGCGAAAAATCCGTCTCGGCCGACGAACGCGTTACCGAAGTGCCCATGGCATAGCGGTTGTTCTCGATGATGAAGATCACCGGCAGCTTCCACAGCGAGGCCATGTTGAAGCTCTCATAGACCTGGCCCTGATTGGCGGCGCCGTCGCCGAAATAGGTCAGTGTCACATTGTTGTTACCACGATAGCGATTGGCGAAGGCGAGGCCGGTGCCGAGCGAAACCTGCGCGCCGACAATGCCGTGGCCGCCGTAAAAATGCTTCTCCTTGGAGAACATGTGCATGGAGCCGCCCTTGCCCCTGGACAAGCCGCCGCGGCGCCCGGTCAATTCGGCCATGACGCCGCGCGGCGACAGTTCCATCGCCAGCATGTGACCATGGTCGCGGTAGGCGGTGATCATCTGGTCGCCGTCGATCAGCGCCATCTTCATGCCGGTGACAACTGCTTCCTGGCCGATATAGAGGTGGCAGAAGCCGCCGATGAAGCCCATGCCGTAGAGCTGGCCGGCCTTTTCCTCGAAGCGGCGGATCAGCAGCATGCGCCGGTAGGCTTCAAGCTCCTCATCCTTGGTGAAGTCGAGAGGTTTGGGGGCTGAAAGCCCTGCCGATTTGCCGTCGGATTTGGGTTTGGTTTTGGCAGGCGCTTTTCTGGCGGCGGTGGCCATGCATCACTCCCTGTTGGCGTCTCTTGCGGACACTGAGGGAGATCAGTTCTCCCCACCGATTTGGCAAAGGCTAACACGCGGGAAAGCGTTTCGCCATGCTGAAAAATGCATGGCTGACATGCGTCTAAGCGATTAAAATCGTTGAAAATATCGGCGATTAACTTGAATTCTGTTATCTTGCCGTAGCCGGCAACATGATGGTGATTTCGTCGGCGTGGGACACATTGAGCGCCTTGCGCGCCTGCTCGTCGAGCATGTCCTTCTCCAGCGTGCCCTGATGCATCAGCTGAACCCGCCGCTGCAGATCGAGCCGGCGCGCCTTGACGGCATCGAGCTTACCTTGCAGATCGACGGCTTCGGCCTCCAACCGGTATTTGGAATAGATGCCGAATTCGCCGTGGTAGGCGTGAAAGCCGAAATAGGCGAGGAACGCCACGCAGAGCGAGGGGATGATCAGCCGACCGGTATTTCTCTGCTTGTGCTGACGTGTCCACATGACCCAAATCCCTTAGAGCGCCGCGCGCCCGCCTGGACGCGCAAAGGGCGCTCTAACCACTCTGCGACCTAGCCCTTTCTCGCCTGATTGTGCTTAATGGACGGTTACGGGCGACCGGATCTGGCGGTGTTGAAACAAAAAAGGCGAGAATGCCCCGCCCTTTCGTTTTCGGATTTTCTGGGTTTTAGGATTTTCTGCGGCTCAGCCTTTCACGATCGACTTGCCGGCGTAGAGCGCCTGCTTGCCGAGCTCTTCCTCGATGCGGATGAGCTGGTTGTACTTGGCCATGCGATCCGAGCGCGACAGCGACCCCGTCTTGATCTGCCCGCAATTGGTGGCGACGGCGAGATCGGCTATGGTCGAATCTTCGGTTTCGCCCGAGCGGTGCGACATGACCGCGGTGTAGCCGGCCTTGTGCGCGGTCTCGACGGCATCGAGCGTTTCGGTCAGTGAGCCGATCTGGTTGACCTTGACCAGGATAGAATTGGCGACGCCCATGCGGATGCCGTCGCGCAGCCGGGCCGTATTGGTGACGAACAGATCGTCGCCGACCAGCTGGGTCTTGTTGCCGATGAGCTCGGTCAGCGTTTTCCAGCCATCCCAGTCGTCCTCGGCCAGCCCATCCTCGATGGTGATGATCGGATAGTCCGCGGCGAGCTTGGCCAGATACTTGGCCTGGGTCTTCGGATCGCGGGTCTTTTTCTCGCCTTCATAGACGTAGTTGCCGTCCTTGAAGAATTCGGTCGCGGCGCAGTCGAGGCCGAGCGCAACCTCTTCGCCCGGCTTGAAGCCGGCCTTCCCGATTGATTCCATGATGAAATCGAGCGCGGCCGGCGCGCTTTTCAAGTTAGGAGCGAAGCCACCCTCGTCACCGACATTGGTGTTGTGGCCGGCGTCCTTCAGCCGCTTCCTCAGCGTATGGAAAATCTCCGAGCCCCAGCGCACGCCGTCACGCAGTGTCGGCGCACCGATCGGCAGGATCATGAATTCCTGGAAATCGATCGGGTTGTCGGCATGGGCGCCACCGTTGATGATGTTCATCATCGGCACCGGAAGCACATGCGCCTTGGTGCCGCCGACATAGCGGTAGAGCGGCAGGCCAGCCGCTTCCGCCGCAGCCTTGGCCACCGCCAGCGACACGCCAAGGATGGCATTGGCGCCGAGGCGGCTCTTGTTGGGTGTGCCGTCGAGTTCGATCATGGTCTGGTCGATGTGGATCTGGTTCTCGGCTTCCATGCCGCCGATCGCCTCGAACAGTTCGCCATTGACGGCCTCTACCGCCCGCAGGACGCCCTTGCCGAGGTAGCGGGCGCCGCCGTCGCGCAGTTCGACCGCCTCATGCGCGCCGGTCGAGGCGCCGGAAGGCACCGCAGCGCGGCCCATCGAGCCGTCTTCGAGCACGACGTCGACCTCGACGGTCGGGTTTCCGCGGCTGTCCAGGATTTCGCGCCCGACAATGTCGATTATGGCAGTCATTGCGATGTCCCCGATTGATCTGACGAAGCGTCGCGCACCTCTTAGCCAAAGTGCCGCAAAACGCAATCGGGGCGTCCGCAAATAGTGCCGCCACTTCCGCCACATCGAATCACGAAGCACAAATTGCTGTCATCATAAGTCATGTCAGTCATAGGCCTTGGCGGCATGCGGCTTTCTGGTTTATGCTCACAGCTGCGCGGGGCGAAACAGGAGGAGTTTCGCCATGTCTCAGTTGAGCGGTATTGTGAGTTTGTTCCTGATCGCGGCGGCGTTTTTGACGTCGTGTGACACTCAGCAGCCTCAACAGGGCGCGGTAGAGTTGTCGACCCTTGCAGCGGAGTAGATATCCCAGAGAAAAGGCCCCCGGTTCAACCGGGGGCCTTTTTGATTCCGGCAGTGCAAGATCAATGCCAATAAGGCTCGACCTTGTAGTAACTGTATGAAGCATCACGCGCGGCCTCGCCATCGGCGCCCGTCAATTCGTTGATCGAATAGGCGGGAGCAGCCTTCAGTTGCTCCTTGGTGAACGGCACGACATAGCCGCCCTTGTTCTCGTCATAGTCGAGGCTCGCCCACGGAATGGCGTGGTATTTCTCGCCGATGCCGAGAAATCCGCCAAAGCCGATCACGGCAAACATGATTCCATTCGACAATTTGTCGAGCATGACATCCTCGATGTCGCCGATGTGCGTGCCTTCCGTGTTGTAGACGGAAGTGCCGATCACCCGCGAGGCGGCGATGGCTTCAGTGTGTCCTGTCTGGGTTGTCATGATGTGCTCCTCTTGTCGTTCACTTCAAGTTCGACAATGAGGAGAGGGCTGCGAAGGTTCCAGACTTTTTTGGACGCGGCATACGTGCAGGGCTGATCACTCAGCGAGGATGAAGGTGACCTTCATGTTGACGCGGTAGGCGGAGATCGTGCCGTTCTCGACGACGACCTTCTGGTCCTGGATCCAGGCGCCTTCGACGTTCTTCAATGTCTTTGCGGCGCGGGCAATCCCCTGTTCGATGGCGTCCTGAAAGCTCTTATTCGACGATGATGTGATTTCGGTGACGCGGGCGACGGACATGGCTTCCTCCTCCAAGGCACTCGGTTGCCTGGGCAGCGTACAACCGGCGCCTGTTGATCACAAGTTTCGGGTCGGACTTAGGGCTGGACCGCTGAACTTGCTCAGCCCTTGGCGACGCGATCGAATGCCATCAGCCTTTCAAGCAGCGCCCGAAGGTCCTTCAGCGGCACCATGTTGGGACCGTCGGAGGGGGCGTTGTCGGGATCCTGATGCGTCTCGATGAAGACGCCGGCGACACCGACCGCAACCGCGGCGCGCGCGAGCGTTTCGACGAAGCGCCGATCGCCGCCTGACGAGCCGCCCTGCCCGCCCGGCTGCTGCACCGAATGCGTGGCGTCGAAAATCACCGGCGCGCCGATCTCGGCCATGATCGGCAGGGCGCGCATATCGGACACCAGCGTGTTGTAGCCGAAGGACGCGCCGCGCTCGGTGACCAGCACATTGGCGTTGCCGGAACCGGTGAGCTTGGCGACGACGTTCTTCATGTCCCACGGTGCGAGGAACTGGCCCTTCTTGACATTGACGACCTTGCCGGTTCTTGCCGCCGCGATCAGCAGATCGGTCTGGCGGCTGAGGAAAGCCGGAATCTGCAGGATATCGACATGCGGCGCCACGAGCGCGCACTGTTCCTCGGTGTGGATATCGGTCAGGATCGGCAGCGAAAACGCCTGGCGCAAATCGTCGAAGACGGGCAGCGCCGCATCAAGCCCGGCGCCGCGCGTGCCGCCAAGCGAGGTGCGGTTGGCCTTGTCGTAACTGGTCTTGTAGACGAGGCCTAGCCCGAGCTTCTCGGTCAGTTCCTTCAGCGCGCCAGCCATGTCGAAGGCGTGCTGGCGCGATTCAAGCTGGCACGGGCCGGCAATCAGCGACAGCGGCGCGCTGTTGCCGAAGACGACATTGCCGACTGTTACGGACGGATTGGGCTTGCTCATGCTTTCTCCTGGAAAACGAAGGCCGCACCCTGCCCGGATGCCGGCCGCACGACAATATCATCGCCGCGTATGTCATGGTCGACGGAACTTGCTGCAAGCAGCTTGGCGACCGTGTCGGCGAAACGAACTGAAAAGACGATCGCCGCGAAGCGGAGTTCCGATGGCGCGCCGGCAGGTATGCCGAAGCGCGTTTCGAAAGCCACGGGGTCAAGCACGGTCAAGGTCGCGTTCGGCAGGTCAAACGCAGTGCTACTCCCCTGCCCGGTCGCCGGACTGTGCGTCGCGATCGAAATCAATCGGCGCTGTTCGGATGGCTCGGTGCTGACCGCCACGACCTCGACAATGCCGGTTGCGCCATTGGCGTGGACCTGCAACGCGCTGCGGTCCACTTTCGGCGCATTGATCCGCTCGCAGGCAAACAGGAATGCGTCCGTCGCCCCGGTGCCGGAGGCGAAGGCCAGTTTGAACGATGCCGTGTCGCTGTTTCCCGCCGCGTCGGTGAAGGCGCGCGAAAAGCTCAGCATGTCTCCAGCCGACAGGCCGGCTTCGACATAGCGTGCGTGGTCGGCGTCGGCATTCTGGGTGCCCAGGACAAGGGCGGAAAATCCCTCATTGCCGCAGCTGTCGCGATAGGCGCGATCGCGCGCGACGAAGGCGTTGCCGTCGGCGACCGCTTTCGCCGCCGCTTGTGCATTGCCTACGGCCAGCGGCTCGAGATAGGTGCCGTCTTCGAGGAAGACGCAGCAGTTTTCCGTGCCGAAAGGATGGATGCCGGTCGGCGCCACGACAAAGCCAAGCGAAACCAGCCGCGCCCGCGCAACGTCGAGGCTGGCGGTCGGCAGCACAAGATGGTCAAGCGGGTAAGCGCCGGGCGGATAAGCGCCGGGCGAATGAGGGCGTGCTGGCATCGTCTCGATCATGCCGGCGCGGTGTGCATCATTCCGGAAGTTGGTTCAAGGGCCCTCGCCTGACGCGCAGGGATTTCATAGCGGCAGCGGTCGTCGCAATGGCTGTTCTTGGCCACGCTGCCTTGGCGACGCGCGAAAGCGGCCGGCGCTGATCCGACCGAACCAACGGCCGCAGACGGGTGCGCTCCTGTTTCGGTCAGTTTCCCTTCAAGTCGCAAGCCACAATGTCCGCCGAATAGCGCAATTCGCGCAGCGGTTTGACCTGGCTGGTCGTCTCGGCATAGAGCGGATGCGCCTTGTACGCGGCCAGAGCGGCGTCATCCTCGAACTCGGCATAGACGACCACGTCGATCTCGTCCGAAAGCGGGTCGACCTTGCTGTTGAGCGTCACCTCGAACAGGCGGGAATGGGGGATGTTGCCCAGCGCCAGCAAGCCCGTGCGTACGGCCTCGACGCCCTCTTTGTGCCGTGCGCTGAAGAAAACGATATGCCGGATCAACCCCCGCCTCCTCGATCGATGTGCAGCCATGTTTTGTGTGGGCAACTTGTTTTGTGTGGGCAACACGGGCGCGTCAACCGGCAACGATGTCGCGGCAACAACGCTTTGGGCGGGGCGAGGAAGCCTACATCATGCTGGTGATGTAGCGCACGATGCGCGTTATCTCCCTGACCGTGGTGTCGAGATAGCTGCCCTGATTGTAGAGCCCGTCCCAGATCAGGAAGAACGTGACGGCGCAGATGACGATGACATAACGCATGGCTAAAACTACTGCATCCGGGTGGCCGCAACCATAGTGATTCCGGCGTTGATCAGCGCCCTCCCGCAAAATCTTTCGATTGATCCGTGTTCGCTTGCCTTGGCTCTTGAAGTTCCCTTTGATCGCATGAAAGATTGCTGCGGGGATCCATCGGGAAGCGGCGTTCGCGCCCTGCCGAATGAACTGCGAGAGAGTTGGAAACCGGCGATTTTGCGCCGGCGCCGCAGAAGTCCCGGGGGCGTGACATGGTTCACAAGGAAGACACCGGCGTTGCGTCGGGCGACGCGGTCAGATTGGACGAATTCAATTTCGCCGAGACCGTCACAGGCCTGCCGGCCAAGGCGCGCATGGTGCTGTCGGCGGCGATGAACCTGCCGCGTGGGTCGCTCAAGGTGAGGATGCCGGACGGCCGTGCCGTCCTCGTCGGCGGCAAGGGCCCGGGTCCGGACGCCGAACTGGTGCTTAAGAACTGGCGCTTGCCCGGCCGTGCCTTCACCGGCGGCACCATCGGCATCGCCGAATCCTACATCGACGGCGATTGGGACAGTCCCGATGTGACCAGTTTCCTGGAACTGTTCGTAGTCAATTCAGAAATCGGAGAGCGCATCGCCGGCGGCGCCAGTTGGCTGATCAACGCCGTCCAGCGTGTCCGCCACTGGTTCAACCAAAACACCCGCACCGGCTCGAAGCGCAACATTTCGGCGCATTACGATCTCGGCAACGCCTTTTACAAGGAATGGCTGGATCCGAGCATGACCTATTCGTCGGCGCTCTATGCGGCTGGCGCCAACGATCTGGAAAGCGCGCAAGCCGCCAAATATCGTGCGCTGGCCGAGGACACGGGCATCGGCGCGAACGACCACGTGCTTGAAATCGGTTGCGGCTGGGGCGGCTTTGCCGAATTCGCGGCGCGCGAGATCGGCTGCCGCGTCACCGGGCTGACGATCAGCCGCGAGCAGCATGATTTCGCCAGAGCACGCGTCCAGAAGGCTGGATTTGCCGACAAGGTCGACATCAAGCTGCAGGACTACCGCGACGAAACCGGTTCCTACGACCGCATCGCCTCGATCGAGATGTTCGAGGCGGTCGGCGAAAAGTACTGGCCTGTGTTTTTCGGCAAGATGAAGGATTGCCTGCGGCCTGGCGGCACCGCTGGCCTGCAGATCATCACTATCAACGAGAAAGCCTACGATATCTATCGCGCCCGGCCGGATTTCATCCAGCGTTACGTCTTCCCGGGCGGCATGCTGCCGACGCCGTCGATCCTGAAAACGCTTGGCAAAGACCATGGCCTTGCTCATCTGCGCGAGCGCATTTTCCCGGACGACTATGCCCGCACGCTCGCCGAATGGCGCCACCGTTTTTGTGGGTCATGGGAAAAGATCGTCCCGCTCGGTTTCGACGACCGCTTCAAGAAGCTCTGGGAGTTTTACCTGCATTATTGCGAAGCCGGCTTCCGCGCCAGCTACATCGATGTCCGCCAGGTGGTTTACAGGGCTTAGGGTGGCGACGACTAATTTCCGCATGGGATCAATTGGTTCCCCGTCGAACATCAAGTCGATGATGCGGTTCGAGCCGGCTGCTGTTCAACGGCGTGCCAGCCTTCAACAGCGTGCCAAGTCCTGACCGAAGCAGAGCTTCGCGCCTGAATCCGGTCGAGTCCATCTGGGAACAGATGACGTGCGGATGCATGTGCGCGGGCGGAGACGTCAGTTCTTGTCGTCATCGCCTTGGGTGATCAGCCGCGCGCTGCGCTGCCCTGTCAGGTAGATCCATAGCCAGCTCAGCGAAACCGCAAGCCGGTTACGGAAGCCGATCAGGAAATAGATGTGCGCCAGGCCCCAAAGCCACCAGGCCAGCCGGCCGGTGAGCTTGATCCAGCCGAAGTCGATCGCGGCGGCGCGCTTGCCGATCGTCGCCAGATCGCCGTCATGCCTGTAGCGGAAAGGCCGCGGGGCTGCGTCGCCGGCAAGCCGGGCCTTGATCGTCGCGGCGACATGCCGGCCCTGCTGCTTGGCGGCGGGTGCTACGCCGGGCACCATGCGGCCATCCGGCCGCAGGACGTGTGCAGCGTCACCGACGACGAAAATCTCTGGGTTGCCCGGCACGGTCAGATCAGGCTCGACCAGCACCCTGCCCGCGCGGTCCGCTGCCGCCCCCAGCCATTCGGCGGCCGGCGAAGCGGCGACGCCTGCTGCCCACAGGATAGTCCTGGCCGGCAGATGCGTTTCACCGAAGACGACACCCTCCGCGTCGCAACGTGTCACGGGCCGACCGAGTTCGACCGTCACGCCAAGCCGCTCGAGCGCCTTGCTGGCATAGTCGGAGAGTTCCGGCGCGAAATTGGGAAGGATACGGTCGCCGGCCTCGATCAGCACCACGCGCGTCTGTCGCGTATCGATGTTGCGGAACTCGCCGCGCAGCATCTCGTGCGCCAGTTCGACAATGGTGCCGGCCAGTTCCACGCCGGTCGGTCCGCCACCGACGATCGCCAGTGTCAGCAGCGCCTGGCGCCTGGCGGGATCGGTCTCCCGCTCGGCCTGCTCGAAGGCGAGCAGGATGCGCCGTCGAATGGTGGTGGCGTCCTCCAACGTCTTCAGCCCCGGTGCGAAAGGCTCCCACTCGTCATGGCCGAAATAGGCGTGGCGGGCGCCGGTGGCCAGCAGCAGCGTGTCGTATCCAACCGCGCCGCCATCATCGAGCAGCACGTTTCTGCCGGCGCGGTCGACGCCGCTGACGGTGGCCAGCAGTGTCGTCACATCCTTGCGCTTGCGCAGGAGATGGCGGATCGGCCAGGCGACTTCCGAGGTCGCCAGCGCCGTGGTCGCCACCTGATAGAGCAGCGGCTGGAAAAGATGATGGTTGCGCTTGTCGATCATGGTGATGCGCACCGGCGCGCCGTCAAGCGCGCGGGTGAATTCGAGACCCCCGAATCCCGCCCCGACGACGACGACATGATGGCTGGTTTCGTTCATCTCATTCACTCCGGGAGCAGGTTGGGCCAGGAGAGCAGGTGGGCGGGAGCGCAGACTGGACAGCAATTTCGTCAAGGCTGATGTAGCTATTTTTGTGCACCGCAACAACATCCGACTTTGCCGATTGCCCGCCCTGAGATGTCGCTGTTGTACATGCCCCCATCCTGCCGCCGCGTATAATTTCATCGAAGCAGATGGAGTGAAAGTTGGCTAGCGATCTTGACGACGACGGTCCGGGGCAATATTCCTCGCCGCCTTGCTTCATGCACGAGTTCGACCCGGAATTCCGGCCGCGCCTATCCGATTGGAACGACGTGAAACGATGGCGCAAGGCCGAGCGCGAGCGGCTGATTGCGGCCCGCCTCGCTGTCCCGGCTGACGTGCGGACGGCAATGTCGCAGCGCATCGGCGAAAGCCTCGACGCGATGATCGGCGACATTGCCGGCCGCATGGTCAGCCTCTACTGGCCGTTCCGCGGCGAGCCGGATTTGCGGGCCTGGATGGCATCGGTCAACGCGCGTGGTGGCCGCACTGCCTTGCCGATCGTTATCGAGAAAGCCCGCCCGCTTATCTTTCGCGCCTACGTTCCGGGCGATCGGCTGGAAAAAGGTGTCTGGAATATCCCGATCCCGGCTGAAGGCGATCCGGTGCTGCCCGACATCGTCATCTCGCCTGTCGTCGGCATCGATCCGGGACAGTATCGGCTGGGCTATGGCGGCGGCTTCTTCGACCGCACGCTGGCGGCGATGCCGTTCAAGCCGCTGGTCATCGGTGTCGGCTACGAACTGCAGCGCATCGCCACCATCTACCCGCAGCCGCATGATATCCCGATGGACCGGGTGGTAACGGAGGCTTTCAAAGCCTAGGCAAGTTCCGGCTTCATCCCCACCGCCGTCCGGTCGACGATCTCGCGCAAGGCGAAGGATGAATTGATCTTCGTCACATGCGGCATTGCCGACAGCCATTCCTTGTGGATGCGCTCATAGTCGACGAGGTCCTTTGCCGCGATGCGCAGGATATAATCGTATTCACCCGACATCAGGTGGCACGACAACACATTCGGGCAGCGCTTTATCGCCGCCTCGAAATCCGACAGTGTCTTTTCGAATTGCCCCGACAGCGATATATGCACGATCGCCGTCATCTGGTGGCCAAGAGCGGCATTGGAAAGCCGGGCGTGGTAGCCGCGGATGGTTCCGGATTTCTCCAGATTGTCGAGCCGCCGCGAGCAGGCCGACTGCGACAGGCCGACCTTTTCGGCAAGCGCCGCGTTGGGTATCCGCCCATCCCGTTGCAACGTTTCGAGGATGGCGATATCAATCCTGTCTAGCGGCATTTTTCGGGATTCCTGCGACAATCCAGCTGTTTTACGCAACGATTATCGAACCGCACCGTCTTGCGCAAGCGTATTCGCAAACACCTACGCGACGATTCGTGGTTCACTGTCTCTCAACAGCGAACATGCCCCAAAAGGCTGGATCAGGAGGAGAAGAAGATGCGCGTCGGCTGCCCCCGGGAAATCAAGAACCACGAATACCGCGTCGGCCTGACGCCGGGATCGGTCCGCGAATATGTCGCGCATGGCCACGAAGTGCTGGTCGAGACCGGCGCCGGCGCCGGCATCGGCGCCGACGACAACGCCTATCGCGCCGCCGGCGCCACCATCGCCAAGACGGCCGCCGACGTGTTTGCCAAGTCCGACATGATCGTCAAGGTCAAGGAGCCGCAGCCCAACGAATGGGTCCAGCTCCGTGACGGCCAGATCCTCTACACCTATCTCCATCTCGCTCCCGATCCGGAGCAGACCAAGGGCCTGCTGGCCTCGGGCGTGACGGCCATCGCCTACGAGACGGTCACCGACGACCGCGGCGGCCTGCCGCTGCTGGCGCCGATGTCGGAAGTCGCGGGCCGCCTGTCGATCCAGGCGGGCGCCACCGCGCTGCAGAAGGCCAATGGCGGCCGCGGCGTTCTGCTCGGCGGCGTGCCCGGCGTGCTGCCTGGCAAGGTCACTGTGCTCGGCGGCGGCGTCGTCGGCCTGCATGCCGCACGGATGGCGGCCGGCCTTGGCGCCGACGTCACCATCATCGACCGCTCGATCCCGCGCCTGCGCCAGCTCGATGATATCTTCGGCGGCCGCGTCCACACCCGCTACTCGACGGTCGAGGCGCTGGAAGAGGAATGTTTTTCGGCCGACATCGTCGTCGGCGCCGTGCTGATCCCGGGTGCCGCCGCGCCAAAACTCGTTTCGCGCGAAATGCTGTCGGGCATGAAGAAAGGCTCGGTGCTGGTCGATGTCGCCATCGACCAGGGCGGTTGCTTCGAGACCTCGCACGCCACAACTCATGCCGACCCGACCTATGAGGTCGACGGCGTCGTTCACTATTGCGTCGCCAACATGCCGGGCGCGGTGCCGGTCACCTCGGCCCAGGCGTTGAACAACGCGACGCTGCATTACGGCCTGCAGCTTGCCGACAAAGGCCTGAAGGCGCTGGTCGACGATCATCATTTGCGCAACGGCCTCAATGTCCACAAGGGCAAGATCACCAACCGCGCGGTGGCCGAATCACTCGGCTATGAGTTGGTCGAGCCGAAGGCCGTTCTCGCCGCCTGAGCCTGCCGCTCGATCCTCTCCCGATAGGGCCGCCGACGCCCCGGCGGCCTTTTCCACAAGTAAATTTCACGAATTGCGCTAGGCTGACCGGTTTTTCCCGTCATGCTTGTAATGTGTCATCGTTGTGGCTTTTTTGTTACATCCGCCGGCATGGGCAGGTGCTAGACGGGTGCCGGGTTTTCAAAAGGCAGGGGCAATGATCAACAAACGATTCGCAAAATCTCTTCTTCTTGGCGCGGTTTCCGTACTGGCGCTCGGATCGGCTTCTCAGGCTGCCGACGCGCTTGTGCCGGTGGTCGAAACGTCGGCCTTCAACTGGAGTGGCATTTATGTCGGCTTTGGCGTCGGCGCCGGCGCCAATGTCCACGAGCTCAGCAGCGATTTCCTTCCCGGCTTCTCGTTGAACGGCATTGGTGGTGAAGGCGTATACGGTGAATTGACCGTTGGATACGACTATATGGTGTCGCCGCGCTTCCTGATCGGCGGACTCTTGGACGCCCATATCGGCAACATTGAAACCACGCTCGATGTAGCTGGACTAGAGGCTTCGGTCCAAGAGACCTACGGCTTCGACGCTGGTCTGCGGGCTGGTTACCTCTTCACGCCGAACACTTTGGGCTACGTGCTCGGCGGCTATTCGTGGCAGAAATACGAACTCGACACCAACGCTGGTTTTGACCTGGATTGGGACCAGAGCGGCTACTTCGTCGGAGCCGGGGTTGAAACGGCCATCAACAGCAACTGGACCATCAAGACAGAATATCGCTATACCCGCTTCGGCACCAATGATGATCTGCTTTCCGATCTCGGTGCGCCGGATGGCACCCTCAATCTCGACACGTCGCGGCATACGTTCCAGGTTGGGGCCAACTATCGCTTTGGCGCCCAGAATGGCGGCGTGGCCGCTTTTGAAGCGCCTGCCTACAACTGGACCGGCTTCTACGTCGGCGGCGCCGCCGGCGCGGGTGCGTCGGTGCATCAGATCGAGGTCCCGCCGCTTGGCGGGCTCGAGTTCAACGGGCTCGGCGGCGAAGGTGTGTTCGGCGAATTGAACGTCGGCTATGACCATGATTTCGGCAGCTGGGTCGCAGGTGTCATGGTGGATGCCCGCTACTCCGGCATGACTTCCGAGTTGGAAGTTCCAGGCGGATCGATCAATCTGGATACCGATTACGGCTTCGATGTGCTTGCCCGCGTCGGTATGAAAGTCAACGAATCAACCCTCGCCTACGTGCTCGGTGGTTACAGTTGGCAGCACTTCGATCTGAACGCGTCTTCGCCGATCGGCGATATCCTCGATTGGGACTCCAGCGGCTTCTCGGTGGGTGGTGGTCTGGAAACGGCCATGTCCAGCAACGTGACCGTCGGCCTCGAGTACCGCTATTCGCAGTTCTCCGAGGAGGATTTCTCGTCGGAACTTGGGCTGCCGGACGACACTCTCACCTCCACGCCTTCGTTCCATACCGTCCGCATTGGTGCGAAGTACAAGTTCAACTAATTTTCGAGCCGTCCAGACAACAGTCAAAGCCCGTCGGTCATTCCGGCGGGCTTTTTCTTTGGGTAAATGAAATATAATGCAGGCAGCAAAAAAGCGGAGCCAAAGCCCCGCTTCCTCTGATATCGAGATCTCCCGCCGGTTCATCCGCGGTCGGCAAATCGATCGACAATCATTCCATAACGCGACATTGCGACAGGCGTACGACAGCTGCGACCGATCCGGTCACGCGCGCTCGATCCGGCACTGATAGCAGTTGTTGCGTGCCGAGCGAACATGCACATAGGCGATGTCGTCGCGCTCGAACAAACTCTCGGCCCGTGCCGCAATAGCGGCCGTTAGGATGACGCCGCCGCTGCCGTAGACGATGCGATCGTCGCTGCCGTAACCGCGCACGATGTAGTCGCTGCCTTCGAGAATTTCGGGAAGCGCCTCGGCTTCGGCAGCGCGCTCGCAGTGCTCGGCATGCAGGAAGATCGGACCGGTCTCGGCGTATGGCTGCAATTGCGGGAATGGCCGATAAGCCAGGACAAGGTAGGCTTCTCCAGCGGCGACGTTCTTCAGGCAGTGGCGGCAAGGCACGCCGTCGCCGTCGGATGTTCTCCGCTCTGGTATCAGGCCATAGGCGTCCGGCCCGCCGCGCTGCAAGGCTCTGACACCTTCCGTGGGCAAGGCCTTGAACTGAATGGTCATGGTGAAATCTCCGATGTCGTCGACCGGAAATTACGTCGCTGCGCCAGTGTTTCCCACCCGATTCCTGCCAATTTGGATCAGTCCATCAGCGCGTCGAGACCGCGCACCAGCCCTTTGATCTCCTGTACCCGCCGGATGGCGAGCAGCGTGCCGGCCACATAAGGGGCAGCGGACGAGCCGGCGTCGTGGCGGATGGTCAGCCGCTCGTCGGGCAGGCCGAACAGCGCTTCGCAGGACAGGATGTAGGAAGGCAGGCGAAGCGCGTGCACCTGCACCCCCTCGCCCGTGCCAACCGCAGCACCGCGCGTTCCCGGCACACCGGAGACTTCCGAGACCGGCCGCGCGGTCGAAGCCCTGCGGACATCGGCCAGCGCTTCGGCAAGCTCGCGCGCCGTGCCGGACGGCGCGTCGGGTTTACTGGCGCTGGCATAGTCGATGACCTCGACATCCGGCACGTATTTCGCCGCCATCAGGGCAAACCGCTTCATCAGCGTGGCGGTGATCGAAAAATTGCCGGCGGCAATGACGCCGACACGATTGGCGCGGGCTGCAGCATCGATTTCGGCGAAATCGGTCGAACCCAGCCCCGAGGTGCCGATCACCACGTGCCGTCCGTTTTCGATGGCCAGCAGCGCATGGTCCTTCACCACATGCGGTTTGGTGTAGTCGACCAGCACGTCCGACGGCACCTCCATTGCCTCGGCCAGCGAGGCGGCAACGATGATGCCGTTTGCCGGTAGGCCGACCAGCAGGCCGGAATCCTGCCCAGCGCCGCTGCGTGAAACGGCACCGGCCAGCGCCATGTCGCCTTGCGCCCCGATCGCCGGAACCAGTGCCTTGCCGACCCAGCCGGTCGCACCGGCCATCACCACCCGAATCGTCATTGATCCTCCCATCGCCATTTCGAGCGCTACGCGTTCCCTTGGATGCGTGGCGAACGCTCCAACAGTTTACCTCCAGGCTGAAGCATCAATGAAATTCAGTCTGCGGAGAAAATCATGGCCGCATGACGCTGGCCGCACGTTCGGCGAAGGTCATTGGATGCACCATCTCCTTCTTTTGCGCGACTGGTTCAAAGCCGAGCTTCTGATAGAGCGGCAATGCCGCTGGATGGTCGAGCGTGCAGGTCTGCACCGTCACCCGCCTTGGTCCGTGCGACCAGGCGGCGTCGATCGCCGCACCCAGGAACCAGCGGCCGATGCCCTGGCCGGTGGCGTGCTCCATCATGCCAAAATAGGCAAGTTCCACTTCTCCCGGCAGATGCGGCTTCAGGTCGAAAAAGCCGGCCGGCGAGCCGTCGAGATACAGCACCCTGATGTCCCGGTCCTCGCGGTGGATCCCGGCAGAAAGCTCCTCGTCGCTCAGCCTCAGCACGTTGACCCAGTGCCATTTGCGGCCCACCCGATCCATCAAATAGCGGTAGAAATGCAGCGGAATGTCCTTGGTTTTCAGCAATGCGATCTGGCGGTTGTACGGCAGCGGCGGCGAATAGGCCGGCGGCGCATGCATTTCGAGAAACGTCACCGTGACCTCGATGTCTTCAAGCGCGCCGTTTTCCATCACAGTCAGTCCTTGCCCGTCACGACGGGCGTATCGACAAGCCCACCCCATTCGGTCCATGAACCGTCGTAGAGCCTGTTGTCAGTGTGGCCTAGCGTCTCGAGCGCCAGCGTGATCGCCGCCGCCGTAACGCCTGAGCCGCAAGAGGTGACGACCGGCTTTGACAGGTCGATGCCGGCGTCCTCGATCACCTTGCGCAACCGGTCTTTCGACAGCAGCTCGCCATCCTTGGCAAGCGCCGAAAACGGCGCATTGCGCGCGCCGGGCATATGGCCCGAGCGGACGCCGGCGCGAGGCTCCGGCTCGGTACCGGCAAACCGGCCAGGCGAACGCGCGTCGGCGATCTGGCTTTCTCCGGTCTCGACGATCCGGCGCATGTCGGCCAGGCTGGCGACGCGAGCGGCATCGAAGTCGGCATGGAACACGCAAGGCGCGATCTTCGTCGGCTCCGCCGTCACCGGCCGTCCCTCGGCTTTCCAGCGATCGAAGCCGCCGTCCAATATGTAGACCTGGAACACCCCCATGACACGGAACATCCACCAGGCGCGCGGCGCCGAGAAGAAGCCCGGGCCGTCATAGACAACGATGGTGTCGTCGGCCGAAATGCCCATGGCGCCGACATATTGGGCGAAATGCTGCGGCGACGGCAGTGTGTGCGGCAGTAGGGAATCAGGATCCGAGATCGCATCGTGATCCAGGAAACGGGCGCCCGGAATGTGCGCTGCGTCATATTCGGCGCGCGCGTCGCGTTTCTGCGCCGGCAAATACCAGGACGCGTCGACGATGGTCAGGCCAGGCTCGCCGAGGCGCTTCTGCAACCAGTCCGCATCGACGGTGAAAGGGCTGTCTTCGGCCATTGTTCTTCTCCTGCCCGCCTTCGACAATCTGTTTATCAGGCCGGCTGTTTATCAGGCCGGCGGCATTGGTCCAAAGCGTATTCGGAAGCGCCGGTTCTCGCGACCCTTCTTCTCGATCTTGCCGATATGTATCTCGCCGACTTCTCCAGTGCTCTTCACATGAGTGCCGCCGCAAGGCTGGCTGTCGATCGAGGCGTTCTCGCCAATGCAGACCAAGCGGATCTTGCCCATGCCGACCGGCGGCCGAACATTCTTCGATTTCACCAGTCCCGGATTGGCCGCCAGTTCCTCGTCGGTGATCAGCCTGACAAAGACCGGGTGGTCGGCCCGCACCAATTCCATCAGCCGGGCCGTCCCGTCTTCCCTGGTGAAGCCGGCATCCGGAATATCGAAATCGATACGGCTGTCGTCCTCGGAAACCGAGGCGCCGGTGATCGGGAACGGGCAGACGACGGTAAGCAAGTGGCAGGCTGTGTGCATGCGCATCAGCAGATGCCGCCTCTCCCAATTGAGGGCAAGCTTTACCGGCTCGCCGACCTCAGGCACCGCCTGCTCAGGCGGCGGCACATGGATGATGTCATCCTTGGTCTCACCGGTGATGGTGGCGGCAACAGCGATCAGGCTGCCGTCGGCGCGTTCGAGGGTGCCCGTATCGCCAGGCTGCCCGCCCGACGTGGCATAGAAGATCGTCCGGTCCAGAATGATGCCGCCACGGTCGTTGACGGCGACAACCACGGCATCAGCCGTCCTGAGATAGGGGTCGTCGCGAAACAGGGCATCCGTCCTGTAAGCCATCACGCAACCTTTTCGAACGGCACCGAGATTGTGCTCGGCTGTTCCATCCAGCCCGGCACCGGCAGCTGCTTTTGACGCAGGAATTCCGGGTTGAACAATTTCGACTGATAGCGCGTGCCGTAGTCGCAAAGCACAGTCACAATGGTATGGCCGGGACCCATCTCACGTGCCAGCCGGATCGCGCCGGCAATGTTGATGCCGGTCGAGCCGCCGACGCACAGGCCTTCCTCCTGGATCAGGTCGAAGACGATCGGCAGTGCATCCTCGTCCGGAATCTGGAAGGAGAAATCCGGCGTGAACCCTTCCAGATTGGCGGTGACCCGCCCCTGGCCGATGCCTTCGGTGATCGAGCTGCCTTCGGATTTCAGCTCACCGCTGGTGTAAAAACTGTAGAGCGCCGCACCGAGCGGATCGGCGAGTGCGATCTTGACGTCCTTGCTCCTGGCCTTGAGCCCGAAGGCGACGCCGGCCAGCGTTCCGCCGGAGCCGACCGCCGAGACGAAACCGTCGACCTTGCCGCCGGTCTGGGCCCAGATTTCTTCCGCCGTGGTGCGGGTATGGCCATCACGGTTGGCGACGTTGTCGAACTGATTGGCCCAGATCGCGCCGTTCGGCTCGGACCGGGCCATCTGCTCGGCCAGACGGCCCGACAGTTTCACATAATTGTTGGGGTTCTTGTAGGGAACGGCAGGCACCTCGATCAGCTCGGCGCCGAGCAATCTGATCGTGTCCTTCTTCTCCTGGCTTTGCGTCTCCGGGATGACGATTACGGTGCGGTAGCCAAGCGCCTTGGCAACCAGCGTCAATCCGATGCCGGTGTTGCCGGCCGTCCCCTCGACAATCACCCCGCCCGGCCTCAAAAGTCCGCGCTGCTCGGCGTCGCGGATGATGAACAGCGCGGCACGGTCCTTGACCGACTGGCCCGGATTCATGAATTCGGCCTTGCCCAGGATCTCGCAGCCGGTTTCTTCCGAGGCTTTGTTGAGGCGGATCAGAGGCGTATTGCCGATCGCTTCGATCACAGAACGGGGCATGGAGATTCCTTTATGCTTGCGGCCGAACCCTAGAAACCCGAAGCTTGGGTTTCAAGGCAAGAATTTGCCTGGTCCAGCGGCATTTCCGGGCTGCAATTTCCTAAAACAGATGTTGCGTTGAGCCAATCATTGACGCTCACCATTGAAAAGCGCTCTTTTCATCCGATTTCTTCACCGCTAGAGCACAGGCTAAGAAAAAGTCGCAGCGCATAGCATGACACTCTATCGGGCCGACCCGAAGCACGGCGTCGCCTGGATTACCGGCGGCAGCAGCGGCATCGGCCGTTCACTGGCCAAGGACCTTGCGGCGCAAGGCCATGTCGTCGCGGTGACGGCGCTCGACGACGATCCGATCGACACGCTTGTTGTCGAGACGGCGCAGATGCCGGGCCACGTCACGGCCTATCCTTGCGACGTCACCGACGAAGAACGCATGGCAAGGACGGTCGCGGCGATCGAGAAGGATCTCGGCCCGATCGTCTTGGCCGTGTTCAATGCCGGGAGCTATATTGCGACCGTCGGCGAAGACCTCACTGTCGGTGGATTTCGCCAGTCCTTCGATGTCAATTATTTCGGCATCATCAATGGCCTGGTGCCGGTCATCGAGCGCATGCGCGTCCGCGCGCGCGGCCATATGTCGGTTCGGTCACTGCCTATTTCGGCTGGCCGACCACGGCCGCCTATGGCGGCACCAAGGCGGCGATCAATATCCTCGCCGAGTCGCTGAAGTACGATTTCGACAAGATGAACGTCCGCATCCAGGTGATAAACCCGGGCTTCGTCGACACCCCGCTGACCGAGAAGAATTTGTTGCCGATGCCCGGGCTGATGCCCGTCAATCGCGCCTCGCGCCGCATGGCGCGCGGCATCAAATCCGGCGGCTTCGAAGTCACCTTCCCGTGGCGCTTGTGCTGGGGCCTGAAGCTGCTCAGAATCCTGCCGAGACCGTTCTGGCGATGGGTCATCAGCACCGCGACCCGCTGGAAGGCGCGTCCGCTGAAGTTCGACCGCAAGCCGCCGAGCGAATAAACCGGCCATCAAGTTGGCGCTCCCGCCGCCGGCGGGACGTCGTTGCCTGTTTGCCTTCGTGGCCATAGGTTGAGATTAATTGCATGGAGTCTGCGATGGGGCGACGGATCGTGCTTGCGGTATTGGGTCTCGCCGTCATTCTCGTCCTTGCCTACGTCTTCGGCCCGCGCGTCCCAGCCGACACCACGATCCGCTTCGATCCTTCCGTGATCGGCGATGACCCGCAAGCCTATCTGGCACGCAAGGAGGCGGCCGTACCTGATATCCACGACGGGCTGGAAAAGGAAATCATCTGGGTCAATCCGATGGTTCACGCCAGGACGCCGCTGTCGATCGTCTATATCCACGGCTTTTCGGCGTCGAAGGGCGAGGTTCGTCCGCTTCCCGACGAGGTGGCCGACCAGCTCGACGCCAATCTTTACTACACCCGTCTCACCGGTCACGGACAGGGCGGTGCCGCGATGGCGGACGGCAGCGTCAACGCCTGGATCAACGACTATGAGGAAGCGCTCGCCATCGGCCGAGCGATCGGCGACAAGGTGATCGTCATCGCCACCTCGACCGGCGGCTCGCTGGCAGCCTGGGCTGCGACGCAGCCGGGCGCATCGGACGGGGTGGCGGCCATAGCGTTCATCTCGCCGAATTTCGGCGTCAAGGCTTCCGGCGCCGAACTTCTGATCATGCCGTGGGGCCGAGAGATCGCCGAGCTGGTCGCCGGCAAGGAGCGCAGCTTCGCGCCGCGCAATGCGCTGCACGAGAAATTCTGGACCTGGCGCTATCCGATCGCGGCGACGCTGCCGATGGTGGCGCTGACCGAGCTAGCCTATGGCGCGCCGGTGGAGAAGGCGACCATCCCTGCCCTGTTCATCTTTTCCGATTCGGACAAGATCGTGCGGCCGGACCGCACCCGCGACATCGCCGGGCGCTGGGGCGCGGCGCACGAACTGGTGCCGGTCGACGATACCGGCGATCGGGACAATCATGTCATTGCCGGAGACGCGCTGTCGCCAGCAACCACAGCTTTCCTCGCCCAGCGCATTCTCGTGTGGGTACAGGCGGTGGTGAAGTAGGTCTCAGGCGAAAAAGGCGACCGAAGCATCGCTCCGATCGCCTTTTTCAATTGTGAGCAGCCGGGCCGAGCCGACCGGCGCGGGCCGGATGCACTATCCGGTTACGCAGCCCGCGCTGCTGGCCGCTTGCCGCCGAAACGACGCTTGTTGTTGCCCTTGAACGCCTTGGCCCCTTCCGCCTTGCGCTCGCCGGCGAAGGCCGGCTTGTCGCCGAAGCGCTTGTTGCCGTTGTTGTGGCCGCCCGGCCGCCTGCCGTCGCGACGACCGTTGCGGTCATTGGCCGGCTCGAAGCTGCGCTCGTTCTTTTCGGCAGGATTGCGCTGCGGGTCGGGACTGCCGAGATGGTCGGCAACGATCGGCAGCTTGGTGCGGATGATGCGCTCGACCTGGCGCAGCTTGCTGTTCTCGGACGGGTCGCAAAGCGTGATGGCGATGCCGTCCATGCCGTTACGACCGGTGCGGCCGATGCGGTGGACATAGCTCTCGGCCTCGTCCGGCAGGTCGAAATTCACCACGTGGCTGATGCCGGGCACGTCGATGCCGCGCGCGGCGATATCGGTTGCCACAAGAATGCGCACCGAACCGTCGCGGAAATCGTTCAGCGCCTTCTGGCGGGCGTTCTGCGACTTGTTGCCGTGGATGACGGCGGCCTTGAAGCCATCGCGATCGAGATCCTTGGTCACCCTGTCGGCGCCATGCTTGGTGCGCGAAAAGATGATGACCGACTTCATCGCCTGGTCGGCGAGCATCGTCGCCAGAACCTGGCGCTTTTGCTTGGTGCGGGCAAAGACGACGCCCTGCACAATCTCGGCCGCCGCAGTGCTGTGCGGCGCTACTTCGACGCGGATCGGGTTCTTCAGCAGGCCTTTCGCCAGCTCGGCGATTTCGGCCGGCATGGTCGCCGAGAACAGCACCGTCTGACGGTCCGGCGCGGTCGCCCTGGCGATGCGCTTGACGTCGTTGATGAAGCCCATGTCGAGCATGCGGTCGCCTTCGTCGAGCACCAGCCATTTGGTGTCGGCAAGCACGAGGTCGCCCTCGCGCACCAGATCGGTCAGCCGGCCGGGCGTGGCAATCAAAATGTCGACGCCGGGAGCGATCTTCTTCACCTGGCTGAAGCGCGAGACGCCGCCAAGCACGAGTGCTGTCGAGACATGCGCGCCCTTGGCGAGCAGCTTGATCATCTCTTCGATCTGCACGGCGAGCTCACGCGTCGGCGCCAGGATCAGCGCACGAGCGGTCTTCGGCCGGCGCTTGGTGCCGAGCGCGATGATCTTCGACAGGATCGGCAGCGCGAACGCCGCGGTCTTGCCCGAACCGGTCTGGGCGATGCCGAAAATGTCACGGCCTTCCAGCTGCGGCGGGATCGCCTGGGCCTGGATCGGCTTCGGCTCGGTGAAGCCTGCGCCATGGGTAGCCTTGAGCAGCGCGCCCGTAATGCCAAGTGCTGCGAAACCCGAAAGTTCCCCAGTGTCTTTACCGGGCAGAGTGTTCTTGCCGGTCAGAGTGTTTTCGTTGGTCAAAATATTCTTCTTTCACGCGGCTCCTGGCCGCAAACATCGATGGCGGCAGGGCGCAACCTGCCGTCGAAAAAACTGTCATGAAAACGACAAGGCGGGCGGACGTTATCGTCCGCACGGCTGCGCTGTCGTGCCCGCAGGCATCATGCCACGGGGCTTTTTCGCCGCCTTGCCGATATGTCGGAAAGAGGGAAAACAGACGCAACCAGTCTCATTCGTCGAGAAGGCCGGATAGTCCGGCCCAAGCGCCTATGCCGCCGCATATGGCCCAGTTCGCCGCGAAATGCAAGGGCCGTCATGTTGCAGCGCAGCGAACCAGTCAAGAAGAGCAGCCGTGAACGTCTGCTCAAACTTAACCCGGCCATTCCCTCGCCCCATGCTGGACGAACAGAACTTCTATTTGAGTGTCTTTCACCCGATACGCCACGCGTAGGGAGTGCCGGAAATCACCAGTTCACGAGTGCCTTTAATCTCGCCGACACGTCCGATAAACGGATTGGCAGACAACAGCCGAGCAGTTTTTGAATGAATGTCATTGACGAGGCGGGCGGCAGCACGCGGGTTACGCTGGCCGATGTAGTCGCCGATTGATGCAAGCTCGATCAGATAGTGTCGAGTCCAGACAATTCGCACCGACCGCTATGCCTGACCATATTTGTTGAGAACCGCCGCAATCTCTTCTTCGTTTGCGAAGTCTCCACGGTCGGCGGCCTCGATCCCCGCCTGAACACCGGCGACCCACTTTTCCTGCCACGCCAGAGAACGGCCATGGGACAACGCGTCCTCAATGATCTGATCGCGAGTCAGGGTTGAGCGCGAGGCCAATATGTCGATCCGGCGGTTCAAATCCTCGGATATTTCTATGCTGTTTTTCATGAGTTCAGTTTGCCATATCCGGCGAATGCCTGCCAAGAAGTTAGTTGTGTGCGTCAAGTTCTGCAAAAAATGGCGTGGCATTCAGCGGTGACGTTTGCGTGTCCGCCGCGCAGCCCCCGTGTTTAGCGGAGCGGCGGACATGGCGGGCCGCGTCTCAGGCGGCCAGTACCCTCAGGTTCTCCTTCTTGTGCTCGCGCAGATGATCCATGTTGAGGTAGCGGGGGGCGCTTGGTAAGCCGCACCTAACAGACGGCCAGCTATGCCCGCCAGCGTATCGAGATCGGCGGCGAAAGCACGCCAGCGTTGCGAAAACAAAGCAGGCCGAAAAGCCGCGCTTGCGCTCCCTTGCCGCCATGATTACCACAAATCAGCTTTCCGTTTTGGGGACCGAGCGATGAAGGACGTGCTGAAGGAACTCGAGCGCCGCCGCGCCATGGCGCGCATGGGCGGCGGCAAGGCCCGTATCGACGCTCAGCACAAGAAGGGCAAACTCACCGCGCGCGAACGCATCGACGTCTTTCTCGACGAAGGCTCGTTCGAGGAGTTCGACATGTATGTCGAGCATCGCTCGACCGATTTCGGCATGGAAAAAACCAAGATCGCCGGCGACGGCGTCGTCACCGGCTGGGGTACCGTCAACGGCCGGCCGGTCTATGTCTTCGCCAAGGACTTTACCGTGTTCGGCGGCTCGCTGTCCGAAGCCCACGCCGAAAAGGTGGTCAAGGTGCAGGAGATGGCGCTGCGCAACCGCGCGCCGATCATCGGCCTCTACGACGCCGGCGGGGCCCGCATCCAGGAAGGCGTGGCAGCACTTGGCGGCTATGCCGAGATCTTCCAGCGCAATGTGCTCGCCTCCGGCGTCATCCCGCAGATTTCAGTGATTATGGGCCCCTGCGCCGGCGGCGACGTCTATTCGCCGGCAATGACCGACTTCATCTTCATGGTGCGCGGAACCTCTTATATGTTCGTCACCGGCCCGGACGTGGTGAAGACCGTCACCAACGAGACGGTAACCGCCGAGAGCCTCGGCGGCGCCTTGGTTCACACGACGAAGTCGTCGATTGCCGATGGCGCTTACGACAATGACGTCGAGGCGCTGCTGCAGATGCGCCGACTGGTCGATCTGCTGCCTGCCTCCAACACGGCTGAAATCCCCGAGATCGAATGTTATCAGTCGGTCATCGATGACGATCTGTCGCTCGACCGACTGATCCCCGACAATGCCAATAAACCCTACGACATCAAGGAGTTGATCCTTAAAGTTGCCGATGAGGGTGATTTCTTCGAGATCCAGCAGGATTTTGCGAAAAACATCGTCACCGGTTTCGGGCGCGTCGAAGGGCGCACGGTTGGCTTCGTCGCCAACCAGCCGATGGTGCTGGCCGGCGTGCTCGATTCGGACGCCAGTCGCAAGGCGGCGCGGTTCGTGCGCTTCTGCGACTGTTTCTCGATTCCGATCGTCACCTTCGTCGACGTGCCAGGCTTCCTGCCCGGCACCGCACAGGAATATGGCGGCCTGATCAAGCACGGCGCCAAGCTCTTGTTCGCCTATGCCGAAGCGACCGTCCCGAAGATCACCGTGATCACCCGAAAAGCCTATGGCGGCGCTTATGACGTGATGGCGTCGAAGCATCTGCGCGGCGACATGAACTATGCCTGGCCGACGGCGCAGATCGCAGTGATGGGCGCCAGGGGCGCGGTCGAGATCATCTATCGCAAGGACATCGGCGATGCGGAGAAGATCGCAGCTCATACAAAGGCTTACGAGGATCGCTTCCTGTCGCCCTTCGTCGCCGCCGAGCGCGGCTATGTTGACGAGGTGATCATGCCGCATTCGACCCGCCGCCGCATTGCGCGTGCGCTGCGCATGCTGCGCAACAAGGATATGCAGAACCCCTGGAAGAAGCACGACAACATTCCGTTGTGAGGCGCTGATGTCGCGAAAGCGACCACCGCAAAAGCTCACTCCGCTTCCGCGGCGCCGAACCCAGCGCCCATCGTCGCGCGGACGGCTCCAGACCACGGCGTGGCATGATTGTCGATGCGCATCTGGAAGATAAAATAGGTTGGCGAGCAGAAACCGACACCTTTCACCTTGCCGATACCGGGCGTATCGGGCGGCAGCGATTGGCACATGTAATCTTCGCGGCAGAAATGGTCGGCCGAGCAAGCCGGCCGGTTGCCGCGGTTAACGGCGCCGCCCAAGCACTGGTCGAAATTATTGGTCGCCACGCAGATGTCGAATTTCTTGCCGCCGACCAGGCCGCAGATCTCGTTCGGCATCGGCTTGCCCGGCTTGAAGCCGGCAAAGGCACGGTCCTTGTCATTGCATCCGCGATAGGCGATGCCGGCCGGCACACCGATCTTCGGCGGCCGGCAGGTGTAGGCGGTGCGCGACATGTCGGTGGCGAAGGCAGAGAACTGGCCGGTAATGCTGTAGCGGTCATTGAAAGGCTGCG
Source organism: Mesorhizobium sp. WSM4846 (assembly GCF_055811415.1). Taxonomy (NCBI): domain Bacteria; kingdom Pseudomonadati; phylum Pseudomonadota; class Alphaproteobacteria; order Hyphomicrobiales; family Phyllobacteriaceae; genus Mesorhizobium; species Mesorhizobium sp. WSM4846. Next base: position 68,873 of record NZ_JBVVPZ010000022.1, read on the forward strand.
TGCCGTTGCTGGCGATCGAGCCGGTCAGGCATGGATGGCCGGAAAACATCTTTTCGCTGTCCTTGGGCAGCAGGCATTGCGCCAGTTTCGTCCGCACCCCCGATGCCGTCGCCAGCGCCGTGCAGACGGTGCCGCCGCCGCATTGCCAGGTCGCGCCGAAGCGGGCCGCATCCTCCGGCATCAAACACGGCATCGCCTTCCCGGCCGGTGCGTAAGCGACCTCGCGGGCGTCTTTCCATGCGGCCGGCGGCGCGAAGGACAGCGGGCGGAGGCGGTTCGGCTCCTTGCCGTCGGCGGTCGCACGCAGCCAGGCTTCGCGCCGCGGCATCTCGGCATGAAGATGCGGCGAGATGCCGACCTCGATGCGGTTCAGCGGCGATGTCGTCTTGTCGTCGAGGCCGATGAAATGGAAACCGGCGGTCGAACCAGCCTGATGACAACCCTGGCAGGCGCCATTGTCGAGCCGCTCGAACAGCGCTTCCGGCGTGCGCAGCAGCTTCAGCGCGGAATAGTCCAGCCCGGAAAAATCCGCGGGCTGGAACAGCGGCGTGAACGGGTGATTGGCCTGCCTTGCGCTGCCGAAAGTCGACCACGAGACGACTTTCTTGGCCAGGAATTCATCCGGGATTTCGTAGACGCCGAGATCGACCGCCGCGACATTGGCGCTGATATAGTCGGAAAGTTTTGCTTTCAGCGCGGCGTCGTCGGCAAGCCGCGCCAAGTCGGGCGTGTTTTCCAGCGGCTTTTCGCTGACCGTCTCTCCACCGACGCCAAAAATCCGCATGAGGTAGGCAGCCTGGCCGCCAAATTCGGTCTCCTGGCCGGAGGGAAAGCGCACAATCTGGGCGTTGAGCTCGAGCTGCTTGAAGCTCAGCCCGGCCCTTTCAAGCGGCCCGCCGATGAGCCAGCCGATATCGATGGTCTCATCGAGCTGCGGCGTCCAGCGTCCGGCAACGCCGACGCAGCCGCCATCGGCGTCCGGCGCGGCGCTATAGATGGCATTGAAATTGAACGGCAAGCGCGAGGCCAGAACCTTGCCGTTTTTCTTGAAGCTGTAGGCAAGGCGGTAGATGAAACGGACCTCGCCGCAGCCCCCATCGCCTCCTATTTCGGCGAAATCACGCCGATCGAGCCGGTTGACGACACCGACCAGCCGAAAGCGCGCGGCGTCGGTCTTCAGCCAGCGCATGTCGATGATGCGGCCGACATTGCCGTCGGTGACTTCGTAGAGCGACCGCCCGCCAGCCTTCATCTCGGCGCGCAGCGCGGCGACATCGCCGGCAATCGTTTCGATGATCCGATGATAGGCCGGCGCCCTGTCGTAGAGCGTCTTCAGGTCGCCCTTGCCGTCGACATCGAAAATGCCGGCGAAATCAAAACCCCTGGCGTCGAGAGCGGCCAGCACGGCCGGATCGTCGACGATCATCACCGGACCTTCGGCGCGCGCCAGGCTGGCCAAGAAAAAATTGGCGAGAATCACGGCGATCAGGGCGAGCCGACGGTTCATTCAGCGGTTATCCCGTTGCGATTTTCGGCAAGCTCGCGCAGCACCGGCACCAGCGCCAGCGGCAAGTCTTCAGCGATCAGCCCAGGTCCGAAACGGCTGCCGGCCTCAGCATGAATCCAGACCGCCGCGCAGGCGGCTTCGAAAGCCGGCATGCCTTGTGCCAGGAGGCCGGCGATGATGCCCGACAGCACGTCGCCCGAACCGGCGGTGGCCAGCCATGGCGCGCCGTTGCCGTTGATCGCCGCCCTGCCATCGGGCGCCGCGATCACCGTGTCCGCGCCCTTGTAGACGACGATGGCGCCGACACGCGCGGCGGCAGTGCGCGCCTTGGCCAGCTTGGACAGGGTCTTGTCTGCGGCGATGTCCGCAAACAGCCTGGCGAATTCGCCCTCATGCGGCGTCAGCACCAGCGCTGGCGCGTTCAGACGACGGGCGGCTTCGAACAGAACGTCGGGCGTATCGCGAAACGAAGTGATGCCATCGGCATCGAGCACCAGCCCGTCGACCTTGCCGTCTTGCCGCCCCCCGGTGGCCAGTACGCCAAGGGCAAAATCGCGTGTTTTCTCGCCAACGCCAAATCCGGGTCCGAGGACAAATGCCGATGGCCGGCGGCCCTCGATGAATTCCTGCACGTCCGCGATGCTGTCGGCCTTTTTCAGCATGATCGAAGTCAGATGCGCGGCATTCACCTGCACGGCATTCGCCGGCGACAGCACGGTCACCGCCCCTGCCCCGCTTCTGGCCGCGGCAAGCGCCGACAGCCGTGCGGCACCCGTCGCCGATGGCCCGCCGGAAAAGACGCCGACATGGCCGCGCCTGTATTTATGCGCGTCGACTGCTGGGACCGGGAAATTTTCGAGCCAAATCGGCGGGATGTTCTCGAAGGTGAGCGGTTCAAGCTGAGCAACGATATCGTCGCTAATGCCGATATCGGCAAGCACCAGCTCGCCGCACATCCCGCGCCCCGGCAACAGCAGATGGCCGGGCTTTTTTCGCGCGAATGTTACCGTGAATTGGGCGCGGAATGCCTGGCCGAGAATCTGGCCACTGTCGCCTGACACGCCTGAGGGCAGATCGACCGCGACGACAGGCAGGTTCAGTTCTGTCGCAACCTCGACCGCCCTGGCGGCATCACCGGACAGCGGCTTGGACAGCCCCGCCCCATAAAGCGCATCGACCAGGATCGAACCTTTATCGGCAGCAAATTCCGACAGCGGCCGTGGACTGACCCGGCATTCCGACGCGGCGAGCGCCGCGTCGCTGTCGGCTTTGGGCGAGCCGGATGCCCACAGCAACACGTCGACGGCGCTGTCCCTTAGAATGCGGGCGACGACATAGCCATCGCCGCCATTGTTGCCAGGCCCGCACAGCACGTGGACGCGCCTGGCAGCCGGAAAATGGGCGAGCACCACCGCAGCGACTGCGCCACCTGCATTGCGCATCAGGACAATGCCGTCGAATGATCCGGCGGAAATCGTCAGCCGGTCGGCCTCAGCCATTTCGGCCGGAGACAGAATTTCATTGCTCATGGATGCCGATCCGCATTGGCTCAAGCCGATCCTGTGGTCAAACTCCGTTCCTTGTGGTCAAACCCCGATCCCTGTGGTCAAACCCCGATCCCTGTGGCCAAACATTGTCCAGTTTTCGGTTCGAAGCAAACGGCGATGAAATGGCACGATCTGTAAGCACATCGTTAGGGACAATGGCGTCCTCGAAGCACAATTGCCCGCGAAATGCTCTATCTGCCCAATTATTGTGCGGACGGTAGCGTCGACAATGTGTAGGTTCCCAGTATCCATGACGCAGCCAATGCAGCGAATGACGCGAATTTAGCCCTCAACGCGGCATGGCATCGAAATCGCGTGATACCGCTTCGAATCCCCTCAAATTGGCACAGTTCGTGCTTGAAAGAGGCGCAAGCGGGGCTCACAACCCGTCTTTTTTGACAGTGGAGGCCACTTTTTACATGAAAAAGATCGAAGCGATTATCAAGCCGTTCAAGCTAGACGAAGTGAAGGAAGCGCTTCAGGAGGCCGGGCTGCAGGGCATCACCGTAACGGAGGCCAAGGGTTTTGGCCGGCAGAAGGGCCATACCGAACTCTATCGCGGCGCTGAATATGTCGTGGATTTTCTGCCCAAGGTGAAGATCGAGGTCGTGCTCGGCGACGACGCGGTCGAAGGCGCGATCGAAGCCATTCGCAAGGCGGCCCAGACCGGCCGCATCGGCGACGGCAAGATCTTCGTCTCCAACATCGAGGAAGTCGTGCGCATCCGCACCGGCGAAACAGGGATGGACGCGGTCTGAGGATTCTGATTTCAGATCATCTCCTCGAAACGTCATCAGACAGGGAAACATGACATGACGACAGCCAAAGACATCATGAAGCAGATCAAGGACAACGACGTGAAATTCGTTGACCTGCGCTTCACAGATCCGAAGGGCAAGCTGCAGCACGTGACGATGGATGTCGTTGAGGTCGAGGAAGACATGTTTGCCGACGGCGTCATGTTCGACGGGTCCTCCATCGCCGGCTGGAAGGCGATCAACGAGTCCGACATGGTGCTGATGCCCGACACCGAGACGGTGCATATGGACCCGTTCTTCGCGCAGTCGACCATGGTCATCCTGTGCGATATCCTCGATCCGATCTCCGGAGAATCCTACAACCGCGACCCGCGCGGCACCGCCAAGAAGGCTGAAGCCTATATGAAGGCGGAAGGCATCGGCGATCAGATCTTCGTCGGCCCGGAAGCCGAGTTCTTCGTGTTCGACGACGTCAAGTACAAGGCCGATCCGTACAACACCGGCTTCAAGCTCGACTCCACCGAATTGCCGTCCAACGACGACACTGACTACGAGACCGGCAATCTGGGCCACCGCCCGCGCATCAAAGGCGGCTATTTCCCGGTGCCGCCGATCGACTCGGCGCAGGACATGCGCTCCGAAATGCTGACCGTGCTCGCCGAAATGGGCGTGCGTGTCGAAAAGCACCACCACGAAGTGGCCGCTGCCCAGCACGAGCTCGGCATCAAGTTCGACACGCTGGTCCGCAACGCCGACAAGATGCTGATCTACAAGTATGTCGTGCACCAGGTCGCCAACGCCTACGGCAAGACGGCCACCTTCATGCCGAAGCCGGTCTTCGGCGACAACGGCTCGGGCATGCACGTCCACCAGTCGATCTGGAAGGGCGGCAAGCCGACCTTCGCCGGCAATGAATATGCCGGCCTCTCGGAGAGCTGCCTGTTCTACATCGGAGGCATCATCAAGCATGCCAAGGCCATCAACGCCTTCACCAACCCGCTAACCAACTCCTACAAGCGCCTGGTGCCGGGCTATGAAGCGCCGGTGCTGCTCGCCTATTCGGCCCGCAACCGCTCTGCCTCCTGCCGCATTCCATTCGGCTCGTCACCGAAGTCCAAGCGCGTCGAGGTCCGCTTCCCCGATCCGGGCGCCAACCCCTACCTCGCCTTTGCCGCCATGCTGATGGCCGGGCTCGACGGCATCAAGAACAGGATCCACCCGGGACAGCCGATGGACAAGGATCTCTACGACCTGCCGCCTAAGGAACTGAAGAAGATCCCGACCGTCTGTGGTTCGCTGCGCGAAGCGCTGCAGAGCCTCGACAAGGACCGCGGCTTCCTGAAGGCCGGCGGCGTCTTCGACGACGACCAGATCGACAGCTACATCGAGCTCAAGATGGCCGAAGTGATGCGCTTCGAAATGACCCCGCACCCGGTCGAGTATGACATGTATTATTCGGTCTGAGCGGACGAGCTAAGCGACAAACTAAACCCCGCCGGAGCGGTCCGGCGGGGTTTTTGTTGGGGATGGCGAACACTCACTGACAAAAGGCCGACGCGACGGAGAGCAGTCACGGCGCAGACACTCAGTTCCGCGCCGTGACGAGCGCTCAAGCGGCGGCCGAAACCTCGGCGCTGGTCGGGACGGAGGCGATCGTCTTCAGGATCTGCGAAGCGATCTGGTAGGGGTCGCCCTGCGAGTTCGGGCGGCGATCCTCGAGATAGCCCTTGTAGCCGTTGTTGATGAACGAATGCGGCACGCGGATCGAGGCGCCGCGATCGGCGATGCCATAGCTAAACCTGTTCCATGGCGCGGTCTCATGCTTGCCGGTCAGACGCTTGTCGTTGTCCGGGCCGTAGACGGCGATGTGATCCATCAGGTTCTTGTCGAAGGCTGCCATCAGCGCCTCGAAATAGTCCTTGCCGCCGACTTCGCGCATATAAGCGGTCGAGAAGTTGGCGTGCATGCCGGAACCATTCCAGTCGGTGTCGCCGAGCGGCTTGCAGTGGTATTCGATATCGATGCCGTATTTCTCGGTGAGGCGCTGCATCAGGTAGCGGGCCATCCACATCTGATCGGCGGCCTTCTTGGAGCCCTTGCCAAAAATCTGGAATTCCCACTGGCCCTTGGCCACCTCGGCGTTGATGCCTTCATGGTTGATGCCGGCGGCAAGGCAAAGGTCGAGATGCTCCTCGACGATCTGCCTGGCGACGTTGCCGACGTTGCTGTAGCCGACGCCGGTGTAGTACGGGCCTTGCGGCGCGGGGTAGCCGCTCTCGGGGAAGCCGAGCGGGCGGCCATCCTTGTAGAAGAAATACTCCTGCTCGAAGCCGAACCAGGCGCCCTCGTCGTCGAGGATGGTGGCGCGCTTGTTGGATGCATGCGGCGTCACGCCGTCCGGCATCATGACTTCGCACATGACGAGCACGCCATTGCTGCGCGCGGGATCCGGATAGATGGCGACCGGCTTCAGCACGCAGTCGGACGAGTGGCCTTCGGCCTGCATGGTCGAGGAACCGTCGAAGCCCCACAACGGAAGCTGGTCGAGCGTCGGGAATTCGGCATATTCCTTGATCTGCGTCTTTCCACGAAGGTTGGGAACCGGGGTGTATCCATCGAGCCAAATGTACTCGAGCTTGTATTTCGTCATTCTAGCCTCTCGTTGCTTTGATCACCGAACCTTGGACGGCGCCGGCATGCCAGCCACCCTGCAGCCGACCTGCCAGATTATTAAAAAGCAATTCGTGTGCCATTCTCGCCGGCCAAGGATGCGACAAAACTGACGCCGCATCCCGACAAATCCGCTGCCGCGTAATCGCAATGCGTCCGGATCAATCACAAGCATTTTCTGCATAAATAACAGGCAGATACTGATCTTTTTATAATCATATTGCCTAACTGGATTGCAGAACCTATCTTCGGGAAAGATTGAATCGGCAAGGCTCTGCACAAGAAGGGAGACCGACAATGGAAATCACTCCTACCCGTCAGTCGGCCAAAATCCTGATGTTTCCGGTGGCAGCGCGCGCTTCTGCCTCAAATTTAAGCGGAAAGGCTAAGTTCGCGGCAGAACTTGCTTCATTGCGCAACCGTACGGATTTCGGAAGTGGCTGGTATCACGAAGCGGCCATCGAGGAAGAAAAACAGGACCGGAACAGCTAAACCATTCCTCCGCATCGCTTTTGACGAATTGCAAAGCAAAGCCCGGCGCGATCGCTCGCGCCGGGCTTTTCATTTTTGCTGTCAGGCGAGGATCAGGTCTTGGCGTGCAAGTCCGTTCCCAGCGTATCCCTAACAAAGATCGTACCGATGATCAGCGACATCGCCGCGATCACCACCGGATACCAGAGGCCGTAATAGATATCGCCGCTGTAGGCGCTGAGCGCGAACACCGTCGCCGGCAGCAGGCCGCCGAACCAGCCATTGCCGATGTGATAGGGCAACGACATGCCGGTATAGCGGATGCGGGTCGGGAACATTTCTACCAGGATCGCGGCGATCGGTCCGTAGACCATGGTCACGTAAACGACCAGGATGAACAGGACGACGATGACCTTTGCCCAGTTGACCTGTTCAGGGTCGGCAAACATCGCAAAGGCGCCTGCCGCCGGGACGTTGTAGACGGTGATCTCGGGCACCGTCGCGGCCTCATCGGCCGTCAGCAGCTTGTCCTTGACCGCCCGGTCGGCCGCAACCGTCGTCTTGTCGCCGGCGCGGATTGCGGCGGCGTCGAGCTTCAGTTCCGGATTGGCCGCTACGAAGGCGTCGAGCTTCTGGTCGGCGACCTTGGCCGCACCACGCTTCAGCGGATAGCCGCCGTCCCGCAATGCAATGTTGATTGCCTTCTTGAACGCGGCGTCGCTTGAAGTGGCCTTGTCTGCGGCTGCCACGGCATCGTAGGACGTCACCGTTGCGGTGCCGATCTTGACACTGGCCGCGGTCCCCGGTGCCGCTGTCGTGACAATGTCATAGGGCACCGAGCTCTTGGCAAGGAAGTCCGTCGCAATATCGCACGACGTCAAAGGCTTGCGCGTTCCGGTCGGATTGAACTGGAACTTGCAGTCGCCAGGCGCGGCGGTAATCGTGGCACGGGTGTTTTGCTGTGCGGTGGCGAGCGCCGGATTGGCTGCCCAGGTCAGCGCCTTGAACAGCGGGAAGGTGGTGACGATCGCCAGCGCCAGGCCCGCCATGATGATCGGCTTGCGGCCGATCTTGTCGGAGAGCCAGCCGAACACGACAAAGAAGATCGTGCCGAGCGCCAGCGCGATGGCGATCATGATGTTGACCGACTGGCCGTCGACCTTGAGCACGTTCTGCAGGAAAAACAGCGCGTAGAATTGGCCGTTGTACCAAACCACGGCCTGGCCGGCAGTAAGGCCGAAAAGCGCCAAAATGGCGATCTTGGCATTTTTCCACTGTCCGAAGGCTTCCGTCAGCGGCGCCTTGGAGCCCTTACCCTCGTCCTTCATCCGCTGGAAGGTCGGCGATTCGGCAAGCGACAGGCGAATCCAGACCGATATGCCGAGCAGAATGGCTGAGAGCAGGAATGGAACACGCCAGCCCCAGGCCTCGAAATCCTCCTTGCTCAGCGAATTTTGCACGATAAGGATGACGACCAGCGACAGGAACAAGCCGAGCGTCGCCGTCGTCTGGATCCACGATGTGTAGAAGCCGCGACGGTCGTCGGGCGCATGCTCGGCCACATAGGTCGCCGCACCGCCATATTCACCACCGAGCGCCAGGCCCTGCAGCATTCGCAGCGCAATCAGGATAATAGGCGCTGCAATGCCCCAGCTTGCCGAACCAGGCAGCAGGCCGACCAGGAAGGTCGACAGGCCCATGATCATGATGGTGACGAGAAAGGTGTATTTGCGACCTACGAGATCACCGATGCGGCCAAACACCAGCGCGCCGAACGGGCGCACGAGGAAGCCAGCGGCGAAAACCAGCAGCGTAAAGATGTTGCGCGTCGCTTCCGGATACGAGTTGAAGAATGTCGAGCCGATCGCTGCCGCCAATGCGCCGTAGAGATAGAAATCGTACCATTCGAAAACGGTGCCGAGCGAGGAAGCGAAGATGACTTTCTTCTCTTCCCGCGTCATTCCGCGGCTTGCTCTGCCGGCGGTCGCTGCCATTGCCATGAATTCGTCCTCCCGTGACATCTCGCTGTGCTTGATGCTGCGCGGTGTCGCCTCTGGACACGAACTCGGGCAGCTATCGCCGCGAGAAGTGACAGAAAGCGCCGCCCAGAGGCAGCCCGTCTTTGGGATTATGACTTTGGTCCAATGGATCGGCCCGAACATCGGAATCGATGTTCGGAAAGCACGATGCATAGTGCGCCCAACTGGACGCACGTCGCTCTGATGAGCAAGACGAAACGAATTGAGGGGGGCGATTGCCGTCAGCCCTTGAGCGCCTCGAGGAGACCGACGGCGGCCATCATGTCGCGCTTGCGGTGGGCACGGCGGGCGACGGCTTCCGCGTCATGGCCCCAGTGCTCGGCCTGCCAGTCCTCGTCGACATGGCCGGCGGCCCATGCTGCCTCGCCGTCGATCTCGCCGAAATCGACGGCCAGCGCCAGCAGTGCCGATCCCGTCAGCGACGTCATGACGTGGATGGCGGCAAGCCGGAGCGCGTCGGCACGCTGGGCAAGATGAACGCCGAGCACCGCGATGCTCTCGCGCGGCTGCTCGACATGGATCACCCCTTCGGCGAGTTGAAACCGGGCGCCGAGCGCGCTCCGCGCCCAATCGATGACGGGGTCCCAATATTCGTTCTGCCGATCGACGAGCCCTTGGGGGGCTTCGGCGCGATAGCAGAGCAGGTCGGACGAGGCAAAGCGCAGGATGTCTTCCAAAACCGCCTGCGGGTCGCTGGCGACGCCGTCGATAGCCGTGTTGACCAGACGCATGACCGGCATCGTCATCGGGTCGATCGTCTCGCCTTGCGCAGCGAACTCGCCGGCGACCAGAGCGGCGGCTTTTTCGGTCGGCAGGATCAGAAGCGCTTTGCCCGGCGTACGGACCGGCTTGCCATCGAGATGAACCGCAAAACCAGCTTCGGCCGGTGCGACCGAGACGGTTTTGTAGAAGCGTTTCGGCAGATGCGTCTTCATCTGGATCTGGGCACGGCGTACCGGATCCGGATCGGAAAGCTGCTTTCCCGCTTCGAGGTCGTTGAGAATATCGCGCATGCCGGAGCCTTTCATCCGGGGATCTGTTTTCGGGCCGGCCGATTCACAATGATCAGACCGGCTGCGATGAGGCCGAGTGCCAGGAAAATACGGATGGTCAGCGGCTCGTTCAAGAAGATGGCGCCGCACAGAACGCCGAACACCGGCGAAAGAAAGGTGAAGCTCGACAGGCCCGATGCCGGATAGCGCCGCAGCAACCAGAACCAGAGCACATAGGTGAAGGCGACGATGTAGACCGCCTGGAAAAGCAAGGCCAAGGTCGGCAAAGCGGCGAAGTCGCGGACGGGCGGCCCGGCGAAAGGCAGCACCAAGGCGCCGACCATCGCAGCGCCGGCCAGTTGGTAGAGCAGCAACTTCTCGGCGCTCGTTTCCGCCAGTTTCGTGCGCTTGATGACGATGTAGGTCAAAGCCCACAGAATGCCGGCGCCGAGACTGAGCAGATCACCAATCAGGGTCGCACCGTTATCGGCGCTCAACTGGTCGGAGAACACCGCGACCAATCCGGCGAAAGCGAGCAGAAGGCCGACGAGCCGGCGCGCGGTGATGCGTTCGTTGAGCAGGAAATGCCCGCCGACCAGCACCCAGAACGGCATGGTGTTGACCAGCAAGGTGTTGCGCGCGACGGTCGTCTGTTCGAGCCCGACATAGAGAAACAGGAACTCGAGACCAAAAAGCGCGCCTGCCAGAATGCCGGCGACAAGGGTTCCGTCGCGGGTAAAAAGCGCAATGCCGCGCCAGCGGCACCAGACGAGAACGCACAGCCCGCCGATGACCGACCGTGCGATCGACAGGAAAACGGGATCGTAGCCGGCATAGGAGATCTTGGCGGCGACGTAGTTCAGCCCCCAGGAAAAGGTCAGCCCGACCATGATGGCGGCGGCGGCCATGTCGACCCTGTCGCGACGGTCGAGCGTATCTGTGGCCATGCCCACTGGAACTAGTCCTCCGCGCTGGCGTCGTCGAAGCCGATCAGGTTCCAGCTCTGGCGCATATGCGGCGGCATCGGTGCGGTGACGTCGATGAAACCCTTGTCGGGATGCGGGATGACGATGCGGCGCGCGTGCAGATGCAAGCGGTTCTGCATGCCGCCGGGAAAATCCCAATTGGTATCGGCCTCGAAATATTTGGGATCGCCGATGATCGGGCAGCCGATGTGAGCGGCATGGACGCGAAGCTGGTGGGTGCGGCCGGTATAGGGTTCCATCTCCAGCCAGGACAGGGTCTGCGCCGCCTGCTCGACGATCCGGTAATAAGACACTGCGTGGTCGGCGCCCTTTTCGCCATGCTTGGCGACGCGCACGCGGTCGCCGTCGGGCGTCGGTTCCTTGATCAGCCAAGTCGAGATCTTGTCCTCGCGCTTCGGCGGCACGCCCTTGACCAGCGCCCAATAGGTCTTCTTGGTCTCACGCGCCCGGAACGCCTCGGCAAGCTTCATGGCGGCGAGCCTGGTGCGGGCGACGACCAGCACGCCTGACGTGTCGCGGTCGAGCCGGTGCACCAGACGCGGTTTCTCGCCCTTCTGGCTGCGCCAGGCTTCCAGCATGTCGTCGACATTGCGGGTGACACCTGAGCCACCCTGGACGGCGAGGCCGGCCGGCTTGTTGAAGACAAACACTTTTGGATCTTCATGGATCAGCATCTTGGCCAAAACGTCGGCGTCGCCCTGGTTGCGAATCGAGTGACCGGTGAGCGGGCTCTCGCCCTTCTTGTCCACTTCGAGCGGTGGGATGCGAACCGTCTGGCCCGGCTCGACGCGGGTATCGGCCTTAACCCTGCCGCCATCGACACGGATCTGGCCGGAGCGCAGCAGTTTTTGCAGATGGCCGAAGCCAAGGCCCGGAAAATGGGTCTTGAACCAGCGGTCGAGCCGCATGCCCGCCTCGCCGGCCTTCACCGTGATCTGTTCTACGCCTGCCATTGTCTCGTTTTTACCCGTTTCCAGCGCATGACCTGAAATCGATCTTCGGAAAGGGTCATGCGCAAATCAAAAAGCTACAGCGTCCTTGGCGCGCCCTGAGGGGCACGCGGCGCTGCAAGCGGGGGCAATAGCATTAAGGCAGGCTTCTTGCGAGCCAAAGACCCAGAAACAGGGCAATGATCGCGCCAATGAGGCTGGCAAGGGCGTATCCGAACGCCGGCAGCGTCGCGCCGCGCTCCCACAGCGTCGCGAAATCGAGCGAAAAGGCGGAGAAAGTGGTGAAGCCGCCGAGGATGCCGGTGGCGACGAACAGCCGAAGCTCGTTCGATCCGCCGTAGCGCCGCGCCAGGGTCGTGATGAACAGGCCCATGGCAAAGGAGCCGACAATGTTGATCGCCATCGTGCCCCAGGGAAAACTCGGGCCGACAAGACGCAGCGCAACGAAATTGACGACGTGGCGGAGCCCGGCACCAATAGCGCCGCCCGCAGCAACGAGGAGGAGATTGATCATCGCCGTTTACTGCCCTTACAGGGTGGCTCGGTCAATCCCTGCCCCTGAGCGGGAAGGTAGCGCGAGCCTACTTTTGCCGCTCGCTGCGCAGCTTCGCCCAATAGTCCAGCCGTTTCCTGATATCGCGTTCGAAACCGCGCTCGGGCGGATCATAGAATTTACGGCGGCCCATCTTTTCCGGAAAATAATCCTGTCCGGAAAAAGCGTCCGGCTCGTCATGGTCGTAACGGTAGCCGGCGCCGTAATCTTCTTCCTTCATCAGCTTGGTCGGCGCGTTGAGGATGTGTTTGGGCGGCAGCAATGAGCCGAACTCCTTAGCCGCCTGTGTGGCGGCCTTGAAGGCGGTGTAGACGGCGTTGGATTTGGGCGCGCTGGCGAGATAGACCGTGGCCTCGGCGAAGGCGAGCTCGCCCTCTGGCGAGCCCAGATAGTCGTAGGCGTCCTTGGCGGCATTGGCGACGACCAGCGCCTGCGGGTCTGCCAGCCCGATATCCTCCATCGCCATGCGCACCAGGCGGCGGCCGAGATAGAGCGGATCCTCGCCGGCATCGAACATGCGGGCGAGATAATAGAGGGCGGCGTCGGGGTCGGAGCCGCGCACCGATTTGTGCAGCGCCGAGATCAGATTGTAATGGCCGTCCTGGCCCTTGTCGTAGATCGGCGCGCGGCGCTGGACGATGCGCTGCAGGCCCTCGCCGCCGAACACCTCGCCTGACTTGGCGGCGCGCCAGACCTCTTCGGCCAGCGTCAGGGCAGCACGGCCATCGCCATCGCTCATGCGGACGAGCATCGCCCTCGCCTCGTCGTCGAGCGGCAGCGCCCTGCCCTCGGTCTCCTCGGCACGGGCCAGCAGTTTTGCGATGCTGTCCTCACCGAGCGAATGAAAGACCAGCACGCGCGCGCGGGACAGTAGCGCGGCATTCAGCTCGAAGGACGGGTTTTCGGTGGTGGCGCCAACCAACACGACGGTGCCGTCTTCCATCACAGGCAGAAAACTGTCCTGCTGGGCGCGGTTGAAGCGATGGATCTCGTCGACGAAGAGCAGCGTCTGACGGCCGTTGGTGCGGCGCAGCTTCGCCGCCTCGAACACTCTCTTCAGGTCGGCGACTCCGGAAAACACCGCCGATATCTGTTGGAACGCAAGGCTGGTTTCGCCGGCAAGCAGCCGCGCGACCGTGGTCTTGCCCGTCCCGGGCGGCCCCCAGAAGATCATCGAGCCGAGCGAGCCGGAGCCGATCAGCCGCGTCAGCGCGCCGTCGGGTCCGGTCAGATGCTCCTGGCCGACGACCTCGCTGAGGTTCTGCGGGCGCAGCCGGTCGGCCAGCGGCCTGCCGGGCGGCGCCTTTTCCGGTTCATCGACACTGAACAGATCGGCCATGCACGTCTTTTCGTTGGAGCGCGATCTCGTCCGAAGGATCGACGCTCGGGCTCAGTAACGCAACACCTGGCGCAGTATCTGCCCGCCGCGCTCGACGGTAAAGCGCCACCAGCGCGTCTCCTGCATGGCTGCCTGCTCCAGGGTCGCCGCGGTATCGATGGTCAAGCCGTTGACCTCGCGAACGATGTCGCCCGGCTGGAAGCCGAAACCGGCTGCGGGCGAACCGCGATTGATGTCGATCACCGTAACACCCTTGACGTCCGTGCGAATGCCGAGCCGCTGGGCGAGCCGCGGCGACAGTTCCGCAACCTTGGCACCGGAGAACGGGCTGCGACCGCGCAGCGTCACTTCCGCGAGTTTCGCACCTTCCGGCGCACGCTCCAGCGCGATGTCCATCGCCGCTTGCTGGCCTTTGCTCAGAACGGCGAAGCTGGCATTGGTGCCGATCGACAGCGTGGCCATCCGGTAATCCAGCGCCTCGATGCTCTCGACCGGCGTACCATTGAGCGACAGCACGACGTCACCGGCCTTGAGCCCCGCCTTGGCCGCCGGCCCAGCTTCGTCGATGGACGAAACCAGTGCCCCGGTCGGCGTCTCGAGACCGAGCGATTCGGCGATTTGCGGCGTCACGCGCTCGAATTCGGCGCCGATATACGGCCTCTCGAAGAAGTCGCGCCCGGCCTTGGCCGCATCGGCAAACGCGCGAACCATATTGGAGGGAATAGCAAAGCCGATGCCGATCGAGCCACCGCTGCGGCTGTAGATCGCCGTGTTGATGCCGACCAGTTGGCCACCCATGTTGATCAGCGCACCGCCGGAATTGCCGGGATTGATCGCGGCGTCGGTCTGGATGAAGAAACTGGAATCGGAAACGCCGATGTGGCTGCGGGCAAGCGCCGAAACGATGCCGCTGGTGGTGGTCTGGCCGACACCGAAGGGGTTGCCGATGGCCAACAACAGGTCGCCGACCTCGAGCGCGTCGGAATCGCCGATGGCGACGACCGGAAATGGCTTGTCGGCGGAGATCTTGAGCACGGCGAGGTCAAGCGTCTCGTCCTTGAGCAGCACCTTGCTGTCGAATTCACGCCCGTCCGCGGTGGCGACCTTGACCTGATCGGCGTCCTTGATGAGGTGGAAATTGGTGACCACTATGCCTGTCGGGTCGACCAGCACGCCGGAGCCGAGCGAGGACTGCGCACGCGGCTGCGAACGGCCAAAAAACTCTTCGAAGAACGGATCGCCGTCGAAGGGCGACCTCAGCCTGGCCGTTTGCGAGGCATAGACATTGACCACGGCCGGCGCCGTCTGCTTGACCAGCGGCGCAAACGACAGCTGCATCTCCTCGCGGCCGAACGGCACGCGCTTGTCTGGACCGGAGGTGGCATTTTCGCCTTCGGCGCCGCGCAACATGTCGGTCAGCACGTCGGACAGACCGGGATCGGCCTTGGTGTCCTGAGCCAGCGCCTGCCTGGCGGCCGGCACGACTGCCGCCGCCGTCAAGGCGCAGAGTAGAACAAGGGACATCCGTTTTACGCGCATTCCGAATCCTCCGGGGTCGGGCGCCATTGTCCCGACGATTGTGCAAAATGAAAGGCTAAGTCGATGTAATCGAATTATTCTCGAGGAAAAGACATGGGCTTAAGTCAAGACAGTCCCCGCAATGCTCCCTACCGCTTCCAGAACGCACAAAAGGGCCCGCAGGCCCTTTTGAACTCGTTGAGGGAAAACCGAAGCTTATGCGGCTGCGGCTTCCTCGTCGGAGCCTTCTGCCTCGATGCGGGCACGGTCGCCGGCGCCCTTGGCCGAGGTGTCGCGATCGACGAACTCGATGACCGCCATGGCGGCATTGTCGCCGTGGCGGAAGCCCGCCTTCATGATGCGCAGATAGCCGCCGTTGCGGGTGGCGTAGCGCGGCGCGATCGTGTCGAACAGGCGCTTGACGACGCCTTCATTGCCGATCTGGGCAATCACCTGGCGGCGGGCGTGCAGGTCGCCGCGCTTGCCGAGCGTCACCAGCTTCTCGACGATCGGACGCAAATCCTTCGCCTTCGGCAAGGTGGTGAGGATCTGCTCATGCTCGATGAGCGACACGGCAAGATTGGCAAACATCGACTTGCGGTGGCTTATGCTGCGGGCGAACCGGCGGCCTTTAAATCCGTGGCGCATGGCTCTTCTCCTGGTGTTGTGGGCGGTTGGCCCGGCTGTTTCGTTTTGTGAATAGTCAATAGTGAATGGTGAATGGAAGGGCTCTACCTCTCCGAAGTCGCCGACCGACGACCATTCACCATTTCACCATTCTCAATTCACCGGTCAGTATTGATCTTCGTAGCGCTTGGCGAGGTCTTCGATGTTTTCCGGCGGCCAATCCGGCACTTCCATGCCGAGGTGCAGGCCCATCGCCGCCAGGACTTCCTTGATCTCGTTCAGCGACTTGCGGCCGAAGTTCGGGGTGCGCAGCATCTCGGCTTCGGTCTTCTGGATCAGGTCGCCGATATAGACGATGTTGTCGTTCTTCAGGCAGTTGGCCGAACGCACCGAAAGCTCGAGCTCGTCGACCTTCTTGAGCAGCGCCGGGTTGAAGGCAAGCTCTGTCACCTGCTCGGCGGCGACTTCCTTCTGCGGCTCGTCGAAATTGACGAACAGGCCAAGCTGGTCCTGCAGGATGCGGGCGGCGAAAGCCACCGCGTCCTCGCCCGAGATCGAACCGTCGGTGTCGATCGTCATGGTCAGCTTGTCGTAGTCGAGAACCTGGCCCTCGCGGGTGTTCTCGACCTTGTAGGAGACCTTCTTGACCGGCGAGTAGAGGCTGTCGACCGGGATGAGGCCGATCGGCGCGTCTTCGGCGCGATTGCGGTCGGCCGGAACGTAGCCCTTGCCGGTATCGACGGTGAACTCCATGCGGATTTCTGCGCCCTCGTCCAGCGTGCAGATGACGTGGTCGGGATTGAGGATCTCGACGTCGCCGACCGTCTGGATGTCGCCGGCCAGAACAGCGCCCGGTCCCTGCTTGCGCACGACCATGCGCTTGGGGCCGTCACCTTCCATGCGGATGGCGATTTCCTTGATGTTCAAGACGATGTCGGTCACGTCCTCGCGCACGCCGGCGATGGACGAGAATTCATGCAGAACGCCGTCGATCTGCACGGCGGTCACAGCCGCGCCACGCAGCGAAGACAGAAGCACGCGACGCAGCGCGTTGCCGAGGGTCAAACCAAAGCCGCGCTCGAGCGGCTCGGCGACCAGCGTGGTCAGCGTCTTCTTCTTCGAAGAGAACTCGATCTTGTTCGGCTTGATCAGTTCCTGCCAATTTTTCTGGATCATGATGCTTTCCTTCCGTTGACCCGCCACCATCCAATCGTGGCGGGCGACCTGGAATGCCGTGGAGGAACGCTCCTGGCGTTCGCGCGGCGTTCGGTAATTTTCTTCCCTAAAGCGCGTAGCGCTTCAGGTCTCTGTTCTTATGCCTGTCGTTGCCCCAAACCGCTGCGATCTCGGTTCAGGCCCGAGGCACTGCTTGGGCGACAATCTTTAGACGCGGCGCTTCTTGCGCGGGCGGCACCCATTGTGCGGGATCGGCGTCACATCACGGATCGAGGTGATGGTGAAGCCGGCTGCCTGCAATGCGCGCAGCGCCGATTCACGACCGGAGCCGGGTCCGCAGACCTCGACCTCAAGCATGCGCATGCCGTGTTCCTGGGCCTTCTTGGCAACGTCCTCGGCAGCCATCTGGGCAGCGAACGGGGTCGACTTGCGAGATCCCTTGAAGCCCTGGGCTCCCGCCGACGACCAGGCAATCGAATTGCCCTGCGCGTCGGTGATGGTGATCATCGTGTTGTTGAAGGTCGAGTTGACGTGGGCAACGCCCGACGAGATATTCTTGCGTTCGCGACGGCGAACACGTGTGGCTTCCTTGGCCATGATGGGTCCTTTCAGTTGATCTCTACACCGCCGTAATGCCAGCGGCTCCACCTTCGTAAGGGAGTAGGGAAATAGGGCAGTAAGGGAGTAGGGAAACGCGCAATCCAATTGGCGGCTGTTCCCTACTGGCCTTACTCCCCTACTCCCTTATTCCCCTAAATTACTTCTTTTTGCCGGCGATCGACTTGGCCGGACCCTTGCGGGTGCGCGCATTGGTATGCGTGCGCTGGCCGCGAACCGGCAGCGAGCGGCGATGACGCAGGCCGCGGTAGCAGCCGAGGTCCATGAGCCGCTTGATGTTCATCGACACTTCGCGGCGCAGATCGCCCTCGACCTGGTAGTCACGGTCGATCGTCTCGCGGATCTGCAGCACTTCCGCGTCGGTCAGCTGGTTGACGCGGCGCTCGGCCGGGATGCCGACCTTGTCGACGATCTCCTGGGCGAAGCTCTTGCCAATGCCGTGAATGTACTGAAGCGCAATGACGACGCGCTTGTTGGTCGGAATGTTGACGCCGGCTATACGAGCCATGTTCTTCTCTTCTCCATGTGGGCCGGACAAGCCGGCGCTATCAAAATTGCCCCGCGTCCGGTGGAGGCCGGCCCATGCGGGAGTTTCCAGTTCAAAGCGGCTGCCTTGCCCTTGCGGGCAAGCAAGCCTCATGCCTGATAGGAAGACGGGCCGCCATACCCCAGCGAACCGCTCCAGTCAAGCGCAATCGTTTATTTTCCGTTCGCAGACCGTTGGGCCGCCGCTGGGGTCGCAGCCGTGAGCACCGCTTCGATCTGCCGCGTCACCGCATCGATATCGGCCATGCCGTCGACACCTCTGAGCTTGCCCTTGGCATAGTAGTAGCCGATCAGCGGCGACGTTTTTTTGTAGTACTCCTTCAGGCGCTCTTCGAACACCGCCGGATTGTCGTCCTTGCGCACCGGCAGACCCGCTGCCTTGGCCTCTTCGGCGCGCTTGCCGATTCGACCAACCAGCGCCTTGTCGTCGACGACAAGCTCGATGACGGCGTCGAGAGTGAGGCCGCGAGCCGAGAGCATCGATTCAACCGCGTCCGCCTGCACCAGGGTTCGCGGATATCCGTCAAGGATGAATCCCCCGGCACAATCGGCCTGATCGATGCGCTCAGCGACGATGGCGTTGACGATGGCGTCGGAAACCAGTTCGCCAGCGTCCATCACCGCCTTGGCCCGTTTGCCGACTTCAGTGCCGGCCTGGACAGCAGCGCGCAGCATATCGCCCGTCGAGAGTTGGGGAATGCCGTATTTTTCTACCAGTCTTTGTGCTTGTGTCCCCTTGCCCGCCCCTGGCGGCCCAAGCAATATCAACCTCATCTGGCCTTCTTCCCCCCGCGCAGCTTCGACTTCTTGATCAGGCCCTCATACTGGTGCGCGATCAGGTGACCCTGAATCTGCGCCACCGTGTCGAGCGTTACACTGACCACGATCAGAAGCGATGTGCCACCGAGGTAGAATGGTACGCCAGTCGCTGAAATCAGGAACTCGGGCAGCAGACACACCAGCACCAGATAAATGGCGCCGACGACAGTTATGCGGGTAAGGACATAGTCGATGTAATCGGCGGTGCGCTCGCCCGGACGGTAGCCCGGAATGAAACCCGAATGCTTCTTGAGCTGGTCGGCGGTGTCCTTCGGGTTGAAGACGATCGCCGTATAGAAGAAGGCGAAAAACACGATCATCGCCGCATAGAACGCCATGTAGAGCGGCTGCCCATGGCCGAGTGCCGCCAGGACGGTGCTGGCCCAGGCTGGCATGTTGGTCGTCTGCGAGAAGCCGGCGACCGTCGCCGGCAGCAACAGCAGCGAAGAGGCGAAGATCGGCGGAATGACGCCGGCGGTGTTGAGCTTGAGCGGCAGGTGCGAGGTGTCGCCCTGGAACATGCGGTTGCCGACCTGGCGCTTTGGATACTGGATCAGCAAGCGCCGCTGGGCGCGCTCGAAGAACACGATCAGCGCGATGACGACGACGGCAAGAACGATGATCGCCAGGATCAGGCCGGTCGACAGCGCGCCGGTGCGGCCAAGTTCCAGCGTACCGGAGATGGCTTGCGGCAGGCCGGCGACGATGCCGGCAAAGATGATCAGCGAAATGCCGTTGCCGATGCCGCGGGCGGTGATCTGCTCACCGAGCCACATCAGGAACATGGTGCCGCCGACCAGCGTGATGACGGTCGAGATGCGGAAGAACATGCCGGGATCGCTGACGATGCCGTTGCCGCCTTCCAGCCCGACCGCAATGCCGTAGGCCTGGACCAGCGCCAAAAGCACGGTGCCGTAGCGGGTATACTGGTTGATGACCTTGCGGCCCTGCTCGCCTTCCTTCTTCAGCGCCTCCAGTGACGGGATGACGGAGGTCATCAGCTGCATGATGATGGAAGCGGAAATATAGGGCATGATGCCGAGGGCAAAGATCGCCATGCGCTCGACGGCGCCACCGGCGAACATGTTGAACATGCCAAGCACGCCCTTGCTCTGCGACGAGAAGGCCTGGGCGAAAGCGTCGGGATTGATGCCGGGCAGCGGGATATAGGTGCCGAGGCGGTAGACGAGCAGCGCGCCAACGGTGAACCAGATGCGCTTCTTCAGATCCTCCGCCTTGGCGAAGGCCGAGAAATTCAGATTCGAGGCTAGTTGTTCAGCAGCCGAAGCCATGCCTGATTCTCCGCTTGGTCACGCTCGATGGCCCGCAACTCAGGCGGCGCGTGTCACCGAAGCTCACGAGATAAGCTCCGGACTGCAAACATGCAAGCGGCCGCGTTGACGCGGCCGCCATATTGAGCAGATCAAAGCGCAATCAAAAGCGAAACGTGTCCCACTCTTGCCGATCGCGCTTCAAATCGCCGTTACTCGGCTGCTGCCTTTTCCGGCAGCTTCACCGACCCGCCGGCCTTTTCGATCTTCTCGATGGCAGCCTTGGAGGCGCCGGCCACGTCGAAGGCAAGCTTCAACTTGATCTCGCCGTCGGAGAGGATGCGCACGCCGTCCTTGACGCGGCGGATGACGCCGGCCGCGACCAGCGCTTCGGCGGTCACGGTCGTCTTGGCGTCGAGCTTCTTGGCATCGAGCGCGGCCTGAATGCGGGCCAGCGACACGACGGTAAAGCTCTTGGCGAAGATGTTGTTGAAGCCACGCTTCGGCAAGCGCCGGTAGAGCGGCATCTGGCCACCCTCGAAGCCGTTGACGGCGACGCCGGAGCGCGCCTTCTGGCCCTTGACGCCGCGACCGGCGGTCTTGCCCGAGCCGGAACCGATGCCGCGGCCGAGACGCTTCCTGGAATGCGTCGCGCCGTCCTTGTCACGCAGATCGTTGAGTTTCATCTGAGTTCTCCTGCGCTCTGGTTCAGCCCTCGTCCACGACGCGGACGAGATGCTGGACGGCAGCGATCATGCCGCGCACTGAGGGGGTGTCCTCCAGCGTGCGCTGCTTGTGCATCTTGTTGAGGCCGAGGCCGACCAGCGTCGCGCGCTGCTCCTTCGGCCGGCGGATCGGCGAACCGATCTGCTCGACGGTGATGGTCTTGGTTGCTTTCTTGGCCATGGTCAATATCCCTGGTCAGCGTCGACTATTCTTCGGCCGCAACGGCGGTGCCGCGGCGGGCCTGAAGGGTCGAATACTTGATGCCACGCGCGGCAGCCACATCCTTGGGATGCATCTGGCTCTTCAGCGCGTCGAAGGTGGCGCGAACCATGTTGTAGGGGTTCGACGAACCCATCGACTTGGCGACCACGTCATGCATGCCGAGCGTCTCGAAGACGGCGCGCATCGGGCCGCCGGCGATGATGCCGGTACCCTGCTTGGCAGCGCGCAGCAGAACGCGTCCGGCACCCCAGCGTCCTTCGACGTCGTGATGCAGCGTACGGCCCGAGCGCAGCGGCACGAAGATCATGTCGCGCTTGGCCGATTCGGTCGCCTTGCGGATCGCCTCTGGCACTTCGCGCGCCTTGCCGTGACCGAAGCCGACGCGGCCCTTCTGGTCGCCGACGACGACAAGTGCTGCAAAGCCGAAGCGCCGGCCGCCCTTGACGACCTTGGCGACGCGGTTGATGTGGACGAGCTTGTCCACCATGCCGTCGTCGCGCTCTTCGCGATCACGGCCGCGGCCGCCATCCCTACGTTCCTGTGCCATATCCTGTTCCTTGTTTTTTTCCGGAAGCACGGTTGATGATGATATCCGGTTCCCTCTGTGGGTTGCCGGGGGCGAAACTCATTTTTCCCTTCGCATGATCTTATCCGAAAAGTCTGCAACTTTTTGCTGCGCAAACCTCCGGTTCGGGATCATGCTTTAGAAACTCAAGCCGCCTTCACGGGCAGCCTCGGCCAGCGCCTTGACGCGGCCGTGATAGATGTACGGTCCGCGGTCGAAGACGACTTCCTTGACGCCGGCCTTCGAGGCGCGCTCGGCAATCAGCTTGCCGATTGCCACAGCGGCGGCAGTGTCGGCACCGGTCTTGAGCGACCCCTTCAGGTCCTTCTCCAGCGTCGAGGCGGCAGCGATGGTGTGGCCCTTGGCGTCGTCGATGACCTGGACGTAGATGTTCTTCGACGTGCGGTGGACCGACAGACGCGGACGCTCGCCGGCGACCTTCTTGATCTGGCGGCGGACGCGCTGAGCGCGGCGTTGGGTGGAGTCTTTCGAGCCCATGATATCAGTTCCTTGCCTTCAAAAAACGGGGGCAACCCTGTGCGGCAGGACAAGCCTCCCGCGACCGCTCCCCGCGGCGTTGATTTGCAGTGAATGGTGAATGGAAAAAATGGTGCTGCCATTTACCATTCACCGTTCACCATTGACGAAATTACTTCTTCTTGCCTTCCTTGCGGACGATCTTCTCGCCAGCGTAACGAACGCCCTTGCCCTTGTACGGCTCAGGACCGCGATATTCGCGGATCTCGGCAGCAACCTGACCGACCTTCTGCTTGTCGATGCCGGTCACGGTGATTTCCGTCGGCTTCGGCACGGTGATCGTGATGTCCTGCGGCGTTTCGTAGACGACGTCGTGGCTGAAGCCGAGCGCCAGCTGCAGGTTCTTGCCCTGCATGGCGGCGCGATAGCCGACGCCGGTGATCTCGAGCTTCTTTTCGAAACCGTCCTTGACGCCCTGCAGGATGTTGACGATCTGCGTGCGCGACATGCCCCATTTGGAACGGGCGGTCTTGGTCTGGTCGCGTGGCTGGACAGCGATCTCGCTGCCTTCCATCTTGACCAGCACTTCGTCGTTGACCACGAACTTCAGCTCACCCTTGGGGCCCTTCGCCGTGACGGTCTGGCCGTCGACGATCGCGGTCACGCCCTGCGGCAGCGAAACGGGTTTCTTTCCAATACGAGACATTTTGTTGTCCTCGTCACTTCTCTTGTTTCAGGTCTCTGTTTCGAGCGTGATCTTGTCCGAATCCGGGTTCCACTTTTCACAGCGTGGTTCGGTTCGGGATCGCGCTCCAGATCAGAAGATCTGGCAGAGGATTTCCCCGCCGACATTCTGTTCACGCGCTTCGTGGTCGGCCATCACGCCCTTCGGCGTCGAAAGGATGGCGATGCCGAGGCCGTTGGCGACGTGCGGGATCGACTTCGCCGAAACGTAAACGCGACGGCCCGGCTTCGAGACGCGGGCGATTTCGCGCACCACCGGCGCACCGTCGAAATACTTCAGCTCGATCTCGATTTCGGACTTGCCATTGTCGAAGTCGGTCTGGCTGTAGTCGCGGATATAGCCTTCCGCCTTCAGCACGTCGAGGACGCGGGTGCGCAGGCGCGAGGCCGGCGTCGAAACGCTCGACTTCTTGCGGCCATAGGCGTTGCGGATGCGGGTCAGCATATCGCCGAGAGGATCGCTCAATGACATGTTATGTCCTCCTTACCAGCTCGACTTGACCAGGCCCGGGATCTGGCCGTTGTTGCCGAGATCACGAAGCGCGATGCGCGATACTTTGAGCTTGCGATAGTAGGCACGCGGACGTCCGGTGACTTCGCAGCGGTTGCGGATGCGGATCTTGGCCGAGTTGCGCGGCAGTGCCGCAAGCTTCAGCTGAGCGCGGAAGCGTTCTTCCATCGGCTTGGACTGATCCATGATGATCGCCTTGAGGACCTTACGCTTGGCAGCGTACTGGTCCACAAGCTTGCGGCGCCTGTTGTTCTTCTCGACTGAGCTGGTCTTTGCCATTTCAGATTTTTCCTTTTCTCGCTGCCGTTACTGGCGGAAGGGGAAGTTGAAGGCCTTGAGCAATGCCCTGGCTTCGTCGTCCGTCTTCGCAGTCGTACAAACGATGACGTCCATGCCCCAGATCTGATCAACCTTGTCGTAGTTGATCTCCGGGAACACGATGTGTTCCTTGATGCCCATGGCATAGTTGCCACGGCCATCGAAGCTCTTCGGATTGAGTCCGCGGAAATCGCGGACGCGCGGCAGCGCGATGTTCACGAGGCGGTCGAGGAACTCGTACATGCGTTCCTTGCGCAGCGTGACCTTGGCGCCGATCGGCATCTTTTCGCGGACCTTGAAGCCAGCGATCGAGTTGCGCGCATGGGTGACGACGGCCTTCTGGCCGGCGATCAGCGCAAGATCTTCCGCCGCGATCGAAGGCTTCTTCGAATCGCCGGTCGCTTCGCCGACGCCCATGTTCAGCACGATCTTGTCGATGCGCGGAACCTGCATCTCGTTCTCGTAGCCGAACTGCTCCTGCAGCGCCTTGCGGATGATCTCGTTGTAGACCTGCTTGAGGCGCGGCGTGTTCTGGGCAGTCGCCTGCTTGGTTTGAGCCTTAGCCATTGATGACTTCTCCCGAGCGCTTGGCGACGCGCACCTTCTTGCCGTCCTTCTGGAAGATGAAGCCGACACGGGTCGGCTTGCCATCCTTGGGGTCGGCCAGCGCGATGTTCGACAGCTGGATCGGCGCTTCCTTGGTGATGATCCCGCCCTCTTGGGACTGGGACTGCTTCTGGTGACGACGGATCATGTTGACGCCGCGCACCAGCGCGGTGTCTTCCTTCGGCTGTACCGAGAGGACTTCGCCCGAACGGCCCTTGTCCTTGCCGGCCAGCACGACGACCTTGTCGCCTTTTCTAATCTTCTGCATTGGTCCGGCTCCTTACAGCACTTCAGGCGCGAGCGAGATGATCTTCATGTGGTTCTTGGCGCGGAGTTCGCGCGGAACCGGTCCGAAGATACGCGTGCCGATCGGCTCTTTCTTGTTGTCGACGAGAACGGCCGCGTTCTTGTCGAAACGGATCACGCTGCCGTCCGGGCGGCGGATGTCCTTGGCCGTGCGAACCACGACCGCCTTCATCACATCGCCCTTCTTGACGCGGCCGCGCGGGATGGCTTCCTTGATCGACACCACGATGATGTCGCCCACGGAAGCGTATTTCCGCTTCGAACCGCCCAGCACCTTGATGCACATGACACGACGGGCGCCGGAATTATCCGCGACGTCGAGGTTTGTTTGCATCTGAATCATGACTGGCCGCCTTCTTCTCTTCTAACGGGACGGGCGCAAAGCCCCTCCCCGGTCTGTCCAAAATTCGTTGTTTACGCCTGGTCCGAAGACACGACGGTCCAGCGTTTGTCCTTTGAAATCGGCTTCGATTCCTGGATGAACACCTGATCGCCGACCTTGTGGGCGTTGTTCTCGTCGTGCGCCTTGTACTTCTTGGTCATGCGCACGGTCTTCTTCATCACGGGATGCGTGAAGCGCCGTTCGACCTTGACGACAACCGTCTTCTCGTTTTTGTCGCTGACGACGGTGCCCTGCAGAATGCGCTTTGGCATGGTTTTCGTCCTTAAGCCTTCTTAGCCGCGGACTTTTCCGCAGCGATGGTCTTGATACGCGCAATGTCCTTGCGGACCTGCCTCACGCGCGCGGTCTTCTCGAGCTGGCCGGTGGCCTTCTGGAAGCGCAGGTTGAACTGCTCCTTCTTCAGGCTGGCCAATTCGTCGGTCAGCTGGTCCTGGGTCTTGGTCCGGATGTCTTCGGCTTTCATGATCAGCCCGTCCTTATTCTGCGATGCGCTGTACGAAGCGCGTCCTGACCGAGAGCTTGGCCGCGCCGAGACGCAGCGCCTCACGGGCGGTTTCCTCATTGACGCCGTCGATCTCGAACATGATCCGGCCAGGCTTGACGCGCGCCGCCCAGTAATCGACCGCGCCCTTGCCCTTGCCCATGCGGACTTCGGTCGGCTTCGACGTCACCGGCACGTCCGGAAAGATACGGATCCAGACACGGCCGGCGCGCTTCATCTCGCGGGTGATCGCGCGGCGGGCCGCCTCGATCTCACGCGCGGTGACGCGGTTCGGCTCAAGCGCCTTCAGCCCGAAACCGCCGAAATCCAGATTGGTGCCACCCTTGGCGGCACCATGGATACGACCCTTGAACTGCTTGCGGAACTTTGTGCGCTTTGGCTGCAGCATCGTTCTAACTCCAAATTCTCAACTGTCTCAGGCGTTTTCGCGACGGCGACCGCGTTCGCGCTCACCACCACCGCCATGCGCATGATCGCCCTCGGTGGCGCGGCGCTCCGAAGCCATCGGGTCGTGCTCGAGGATTTCGCCCTTGAACACCCAGACCTTGACGCCGCAGATGCCGTAGGCGGTGTGTGCTTCGGCCGTGCCGTAGTCGACATCGGCGCGCAGCGTATGCAGCGGCACGCGACCTTCGCGATACCATTCCATGCGCGCGATCTCGGCGCCGCCGAGACGGCCGGCGCAGTTGATGCGGATGCCTTCGGCACCAAGGCGCATCGCCGACTGCACGGCGCGCTTCATGGCGCGGCGGAACGCGATACGGCGCTCGAGCTGCTGGGCGATCGACTGGGCGACCAGCGTCGCGTCGATCTCCGGTTTGCGCACTTCGACGATGTTCAAATGCGTCTCGGACTTCGTCATTTCCATCAGCTTCCTGCGAAGCTTCTCGATGTCGGCGCCCTTCTTGCCGATGATCAGGCCCGGACGCGCCGCATGGATGGTGACGCGGCACTTCTTGTGCGGACGCTCGATCACGACCTTCGAAATCGCAGCCTGCTTGAGTTCCTTCTCAAGATAGTTGCGGATCTTGATGTCCTCGTGCAGCAGCTTGCCGTACTCGCCGGTGTTGGCGAACCAGCGCGAATCCCAGGTGCGGTTGATGCCGAGACGCAGACCGATCGGATTGATTTTCTGGCCCATTATGCGGCCTCCACTTTTTCTTCGACTTCACGAACGACGATCGTGAGGTGCGAGAACGGCTTCTCGATACGGCTGGCGCGGCCACGGCCACGGGCATGGAACCGCTTCATGACGATCGACTTGCCGACATAGGCTTCCGCCACGATCAGCGCATCGACGTCGAGGTCGTGGTTGTTTTCCGCGTTGGCGATCGCCGATTCCAGCGTCTTCTTGACCGTGCCGGAAATCCGCTTGGCCGAGAATTCGAGATCGGAGAGCGCTGTCGCGACCTTCTTGCCGCGGATCAGCGCAGCAACCAGGTTCAGCTTCTGCGGGCTGATACGGATCGTGCGCAACACGGCGCGCGCTTCGTTGTCAGCAAGCCTGCGCGGAGCTTTGGCCTTGCCCATGATTATTTCCTCTTCGCCTTCTTATCCGCGCCGTGACCGTAATAGGTCCGGGTCGGAGCGAATTCACCGAACTTGTGGCCGACCATGTCCTCGTTCACCGAAACGGGAACGTGCTTCTGGCCGTTGTAGACACCGAAGGTGAAGCCGACGAACTGCGGCAGGATGGTGGAGCGACGGCTCCACATCTTGATCACCTCATTGCGACCACCTTCACGAACCTTGTCCACCTTCTTGAGAAGGTAGCCGTCAATGAAGGGGCCTTTCCAAATCGAACGAGTCACTTGGCGTTACCTCTTCTTAGCTCTTGCGCTGATGGCGCGAGCGCAGGATGAACTTGTCGGTCGCCTTATTGGACCGCGTCTTCTTGCCCTTGGTCGGCTTGCCCCAAGGCGAAACCGGATGGCGGCCACCCGAGGTGCGGCCTTCGCCGCCGCCGTGCGGATGGTCGACCGGGTTCATGGTCACGCCGCGGTTGTGCGGACGTTTTCCCCGCCACACCGTGCGGCCTGCCTTGCCGTCATTGATGTTGCCGTGGTCCGGGTTGGACACGGCGCCGACAGTGGCCATGCACGAGCCGTGGACGACACGCTGCTCGCCGGAGTTCAGGCGCAGGATCGCCATGCCCTGGTCGCGGCCGACGAGCTGGGCATAACCGCCAGCCGAACGGGCAACCTGGGCGCCCTTGCCCGGCTTCAGCTCGATGTTGTGGACGATCGTGCCGACCGGCATCGAGGCCAGCGGCATTGCATTGCCCGGCTTCACGTCGACCGCTTCGCCGGCCACAATCTTGTCGCCGGCAGCAATGCGCTGCGGAGCGATGATGTAGGACAGCTCGCCATCGTCATACTTGATCAGCGCGATGAAGGCGCTGCGGTTCGGATCGTATTCGATACGCTCGACCGTGCCGACAATGTCGAACTTGCGGCGCTTGAAGTCGATGATGCGGTACGTACGCTTGTGACCGCCGCCGATGAAGCGGGCGGTGATGCGGCCGTAATTGTTGCGGCCGCCCGATTTGGTCAGGCCCTGGGTCAGGCCCTTGACGGGCTTGCCCTTGTAGAGGCCCGAGCGGTCGACGATGACCAGCTGGCGGGTGCTCGGCGTTATCGGGTTGAATTTTTTCAGTGCCATGTCTGTTGTCCTCGCGGTCTTGCTCAGAGACCCGTCGCGACGTCGATCGACTGGCCGTCGGCCAGCGTCACAATCGCCTTTTTGACGTCGCTCTGGCGGCCGATCGTGCCGCGGAAGCGCTTGATCTTGCCCTTGCGGACAAGCGTGTTCACGGCCATCACCTTGACGCCGAACAGCGCTTCGACGGCAGCCTTGATTTCCGGCTTCGACGCCTTCTTGGCGACGTTGAAGACGACCTGGTTCTGCTCGGAAGCCATGGTCGACTTTTCGGTGATCGCCGGCGAGACGATCACGTCGTAGTGACGAAGGTCGGTCATTTGAAGCGCTCCTCGAGAGCCTCGACGGCGGCCTTCGATAGGACCAGCGTGCCGCGGCGCAGAATGTCGTAGACGTTGATGCCCTGGATGGGCAGCACGTCGATGTTCGGGATGTTCGTCGCCGCCAGCTTGAAATTCTTGTCGAGCTCGGCGCCGCCGATCAGCAGGGCGTTGGACAGGCCCAGCGTCGCGAAATTCGCGATCAGCGCCTTGGTCTTGGCCTCAGTCAGCATCAGCTCATCAATGATGATGAGCGAGGCGCTCTTGGCCTTGGCCGAGAGCGCATGCTTGAGGCCCAGCGCGCGCACCTTCTTCGGCAAATCGTGCTCGTGGCTGCGCACGACCGGGCCGTGGGCCTTGCCGCCGCCGCGGAACTGCGGAGCGCGTGCCGAATGGTGACGGGCGCGGCCCGTACCCTTCTGCTTGTACATCTTGGCGCCGGTGCGGGCGATCTCGGCGCGACCCTTGGTCTTGTGCGTGCCCTGCTGCTTCTTGGCAAGCTGCCAGCGCACGACGCGCTGCAGGATGTCCTCGCGCGGATCAAGGCCGAAAATCTCCTCGGAGAGTTTCACCTTGCCGGCGTCCTTGCCGCCAAGCGTTGTGATCTTGATGTCCATTATTCCGCTCCCTCTGTGGCCGGGGCATCTGCTGTGGCCGGGGCATCGTTCTTGGCGCCATCATTGGTTGCAATGGCGCGGATTGCGGCGGGCTTCGGCGCATTGGCCGGCAGCGCAACCTTGGCCGCGTCACGGACCAGGATCCAGGCGCCCTTCGAACCGGGAACCGCGCCGCGGATCAGGATCAGACCGCGATCGGCATCGGTCGAGACGACCTCGACATTCTGCGTGGTGACGCGGGTGTCACCCATGTGGCCGGCCATATGCTTGCCCTTGAACACCTTGCCCGGGTCCTGGCGCTGGCCGGTCGAGCCGTGCGTACGGTGCGAGACCGAGTTGCCGTGAGTCGCGCGGCCGCCGCCCATGTGGTGCCGCTTGATGACGCCCTGGAAACCCTTGCCGATCGTGGTTCCCGTCACATCAACCTTCTGGCCGACGACGAAATGATCGACGGTGATCTCGGCGCCGACATCGATCATGTTGTCAGCGGAGACGCGGAACTCGGCAACCTTGGCCTTCGGCTCGACGGAAGCGGTCGCGAAATGGCCGCGCATCGCCTTCGACGTGTTCTTCACCTTGGCAAGGCCAACGCCGAGCTGGACGGCGGTATAGCCGTTCTTCTCCTGCGTGCGCTGCGCCACGACCTGACAGTTCTCCATCTGGAGAACGGTGACGGGAACATGTTCCCCGGCATCGTTGTAGATGCGGGTCATTCCCACCTTCTTTGCAATCACACCTGAACGCATCGGTTCATTCCTTTAGAGTTCCCTGTCGGGGCTTTCGCCCCTCCACGCCTCTTGTTCCTTCAGAGTTCCCTGTCGGGGCTGTCGCCCCTCCACGCCTCTTGTTCCTTCAGAGTTCCGGGTCGCCCCGCCGCTCTGGTTCCCTTAGAGCTTGATCTCGACGTCGACACCGGCGGCAAGATCGAGCTTCATCAAAGCGTCGACCGTCTGCGGGGTCGGATCGACGATGTCGAGCAGACGCTTGTGCGTGCGCATCTCGAACTGCTCGCGGCTCTTCTTGTCGACGTGAGGCGACCGGTTGACCGTGAACTTTTCGATCCGCGTCGGCAGCGGAATGGGGCCGCGGACGTTGGCGCCGGTGCGCTTGGCCGTCGACACGATTTCCCGCGTCGAGGCGTCAAGCACCCGGTGATCAAACGCCTTCAGGCGGATGCGGATATTCTGTCCGTTCATGCGTCACTTCCTTGTTCTGGCGCGGCGCGGGCAGCGCCCGCGACAGATCGGTTTAAGTCCAAATTACTCTTTGATGGTGACGACGATGCCGGCACCGACGGTGCGGCCGCCTTCACGGATGGCGAAGCGCAGCTTCTCT
>NZ_JBVVPZ010000023.1:0-73344 GCF_055811415.1 Mesorhizobium sp. WSM4846
GGCCCGAAGCGTTATGTGCGAAACCTTTGATGGCAGAGCGAGGCGCCCCCCTCTGTCCTGCCGGACATCTCCCCCACTTGGGGGGAGATTGGCTGTCATCACTGATTTCGCCAATCACAAAAGTCGCAAGAAGAGTGCCGTCGTCGAAGCTGCCAATCTCCCCCCTCGTGGGGGAGATGTCCGGCAGGACAGAGGGGGGCGCCTCGCTCTGCCATCAAAGGTTTCGCACATAACGCTTCGGCCGCGGGACGAAGCACTGTCCCGCGGCCGAAGCGCTGGTCCCGAAATCGATCTCGGCTACATGCCGCAGTGCCTGTCGTTGACGGTCGGTGAAACCGTGCCGGGAGCCTTGTGCGTGGCATCAGGCATCGCGCCCTGCGGGCCTGGCGGGCAGTTCCGGTCGGCATTGGAATTCGTGCCGTCGGGGCCCGCAATGATGCTACCGGTAATCCCGGTATCGACAGCATCCGGCTCGGCCAGGTTCGGATCGGTTGGGGCCGGGTCGATGACGACGCTCCTGCCGCTGCCGGGAGCCATGCCAGCCTCTGTGTCGGCTGGGTCGGCTGTGCTCTGGGCCATCGCAGAAGTGGCCAGACCAGCGGCGAGCACGGACGCCGCGAGTAACTTCATAAGCATGGTTTGCCTCCATTTGTCTCCATTTTTTCGGTCGTCGCCGCATCGCGACTATAGAAAAAACCGCTCGGGCGCGGTGAAGGTTCCCATAAAATTCCAGCCTGCGACGAACCGTCGTGATCAGCAGGGCCCGTCGTGATCGGGAGGGGCCGTCGCGACCAGCAGGGGCAATCTTGCCCGGGATGCCGGGAACCCAAAAGCGTGCCGGCCGCGAGCCGTTGACATGACTTGCCTATCGCGTTATTGAACAGGATTATACAGGTTTACTGAACAGGTATTCCATGGCGCGTCGCACGACCCTGTCGTCTCCCGGAACCGGCAAGCCCGAACGGATCGCCACCGTCCTCGAGCACGAGATTCGCTCCGGCGTGCTCGGCTTCGGCGACCGCCTGCAGAGCGAGAACGAGCTTGTCCAGCGCTTCTCCGTCAGCCGCAACACCATCCGCAAGGGTCTCGAGGAACTGTCGAGCCGCGGGCTGATCACCACCAAGGTCGGCATCGGCTCGTTCGTCACCTTCGACGGCATGCCGGTCGACGACGCCGTCGGCTGGTCGCGGGCACTGGCCAATGCCGGCGCCAATGCCGAGACGCGCACGCTCAGGCTCGAAGTCATGCAGGATGCCGAGCTCGCCGCCACACTCGGCGTCGAAAGCCCGTTCTTCATCGCCGTCGACCGGGTGCGCTCAAACGCCGATGACGGCCACGCCATCTCGATCGAGCGCAGCCGCCTGCCGCTGTCGCCCGAACTGGAGGACGTGCCGCTGCGCGGCCTGCGCGAGGGCTCGCTGCACCAGACGCTGCGCGCGGCGGGGCTTGTCCCCGATCACGGCGAGGAGTGGGTCGATATCGAGATGCTGAGCGCCGAGGACGCGGCCATTCTCGACTGCGCGCCGGACGCGCCGTTCCTGCGCACGCGGCGCCTGACGCGCGCCGCCGACGGCCGCGCCATCGAATATGTCACCAGCCTGCTCAATCCGGCGCATTTCGCGCTTCACCTGGAGTTCTGAGCATGGAGATGGCCGCGGCGATCGACCGGGCGATGGGTGCGCTTGTCGGCGGGGCGCTGGGCGATGCGCTCGGCATGCCGACGCAGCTTTTGTCGCCGGCCCGCATCGTCGAGCTCTACGGTCCTGTCGAGGGTTTCGTCGCGCCCGCCGCCGACCATCCGGTGTCGAAGGGCCTGTCCGCCGGCACTGTCACCGACGACACCGAACAGGCGCTGCTGCTCGGCCGCATCCTGGTCGCTTCAGGCGATGGCTTCGACCACACGCGCTGGGTCAAGGCGCTGCTCGACTGGGAGCGCGAGGTCAAGGCGCGCGGCAGCTACGATCTGCTCGGACCTTCGACCAAGCGCGCCATCGACGCCATCAATGACGGCGTGCCGGCCGAGGAGGCGGGGCGCAGCGGCGACACCAATGGCGCGGCGATGCGCATCGCGCCGGTCGGCATCATGATGCCGCTGGAGCCGCTCGGCGCGCTGGTCGCCAAGGTGGCGGAAACCTGCCGGGCGACGCACAACACCTCGATCGCCATTGCCGCGGCGGCTGCCGTTGCCGCCGCCGTCAGCTGTGGCGTTGCCGGCGGCGACTGGCGCGCCGCCTCGGATCGCGCGGTCGTGGCGGCCAGGCAGGGCGCAGAACGCGGTCACTGGACCAGCGGCGGCGATATCGCCGCGCGGATCGACTGGGCGAGGGGCCTGGTTCGCGGCAAGGCCGTCACCGACGGCATCCGGCTGATCGTCGACCTGGTCGGCACCGGCGTCGCCAGCCAGGAATCGGTTCCGGCGGCCTTCGCGGTGCTGGAAATCGCCGGCGGCGATCCCTGGCAGGCGGCCGTCATCAGCGCCAATCTCGGCGGCGACACCGACACGATCGGCGCCATCGCCGCCGGCATGGCAGGCGCCTGCGCCGGCTTTTGCCGATTGCCAAGGGAATACATCGCCCGGCTCAGAGGCCTCGACATGGCGCAGGTGCACGCGCTCGCCGCCGACCTGGTCGCGGCGCGGATGGCGAAAAGCAGCGCGGCCAAGGATGCAGCGGCATGAGCGGAGCTCAGCCTGACATGAGCGGAGCTCAGCCTGACATGAGCCGGCGTCTCGTCCATATCGGCAGCGCGGTGGTCGACTATGTCTACCGCATCGACGCCTTGCCGGCGCCCGGCACCGAAAAGACCGCATCGAGCTTTGCCCAGGTCGCCGGCGGCGGCTTCAACATGATGGTTGCGGCCAGTCGCACCGGCATGAAGGTCGTCTTCGGCGGCCAGCTCGGCAGCGGACCGAATGGCGATTTCCTGCGTGCCGCTTTTGCCGCCGAAGGCATCGCAACGCTGACGCACCCATCGCCTTTGATGGACAGCGGCAATTGCGTCGCCATGATCAGCGGCGACGCCGAGCGCACCTTCGTGTCATGGCCTGGCGCCGAGAGCGTGCTCAGCCTCGGCATGTTGGCGGCCGTCCGGGTTGCGCCGGGGGATTGGGTGTTCGCCTCCGGCTATACGCTGAGCTATGTCGGGAGCCGCGACGCGCTGGCCGACTGGATCCAGGCGCTGCCGGCGGAAATTCCCTTCGTCTTCGATCCGACGCCGGTCGTCTCGGACATTCCGCGCGCCATTCTCGACCGGGTGCTGGCGCGCACGAACTGGCTGAGCTGCAACACAACGGAAGCGGCCGAGATCGCCGGCCGCGGCGATGTCGAGGCCGTTGCCGCCCGGCTTCTTTCCAATCACTGCCCGACCGCCGAGGCGGTCATCATCCGCGCCGGGGCGGAAGGCTGCTTCGTGCGACTGGCTGACGGCACCGCGCAGGCCGTGGCCGGTTTCAAGGTCGCCGCCGTCGATACCAACGGCGCCGGCGACACCCATATCGGCGTTTTCGTCAGCGCGCTGTCGCGCGGCGTGCCGCCCTTCGAAGCGGCAAGTTACGCCAATGCGGCGGCGGCGCTCTCGGTCACCCGCCATGGCGGATCGTCGGCGCCGACCGACGAGGAGATCCAGACATTCCTCAGCCATGACGATCGATCCGTGCACGGCCGGAAGCAAAAGGCCCATTTATGACAGCCTAAATGACGTAACAAGCCCGCCAACCGGGCAAACAATGAGAGGAACGAACATGCGCATGCCCAAACTGACTGCTTTTCTGACGGCAACCGCCGTCTTCGCTTCCGCACTGGTCGCCAGCGCCGACGAGGTGCATGTGCTCAACTGGAAGGGCTATGGCGCCGACGAGCCCTGGGCCATCGCCGCCTTCGAGAAGGCGACCGGCAACAAGGTCGTCAACGACTTCTTCAATTCCGAACAGGAAATGCTGACCAAGCTGAGGACCAATCCCGGCCTCTACGACGTTGTCATGATCAACGCCGCCTTCAACGACCAGGCGACGGCGGAAAAGCTGATCCAGCCGATCGATGTCTCGAAGATCCCCAACTATGCCGACATCAGCTCGGACAAGGCAGGCTCGCCGATGCTTGTCCGCGACGGCAAGGTCTATGGCGTGCCGTGGGTGTGGGGCTTGACCGCGCTCGCCATCAACGAGAAAGCCTTCGAGACGCCGCCGACCAGCATCGCCGAGATGTGGAACGAGGCGCATAAGGGCCGCGTCACCATTCGCGACGATGCCGTCGAAGCGGTCCAGTTCGGTGCCATCGCCACCGGCCAGAACATCAACGACATCAAGGATATGGAGGCGGTCAAGGCGAAGCTGACCTCGCTGATGCCGCAGATCAAGACGTTCTGGAGCTCGGAAAACGACTGGAACCAGATGGTCGCCTCCAACCAGATCGACATCGGCACCTATTGGAGCGGCTCCGCCGACCGCGCCAAGACGCATTTCAAGCTGCCGGTGTCGCTGGTCATCCCCGGGGAAGGCGCCGTCGCCTGGCTCGACGCCTTCTCCATCCCGGTCGGTGCCAAGAACGTCGCCGGCGCTGAGGCCTTCATCAACTACATGACCGACCCGAAATTCTACGTCGAATGGGTCACCAAGGTCGGCGCGCCGGTGTCGGCCAACGCCAAGGCGGTCGCCGCCCTTCCCGAAGACGCCTTCAACCGCAAGGTGATGGGCGACCCCGATGTCGCCAAGCGCATCCAGTTCCAGGCGCCGATCAGCGACGCGCAGCGCGAGGCTTATCTGGCGCTGTGGCAGGAGCTGAAGGTCAATGTGAAGTAACGCAAGCTTTTCGGGAGGAGCATATGGCAGGACAGGTCGCAACCGGTTCGAGGAGCGGATTGCGATCGGCTTTGCCGCTGCTTGTGCCGGCCTATCTCTGGCTGACGGTGGCGATCTTCTTGCCGCTGTCGGCCATGGTGTTCTTCTCCTTCATGACCGAACTGCCGCTGTCGGGAAAGGCGTGGTCGTTCACGCTGGACAATTATGCCACCTTCTTCTCGCAAGGCCTCTACCGGACGCTGCTGCTGGCCTCGCTCAGGCTCGGGCTCGAGGTGACGCTGTGGTGCGTCGTCATCGGCTATCCCGCGGCCTATGTGCTGGCCAAGGTGCTTAGGGGACGCAGCCGCGAGGCGATCTTCCTGCTCGTCATCCTGCCGTTCTGGTCGAACGGCCTGGTGCGCATCTTCTCCTGGGCGATGGTGCTGCGCGAAGGCGGCATTCTCGATACCGCGCTCAATGCCGTGCTGCCGTTCAAGATCAACATCGACCTGATGTATTCCTATCCGGCCGTCATCATCGGCCTGGTCCACTCCTACGTGCCCTACATAGTGCTGACCTGTTACCTGACGCTGCAGGCCATCGACGATTCGCTGATCGAGGCAGGGCGCTCGCTCGGCGCCTCGCGGCTGCAAATGCTGAAACGGGTGATCATTCCGCTGTCGATGCCGGGGCTGGTCGCCGGTGCGGCGCTGATCTTCGTTCCCGTCGTCGGCTCCTTCATGGAACCGCGTATTCTCGGTGGCCGCACCGGCACTTTCTACGGCACGGTCATCGAGGACCAGTTCGTCGCCGTGTTCAACTGGCCGCTGGGTGCGGCGCTGTCCTTTATCCTGCTGGCCGTCGTGCTGGTCATCCTGGCATTGGCGTCGCCGGTGTTGAAGAGGGCCGCGTGATGGCGACGACGCGTATCCTGGAATGGTGTGGGCGCCTCTACATCTGGCTGCTGCTCGCCTTTCTCTACCTCCCGATCATCATCATGGCGCTGATGTCGTTCAACGTCTCGCCCTTCTACCAGTTGCCGTTCGAATGGACGACCGAGTGGTACGCGTCGTTGTGGCAGAACGACCAACTGATCTCGGCCACCTGGAACAGCGTGGAGATCGCCATCATCACCACCATCATCTCCACGGTGCTCGGCTCGGCGGCATCGCTGGCGCTCTATCGCCATGAATTTCGCGGCAAGAAAGTCCTGCAAGCGCTGCTGTTTCCACCGATCGCCATTCCGTGGCTGATCACCGGCACGGCGATGCTGATCTTCTTCTTCGGCGTCGGCATCGGCCGTGGGCTGTTCGCGATCCTGCTCGGCCATGTGGCGCTGGCGCTGCCCTATGTCATCGTCGTCGTCTCAGCCCGGCTGCAGACCTTTGCGCCGGAGCTGGAAGAGGCGGCGCGATCGCTCGGCGCCAACCAGTGGCAGGTGACTTCGCGGGTCACGCTGCCCTGGATCATGCCGGGCGTCATCGCCGGCGGGCTGTTCGCCTTCGCCGTGTCGTTCGACCAGTTCGTGGTCTCGTACTTCCTGTCGACGCCGGGCCAGACGACCTTGCCGGTCGAGATCTACGCCGCGATCCGCAAGGGTTTCACGCCGGAGATCAATGCCGTCTCGACGATCATCATCGTCGTCTCGATGGCGCTGATGCTGCTCACGGCAAAATTCTTCAAATTCGGCGGAGAGAAATAATGGCCGGCGTGCAGGTAGCGAATTTGTCGCGCAGTTTTGGCGCGCACAAGGCGCTGGACGATGTCTCGATCGATTTCGCCGACGGCGGTTTCTACGCGCTGCTCGGGCCGTCGGGCAGCGGCAAGACCACGCTCCTGCGCCAGATCGCCGGCTTCGATTTCCCCGACTCCGGCCGCATCGCCATCGGCGGCGAGAGCGTCGAGCGGGTGCCGGTCGAGAAGCGGCGCATCGGCATGGTGTTCCAGAACTATGCGCTGTTTCCCAATATGAGCGTCGCCGACAATGTCGGCTTCGGCCTGTCGGTGCGCGGGCAAGCCAAGCCAACGATAGCCAGCGAGGTGCAGCGCGCGCTCGACCTGGTGCAGCTCGGCAAGCTCGGCGCCCGCCGCCCGCACCAGCTGTCGGGCGGCCAGCGCCAGCGCGTCGCGCTGGCCCGCGCCATCGTCACCAAGCCGCGCGTGCTTTTGCTCGACGAGCCGCTCGGCGCGCTCGACAAGGCGCTGCGCGTCGACATGCAGATCGAGCTGAAGCGCATCCAGCGCGAGATCGGCATCACCACCATCTTCGTCACCCACGACCAGGAAGAAGCGCTGACGATGAGCGACCGCATCGGCATCCTGCGTGACGGCAGGCTTGTGCAGGAGGGGCCGCCCGAGGAGATCTACGACAGGCCGAAGAGCGAGTTCGCCGCCACCTTCCTCGGCGACGCCAATATTTTTTGCGGCGAGACCACCGGCGCCGGCATCCGGCTGCCGGACGGCACGGCGATTGCCGCTGCGGCAGGCGCGACGCTTGCCGCCGGCGCCAAGGCCAGCTGCGCGGTGCGGCCCGAACGCATCCGCATCGCCACCGATTCAGGGACATCCGATCCGAACGCCAATATGCTCCGCGGCCAGGTATCCAAGCGCATCTTCGCCGGCAACAACAGCACCTATTTCGTCGATCGCGACGGGCAAACGCTCAAGGTCATCGTGCAGAACACCGGCGTTGAAAGATTGGCGGAGGGGCAAAAAGTGGTGCTGCGCTGGTCGCCGGAGAGCACGGTGCTGATCGCTGCCGGCTAGTAAAAGCTGGCGATCCGTCCCACCTGTCCCGCTGTCTGTCGAGCAAAATGGGGCGCCGGAGCATGCCGATGACGCTTGAACTCAGTGCGGGCGACCAGTCGATGCTCGACGGCGAGCACGACCGGGCCGTGGCCGCAGCGATGAAGATACTGGTCGCCTTTTCCAACGCCGTCGGCGCGCGCAAATTGTTGGACATTGCCGGGGCGCATATCGACGGCTGCCTCTATCACGGCCAGGCCAGCCTCGATTTCGTCGAAAGGCTGGTCGAGGGCGGCGGCCGCGTTCGGGTGCCGACGACACTCAATGTCGGTTCTTTCGACCTCATCCATCCCGGGCTGGTGAAGATGCCGCCGGCGCAAGAAGTGCCGGCGCGGCGGCTGATGAAGGCGCATCTAAAACTCGGCTGCCAGGCGACCTTCACCTGCGCGCCCTATCAGACGCGGTTCCGGCCGGGCTTTGGCGAGCAGATCGCCTGGGGCGAGTCCAACGCCATCGTCTTTGCCAATTCGGTGATCGGCGCGCGGACCAACCGCTATGGCGATTTCATCGATCTGTGCTGCGCGATGACCGGGCGCGCGCCGGCCTGGGGACTGCATCTCAGCGAAAACCGGCGCGGCCAAATCCTGTTCGAGCTGACCGGTTCTTTCGAACCTGCCGATGCCCTGTTCGTCGGCGTCGGGCTGGTAATCGGGCAAGCGAGCGGCGACCGCATTCCGGTCATATCGGGCCTGCCGCAGCCGCGCGACGAGGATCAGTTGAAGGCGCTTGGCGCGGCGGCGGCAACGACGGGTGCGGTGGCGCTGTTTCATGCGGTCGGCATCACGCCGGAAGCAAGGACGCTCGACGAGGCATTTCGCGGCATGGCGCCGGAGGCGACGATCCGGATCTGTCGCGCCGGCATCGACCAGGCGCTGGCAAAACTGTCGAGCGTCCCCGACGGAGCGCCGCTTGCGGCCGTATCGCTCGGCACGCCGCATTTTTCGCACGAGGAATGGATGCGCCTGTTGCCGATGCTGCGCGAGGTGGCGCCGGGCAGGGGCATCCCGATCTACGTCAACACCGGGCGCGCCACTTTCAAGAGATTGCAGGACGAGGGCGAACTGGACGATGCGCAAAAGTTCAACCTCATTCCGGTTACCGATACCTGCACTTATGTCACCTCTGTGCTCGAGCGTCTCGACGGCGTGGTGATGACCAATTCCGGCAAATTTGCGCACTATGCGCCCGGCAATATCGGCGTGACAGTGGCCTTCGGCGACCTGGCAGACTGCGTTCGCTCGGCCGCTGCCGGCCGCGTCGTGCGAGGCGCGCGATGAGCCAACAGGACAGTCGAGCCCTGAACAGAGTTGGCACGTTCCAGCATGCCGGCGAGGCGCAGGGATCGGCGCTGGTATTGTTGGATGCGCTCAGCTTCTGGGGTGGCGTCGATGCCGAAACGGGCGACATCATCGACCGATCGCACCCGGGCGGCAACGTTGCCGGCAAGATCCTGGTGATGGCATCCGGGCGGGGATCGTCGTCCTCGTCTTCGGTCCTGGCCGAGGCGATCCGCCGGGGCACGGCGCCGGCCGGCATCATCCTGCAGCGGCCCGATCCGATCCTGGCCGTCGGCGCCATCGTCGCCGAGTTCCTCTACGAAATCAGCATGCCGCTGGTCGTCTGCGACATATCGGGCATTGTCTCCGGCGACCGGATCGCGATCGGCCTCGGCGAGGGTGACCGGGCGATCGTGAGCAGGATCTAGCCGGCCATCAGTCCTGCCGCGCCGCGCCGCCAATAGGCGGCAACCAGCGTCTCGTCGCGACCGAGCCCGAGCGTGCCGCGCCAGTGTTCGCGAACGATCCTGGCGGCAGCTGCTTCCGCTGCAAACCAGCCGAAGGCCGAGCCGTTTGGCACGCAAAGGCGATCCGCGGTCGTCCTCGTCCCCGAAGACAACAGCCCGCACGGCATCCAGCTCATGATTACCTGATCGCCGGAGCACCACAGGCCGCACTTGCTGGCGCGGCCAACTTGTTTCGAGCGGAAGGTTCAGATCTCCGGGATGCTCTCCCTGAAGATCACCTGCAGCCTCGGCTGGTGCAGTTCGTAGGGCAATCCCCTGATCGCATGGGTCAAGGTGTTGAGTGCTTCGCGGGCCTCGACGCGCGGGTTCTGGTCGATCACTGCATCGAGCGTGCCGTCGAGCAAAAGCTCCTTGGTGCCTTCCGTCACCTCGTGGCCGAGAAACACGGTCGACAGCGCGCGGCCTCGCTCCTTGAGCGCGCGGGCGATGCCGGTGTTGCCGGCGCCGACATTGTAGATCGCGGCCAGGTCCGGATGCCGGTCCAGCAGGGCGGAGGCTTCCGCATAGGCCTTTTCCCGGTCGTCGAGCATCTCGCGCATCTCGACGATCTGCAGATTGGGCGATTCTTCCGTCAATATGTGGCGGAACCCCATCTCGCGTTCCTCATGGCCGCGATAGGAGAGCGAGCCGGCGAACAGCGCGACCTTGCCCGGACGACCGGCGCCCATGAAGCGGTTGAGCAGATAGCCGGCGAGCCGGCCGGCGGCGCGGTTGTCGATGCCGATATAGGCGACCCTCGGCACATGCAGGATATCGGACGCTATGGTGACGACCTTGACGCCGCTGGCCGACAGCGAGCGGATCGCTTCGCGGACCGTCGGGTGATCGAGCGCGATGACGCCGACGCCCTGCGTCTGACCGCGCAATTCCTGCAGTAGGCGGGCCAGCCGGTCGGGATTGAAGCCTTCGATCGTGGCGACGCGAACATCGAGGTCTGGCCGCGATTGCGCCTGCGCCTCGATATGCCGGTGCAGCATCTTGATGAAGGAATTGGTGCCGGCGGGCAGGGCGAAGTCGAGCCGTATGACATCGCCGGGCGGTGCGTGGCGCGGGGTCGGGCTGTTCGAATTTTCAGCGATGTAGCCCAGTCGCTGCGCCGTCTCCAGCACGACCTCGCGGGTGCGCGCCCTGACCCCGGCGCGGTTGTTGAGCACACGATCGACCGTCGCGGCTGAAACGCCGGCTTCCCGGGCTATGTCTGTCAGGGTGGACCGCACAGTCGATCACCTCACTGCTTGCGCGCTATCGCGCATCAAAATCGCGCGTTCAATGGTTCGAATGCCGGATGACGGCTTCATGCCATCCGCGATTCTGATGGGAAATGATGTATCCGGCCTTAGCCGATGCGCAAGCCGGCGCGCTACACCAAATCGTCGAGCCGGGCCGAAAAGGATCGGCGCGGCGCACGATGCCCTCAAATTCAGGCCCCTCAAATTCAAGCAGCGATTGCGGTGTGATGATCTGGGTCGACTGCATTTTCCCTCATTTTGCTATGTTGTGAGTTGTTTTGAGTATTTATGATGTTGACAGCCTTCCCATACTGCCGTCAATATCCATCATAAGGGCCGTGGAGGAACAAGGCCCCCGAGGGAGGAGTTCCAATGTCTGATATGATCCGCATGTCGCGGCGCCGTCTGCTGGCGTCCGGTGGAAAGGCGGCCGTGCTTGTTGCCGCCGCAGGTATCGCGCCGAAATTCATCCGCCCCAGCCGCGCCTATGCGGCCGATGCGCTGGCGCCGGGCATGATCGGCGGCCCGACCGGCTTCGACGGCTCGGAGCGCTATCAGTATGGTCCCGACACGCCGGAAGGCCGCGCCATCGAGGCGGCCAAGGCGATGAAGGGGGCCGGCAAGGCGCCGGCCAAGATCGTGCTTGGCCTGTCCGACGGCTCGATCGGCCAGCTGACGCAGCCATTTCCCGCCGGCGCGCCTTCGATCAAGGATCTGTGGGAGAAAGAAACCGGCATTCCGCTCGAGATCGTCGGCGTGCCGAACGGCCAGGAATTCACCAAAACGATGCAGGACATCTCCACCAAGGGTGGGGCCTATGACATCTACGCGGTGGAATGGAACCGTCTCGGCGACCTCGCCGAAACCGGCGGCATCCTGAAGCTTGACGACTTCGTCGCCCAGTACAAGCCGGAATGGGACGACCCCGAGCGCGGCTATGTCGACGGCGCCAAGGGCGTCTCGCTGCTCAACCAGTATCGCGGCTCGACCTATGGCGTGTCGCTGGACGGCGATTTCCAGACTTGGGTCTATCGCACCGATCTGTTCGGCGACGCGGCCGAGAAGAAAGCCTTCTCCGACAAGCATGGCTATGAACTGGCGCCGCCGAAGACCTGGAAGCAGCATGACGAGATCGCCGCCTTCTTCCATCGCCCGGACAAGGGCCTGTTCGGTTCGACCGATCTGCGCAACCAGGGCTGGGGCTACACCAACTGGTATCAGCGTTATGTTTCAATGGCTTCGCCCAATCAGTTCCTGTTCGACGATACCGGCAAGCCGCTGATCAATTCGCAGCAAGGCATTGCCGCTGTTAACGAGTACATCGCCTCGCTGGCCCACCATTCGCCGGATGCGATCTCTTGGGGCTGGCCGGAGCAGTACGGAAATTTTGCCAAGGGCGGCGCCGCCATGACCTGCGCCTTCTCCAACTTGCCGAAATTTTTGGACAATGCCGGCAACAAGGATTCAG
The DNA here is from genome assembly GCF_055811415.1 of Mesorhizobium sp. WSM4846. Lineage (NCBI taxonomy): Bacteria > Pseudomonadati > Pseudomonadota > Alphaproteobacteria > Hyphomicrobiales > Phyllobacteriaceae > Mesorhizobium > Mesorhizobium sp. WSM4846. The sequence continues at coordinate 12,081 of NZ_JBVVPZ010000023.1, forward strand.
CCGTCACCGGCAAGATCGGCTCGATGCTGCCGCCCGGCCGCGAGATCGACGGCAAGCTGATCAGCCGCTCGGTGCTGTGGCTCAATCTGTCGGCCTCGGTCTCTTCGCAGGCCAAGAATCCGGAGGCCTGCTACCTGTTCCTGCAGTGGCTGGGATCGAGCCGCATCTATGCTTGGATGACCGCCAATCCGGGTGGCTATTTCGATCCCTTTCGGCTGTCGGATTTCTCCGATCCGCTGGTCCGCCAGACCTATCACGCCTACCACATGGATGTGGTGCGCGAGACGGTCGCCCGCACCGTGCCGACCATCAACTATCCCGGCGCCACCGCCTTCCACAACGCGCTGGACGAGAACCTCGTCGCCGCGCTGACCAAGGCCAAGAACGCCGAGCAGGCGATGGCCGACACCGAGGTCGAATGGAAGAAGATCGCCCGCCGCACCGGCGAGGAGAAGCTTCTCGAAGCCATCAAGACCAACAAGGAGGCCTGGCCCACCGTTCTCGATCCGGTCAGCTGATCCTCCTCCCAGGATCCGAATGGAGGCGAGGAGTTTGCGCTTCGCCTCCGCAAGTGATGGTTACCAGCAAAGCGGCAAGATGAAGCGTTCCGTTCCCTTCGAAATATTCCGCTATGCAGCGATCCTTGCCGCCATCGCGGTGACGCTGGTGCCGATCCTGTGGATGGTGTCGATGGCCTTCAAGCCGATCGCCGAATGGTCGGCGACCGGCGCCGAGCTGAGCTGGTGGCCGAAGGATCCGACGCTCAGCAATTTCCGCTTCGTCTTCGGTGAATCGACCAACAACCTGATCGTCGCGCTCGACCGCACCGCCCTGAAGCCGATCCTGTCGTCGCTGCTGTCGGCCACCTTCGGAACGGCGATCGCCATGTCGGCGGGCACTGCGGCGGCCTACGGGCTGTCGCGCTTCGGCTCGGGCCAGAACCTGCCGCTGGCGCTGATCCAGCTCCGCCTGTTTCCGCCAATGGCGGTGATGACCCCGGTGATGATCATGTGGGCCTTCCTCAACTTCACCGACAGCTGGTGGGGGCTGTCGCTGATCTACGGCATCGTCACGCTGCCCTTTGCGTTCTGGCTGATGAAGACCTTCTTCGACGACATGCCGCGCGAGATCGAGGAAGCGGCACTGGTCGAGGGCTGCTCACGGCTGCGCGTCTTCACCCGCATCACGCTGCCGATGATGCGCGCGCCACTGGCCAGTGCAGCGCTGTTCGTCTTCATCCTCAACTGGTCGGACTATCTGATCGCGCTGCTTCTGACGACGCGCGAATGGGTGACGGTCCCCGTCTACATGGCCTCGCTGTCCTCCTCGATGACCGGGCAGCTCTATGGCGCCAAGGCAGCTCTCGGCCTGATCGCGGCGGTGCCGCCTGTCATCATGGGTATCGCCATCCAGCGCCATCTGGTGCGTGGGCTGACCTTCGGGGCGCTCAAGCAATGAGCGCTGCGACTGCCGCAATTTCGGATCAGGCTCCCATCCCGGAAGACAACAGCGATCCGGCCCAGGCAAGACCGGCTTTGCGTGATGAAGGGGCTAAGCTCGGTTTCCGGCTGACCTTGCCGGCGCAGATACTGGTGCTGTTCATCGCGGTCTTCCCGCTCTTGATGCAGCTCTATATCAGCCTGACCGACTGGTCGCCGCTGTCGGGCCTCGGCTGGTGGAGCGCCTGGTCGCTGTGGAACAATTTTGCCAACTACACCGACCTTGCCGCCGACGCTCGCTTCTGGAGCGCGCTCAAGCGCACCGCCATCGTCATGATCGTCTGCGTGCCGGCGGAATTCCTGCTCGGTCTGGCGCTCGCAACACTGTTTGCCGACGAGTTTCCGGGCAAGCGGATATTTTATTCGATCCTGCTGATGCCGATGATGGTGGTGCCGGCGGTGGCCGGCTACATGTTCTTCATGCTGTTCCAGTCGGGCGGACCGGTCAACGACATCCTGTCGGCGCTATCAGGCTTGCCCGTCACCATCGCCTGGCTGTCGGACCCGACGCTGGCGCTCATCGCCGTCATGGTCGCCGATATCTGGCAGTGGACGCCGCTGATGTTCCTCATCCTGCTTGCCGGCCTGGTCGGCGTGCCCGAAGACCAGATCAAGGCGGCGACGCTGCTCGGCGCCAATCCCTGGCAGCGCTTCGTCACCATCGTGCTGCCGAAGATGAAGACGATCATCATCATCGCGCTGGCGATCCGGTTGATCGAGAACTTCAAGATCTTCGACACGCTCTACATCATGACCGGCGGCGGCCCCGGCGTCGCCACCGAGACCATGTCCGTCTACATCTACAAGCTCACCACCCAGGACCTGATCTGGGGCTATGTCGCGGCGATCGCGCTGGCCATATTGATCGTGCTGTCCATCGCCGCGGTGTTTGCCATGAAGCGCATGGCCCGGGCACGCGAGTTGACGGCATGAGCGCCATCCATCTGCAGAACCTGGTCAAGAAGTTCGGCGACTTCACTGCGCTGAAGACGATGGATCTTGCCATCGCCGACGGCGAGTTCATGGCGCTGCTCGGGCCGTCGGGCTGCGGCAAGTCGACGACGATGAACATGATCGCCGGCATGGAGGAGCCGAGCAGCGGCAAGATCCTGTTCGGTGAGCGCGATATGGCCGGCGTGTCGATGGGACGCCGCGGCGTCGGCTTCGTCTTCCAGAACTACGCGATCTTCACCCATATGAGCGTGCGGCAGAACCTCGCCTACGGCCCGAAAATGCGCGGCGCGCCAAAAGCCGAGATCGACCGCCGCGTCGGCGCGATTGCCGAGATGCTGCAGCTGACGCCGCTGCTCAACCGCAAAGCCGACCGGCTGTCGGTCAACATATTGCAGCGGGTGGCGATCGGCCGCTCGGCGATCATGGAGCCGTCGATCTTCCTGCTCGACGAGCCGCTGTCCAATGTCGACGCCGCCTTCCGGGCGGTGATGCGGACCGAGCTGAAGCAGCTGCAGCGGCAGTTCCGGCAGACCATGGTCTATGTCACCCACGATCAGCTCGAAGCGATGACCATGGCCGACCGCATCGCGGTGATGGACCACGGCGTGCTGCAGCAGGTCGGCACGCCGCTCGAGGTCTACAACAATCCGGTCAACGTTTTCGTCGCCGGCTTCATCGGCGCGCCAGGCATGAACCTGCTGAGGGGCAGGCCGGCGGAAAGCGATCGGGGCCTGGTCATCGACCTCGGCCCGCTCGGTGTCACGCCGCCGCTGCCGGACAATCTCGCCGCGGCGGTGAGGGCCGCGCGCGGAGATGTGCTATACGGCTTTCGGCCTGAGCAGGTGATTCTCTCAGACCGCGGCCTGTCGATGCCGGTAACGTTCGTCGAGCGCATCGGCGCGCGCACCATCGTCCATTTCGGCCAGGGCGAGAGCACGGTGAAGGCGGTGTTCGACAATGACGTCGGGCTGGCGATCGGGCAGACAGCGGTTGTCGCGCCGGCCCAGGCGTCCGTGCGTGTGTTCGACGCCGCCACCGGCCTTGCCATGAAGGCGGGCTGAGACCATGGCCGATATCGTCTTCCGCAATGTGACGAAACGCTATGGCGACACGCTCGCCGTCGACGACGCCTCGTTCACTGTCAACGACAATGAGTTCTTCTGCTTCTTCGGCCCGCCGCTATCGGGCAAGTCGACGGTGCTGCGTCTGGTGCTCGGGCTGGAGACGCCGGACGCCGGCGAAATCCTGATCGGCGGCAGGCCGGTCAACACGGTGTCGCCGGCCGAACGCAATGTCGCCATGGTGTTCCAGAACCTGGCGCTGTTTCCGCATATGAGCGCGCGCGACAATGTCCGCTTTCCCCTGGTCGAACGCCGGGTCGCCGAGGCCGAAATCGAAAAGCGTGTCGCAGACGTCGCGGCCAAGCTGCATATCGGCCACATCCTGCATAAGCCGCCGGCGCAGCTTTCGGGCGGCGAGCGGCAGCGCGTGGCGATCGCTCGGGCGCTGGTGCGCGACCCCAATGCCTATCTGATGGACGATCCGATCTCGGCGCTCGACGCCAGGCTTCGCGAGGAGACTCGCGTCGAGCTGAAGCGCATCCAGCGCGAGCTCGGCAAGACGCTAATTTATGTCACGCACGACCAGGAAGAGGCGATGTCTGTCGCCGACCGCATCGCCATTCTGGAAAACGGCAGGATCAGGCAGACCGGCGCGCCGGCCGAGATCTATGATCGGCCGGCCAGCACCTATGTCGCGCGGCTGCTCGGTTCGCCGATGATGAACATCTTGAAGTCGGTGCGCGGCGCGGAAGGCATGGAGGCGGCCGAAGGCACGATCCGCATCGCGGACCAGGCCGCGCCGGCCGATGCCGTCGAGATTGGGCTCAGGCCGGAAGACATCAAGGTCCGGCCCTGGCAGGATGGGGAAATATCGGATGATGGAATGTCGGTTGGGCGCGCGGGCCGCCCGGCGCGAGTGTTCGAGGTCGAGCCGCTCGGCGGCTACACCGTGGTGACACTCGCCGCCGGGCAGGCGCGTCTGCGGGCACTGCTGCGCGGCCAGCCCGATATCAGGCCGGACGCGATGGTGGCGATATCCTGCGAGCCGGGCAGGGTGCATTATTTTGGGCAAAGCGGGGCAGCGCTGGCGCGATGACAGCGGTTCTAAGAAACGAGCTTCGGGAGGATCAGATGGCTGGCGAAGGAATAGCGGGCAAGGACTTCGAGCCGGACGTTAAAGTCCGCACCAGGGAATACAGGATCGGCTGCGTCGGCGCCGGCATGATCATGACCGAATGTCACCTTGCGGCCTACCAGGAAGCTGGTTTTCCCGTGGTGTCAATCGCCTCCAGGACCAAGGCCAGCGCCGAGAAGGTCGCCAGGCGCTGGGAGATACCGACCGTCCACGACACGCCGGAACAATTGATCGAGGACAAAAATGTCGAGATCATCGACCTTGCGTTTCCGCCGGACCAGCAGCCGGCACTGATCCGCCATGCGCTGAAGCAGCAGCATATCAAGGCGATCCTGGCGCAAAAGCCGCTGGCGCTGTCGCTCAATGAAGCGGTCAAACTGCGTGACGAGGCGGCCAGGGCCGGCAAGATCCTCTCGGTCAACCAGAACATGCGCTACGACCAGTCGATGCGGGTGCTGAAGCAGATCATCGACAGCGGCGCGCTCGGCGATATCGTCTTCGCGCAGATCGACATGCATGCGATCCCGCACTGGCAGACATTTCTCGAGGACTATGACCGGCTGACGCTCGCCAACATGAGCGTCCATCATCTCGACGTGCTGCGTTTCCTGTTCGGCGATCCCGACGAGATCACCACGCTGACCCGCAAGGATCCGCGCACGCGTTTCGACCATTCCGACGGCATCACCGTCTCGACGATGCGATTTCCGTCCGGCGTGCTCGCCGTATCGCTGGAGGATGTCTGGTCCGGCCCGCGCCAGGACGGCTACAGGGACGACCAGCACATCAACTGGCGCGTCGACGGCACCAAGGGCGTCGCCAAGGGCACGATCGGCTGGCCGACGGGTTCGCCCTCAACGCTGACCTATGCCTCGACCGAGACCACCGGCGGCGAATGGGTGACACCCAGCTGGGAGACGATGTGGTTCCCGCATGCCTTCATCGGCGTGATGGAGCAACTCCAGCATGCGGTCAAGACGGGTGAGCCGCCGGCACTTTCCGTCGCCGACAACACCAAGACCATGGCGCTGATCGAAGCCGGCTATCGCTCGATCGACGAGCGCCGCACGGTCAAGCTGTCCGAAATCTCGATAAACCCAATCAACTGAATCGCTTACAGGGAGGATTTCATATCATGATGCAGGCAGGTATCTTCACGGGCTATTTCCCGTACGGCCTCAAGGAAACCGCGCAGAAGATCCGCGCGCTCGATTTCAACACGGTGCAGCTCGACCTGCATTTCAGGGATATCGACCTGTCGGTCGGGCAGATCACCAAGGAAAAGGCCAGGACAGTTCGCGACACGTTTCGCGACCATAACCTGCCGGTGTGCTGCGTGTCGGGCTACACCAACATCATTCATCCGGACATGGGCGAGCGCGAGAGGCGCGTCGGCTATCTCAAGGAGATCATCCGCAATGCGCGCGAATTCGGCACGCCTTACGTGATCTCGGAAACCGGCACCTACAACACCGAATCCGACTGGGTGCACCATCCCAAGAACAAGACCGAGGAAGGTTTTGAGGAATGCCGCAAGGTCATCGCCGACCTTGCCCAGACCGCCTACGACCACGGCGCGGTGTTCCTGCTCGAAACCTATGTCAACAATGTCGTCGGCTCGGTCGAGGAGACGGTGAAGATGTTCGCGCAGGTCGACCATCCCGGCCTCGGCCTGTTGATGGATCCGACCAACTATTTCGAGACCCATAACATCGACAGGATGGACCAAATCCTGAACCAGGTATTCGACACCCTGACCGACAAGATCAAAATAGCCCACGCCAAGGACGTCAAGCGCTCGGGCGGCGACAAGTCGGAGAAGCACGCCGATATCGGCGACGAGGACGCGCTGGAAAGCCACACTTTTCGCGGTGTCGGCGAGATCGAGCTGCCGGCGCCCGGCCTCGGTTCGCTGAACTACGACCTCTATCTCAAGCGTTTGGCCGAAAAGCACCCGAACATCCCGGTCATCATCGAGCACCTTTCGGAGGACGACGTGCCGCGCGCCAAGAAATTCCTCGACGAGAAATTCCGCGCCAACGGACTGTGACGGCCACAAAAAAGGGAGGAAGAGAATGTTGAGATTCGTATCGAAAATCGCGGCTGCGGCGACCGTGTTCGCCGGTGTTGCACTGGCTGCACCGGCGCTGGCGCAGGATGCTCAGAAGACGTTCTACCTGCTGTCGCATGGCGGCCCGTCGGACGCCTTCTGGATCGACTGGAATGCAGGCGCGACCAAGGCCTGCGACCAGCTCAAGGTGACCTGCAAGATCTCGTTCAGCGGCGGCGACATGGCGGCGCAGAAGGAGGCCTTCAACTCCGCACTTGCCGCCAAGCCGGACGGCATCGCCACCACCTCGGCGCAGCCCGGCCTATGGACCGAGGAGGTCAAGGCAGCCAAGGCGGCTGGCGTCCCGATCGTGTTCTTCAACACCGACGATCCAGCGACCGGCCGGCAGGCCTATGTCGGCGCCGACCTCAGGCAAGCCGGCGTCATCTGGGCGAAATATCTGGTCGACCACAAGATGGTGAAGCAAGGCGACAAGGTGTTCCTGCCGGTGGAAGTGCCGGGCGCCAGCTATCAGCAGCTCGAGACCGAAGGCATCGCCAGCGTCTTCGATCCGCTCGGCATCAAATACGACGTGGTCGATTGCGGCACCGATCCGGCCGGCATCATCGCCAAGATGACCGACTACATGGTCGCCAACAATCCGCCGGCGATCATCGCGCTCGGCGATTCCGTGGCGGCCAGCATCAAGCGGGTGTTCGACGGCGCCGGCGTGCCAGCCGGCACGATCCCGGTCGTCGGCTGGGGCAATTCCAGGGAAACCGCCGAATCCGTCAAGGCCGGCTTCGTCAACGCGGCCGCCTGGCAGTTCCCGTCGGCACAGGGCTTCATGCCGGTGGCGGTGCTCGGGCTTGCCGCCGCGGGCGAACCGATCGGCTACGACATCCACACTTTCAGCCTCTACGACGCATCGAGCGTCGAACCGATCCTGAAACTCTACGACAAGTGATTGAAACTGACGCCCGCTGCGCAGGCGGCGGGCGCCGCCCCGAGCTATGATCTAGGCAGTCATGACTATCGCCGCAGAACAGGAAATGCCGCGCTCCAAACGCAAGTCGAGCCTGATCCGCTCGCCGCAATTCTCCTCGCTCGTCATCCTGATTGCCCTGCTGGCGGTGTTCGCGATCGCCGATGCGAACTTCCTGTCGCCGCTCAACATCTCCAACATGATGGCGTTCCTGCCCGAACTCGGCATCATCGCGCTCGGCATGACGCTGCTTCTGACGGCGGGCGAGTTCGACCTTTCGGTCGGCGCCGTGTTCGGCCTTGCGCCGGTCGTCGTCATGCTTTTGGTGCAGAACGGCGGGTTCGATATCGGCATCGCGCTGCTTGCCGGGCTATTGCTGTGCGTGGCGATCGGCGCCATCAACGGGCTGATCGTCACCAAGATCGGTATCTCCTCGTTCCTGGTGACGCTGTCGATGCTGCTCGTCGTGCGAGGTGCTGCGCTCTACATCACGCAAGGCTTTCCGCTGAAATCCTGGGGCCAGCCTGGCTTTTTCGTGACACTGCTGGCCGGCAGCTTCAATATCGGAACGTTCCGTTTCTATACCTCGCTGTGGTGGTTCATCGGCCTGTCGCTGCTGGCGATCTACGTGCTGCGCTACGCCAAGCTCGGCAACTGGATCAGCGCCATCGGTTCGAACCGCAACGCTGCGGTGGCGCGCGGCGTGCCGGCCGATGCGGTCAAGGTCTGGCTGTTCATCCTGACCTCAGTGCTGGCGGGTCTGGCCGGCATGATCAGTGCGTTCCGCATCTCGGCCGCCTCGCCGGTAGCCGGTACCGGATACGAGCTCGAAGTGATCGCCATGGTGGTGGTCGGCGGCACGGCGCTGACCGGCGGGCGCGGCACCATCCTGGGCACCATCGTCGGCGCGCTGATGCTGCGCAGCATCCGCAACGGCATCGTGCTGATCGGCGTGCCCGGCCTCGCCTACAATATCTTCGTCGGCGTCATCATCCTTGCCATGCTCATCCTGCACGCTTTGCTGCAGAAGAACGCCGCCAGGAGCTGACCATGGAAGTGCTTCGGCTGCAGAACCTGCAAAAGTCCTTCGGCAGCGTCCGCGCGCTGAAGAGCGCCTCCTTCACCCTCAACGAGGGCGAAGTGGTGGCCTTGCTCGGCGACAATGGCGCCGGCAAATCCACGTTGATCAAGGCGATCTCCGGCGTCTTTCCCGTCGACCGCGGCGACATCTATGTGCGCGGCCAAAAAGTCTCGATCCGCTCGACGCGCGACGCCATGGATCTCGGCATCGAGACGATCCACCAGGATACCTCGCTGGCGCCGGACCTGAGCATCGCGCGCAATCTCTTTCTCGGCCGCGAGCCGGTCAATATGAAATGGCTGGGCGTGTTCGCGCCACTCGATCTCGCCAAACTGCGCGATGCCGCCGCAGCACTTTTGAAGCGCGTCGGCATCTCGAAAAAACTCGACGCCGATGCGCTGGTCAGCACGCTGTCGGGCGGTGAGCGCCAGTCGATCGCCATTTCGCGGGCCATGCAGTTCGCCGCCAAGGTCATCATCCTTGACGAGCCGACCAACAATCTCGGCGTCGAGGAAACGCACGGTGTGCTGCGTTTCGTCAAGGAGATGCGCGCCGCCGGCCATTCGGTGCTTTTGATCACCCACAATATCCATCATGTCTTCCAGGTCGCCGACCGCATCATCGTCATGCGCCGTGGCGAGATCGTCGCCGAGCAGACGGTCGCCGATACCGATCTGCTGACGGTGGAGAGCATCATCACCGGCGCCGACATGTCGGCCCTGCTCAAGGAGACGAGAGCGAAGTGAAGGAACTAGCCGTCACATGGTAGAGCTTTACGGCAAGACGCTTTCGCGCCGGCAGGTCTCGGAACGGTCCGGCATGCTGTCGCAGTTCGCCGGCGTGCGGCTGATGACGCTTGGCGACGGGGTGGAGCGCGGCATCCGCATGCTCGAATTCCGCACCGGCTCCGGCCTGCGCTTCACCGCGCTGGTCGACCGGGCGCTCGACATCGCCGATTGCGATTTTAGGGGCCAGGCGATCGGCTGGCATTCGCCGAGCGGCTTTCGCCATCCCGGTCTGCACGAATATGAAGGCGAGGAGGGGCTGGCTTGGGCGCGGTCGTTTTCCGGCCTGCTGCTGACCTGCGGCCTCGACCATATATTGTTCATGAACGAGGTACCCGCCGACAGCTACAATTATCCGCCGAGGAAGACGGTGCGCCATTCGCTGCATGGCCGCGTCAGCACCATCCCGGCGCGATTGACCGGCTATGGCGAGACATGGGACGGCGACCGCTGCGTGCTGTGGGCCGAAGGCATCGTCCAGCAGTCGACGGTGTTCGGCGAGGATCTGCATCTGCTGCGGCGAATCGAGGCCGATGTCGGCGGCAACGAGATCCGGCTTTCGGACCGCGTCGTCAATCACGGTTTTAGCCGCACGCCGCATATGTACTTTTATCACATCAATGTCAGCCATCCGGTGCTCGACGAGGGCTCGCGCTACCTGGCGCCGATCCGCGACGTCGTCTGGGCGGGCCATGCCGGCGAGCGCTATGAGGCGCAGAAGGTCGGCTACCGCACGGCACCGGCACCCCAACTGGGCTTCATTGAACAGGTCTGGCAGCACGAACTCGGCGCCGACGCCAACGGCGACGTGCCGGTGGCGGTGGTCAACGACCGTCTCGGCCTCGGTCTCGAAGTCGTCACCCGCAAGCAGCAGTTACCTTGCTCCTATGAGTGGCAGAATTTCCAGGCCGGGCATTATGCGCTCGGCATCGAGCCGTCGACGCATCATGTGCTGGGCAATCTGGCAGCGCGCGAACGCGGCGAGATGATCTGGCTGCAGCACGGCGAAAGCCGTTCGTACGAAGCGGTGTTTCGGGTTCTCGACGGCGCCGGCGAGATCGCCGCCGCCGAGAGCCGGATCGCAGCGATTGCCAGGCAGCCGCGGGAGGAATATCCGCGGCCATCGGGTCATTTTCCTGTTCTCGGAGGCAGGTCGTGACAATGGCGAAGGCGATGCGAAACACCAATTGGAAGGCTGGCCCTAGCCGGAGTGGAGAGGGCTCGCGGCCGTTCGGAAATTGGAGGTCACAATGGCTGGCAAGGTGAAGCGCGATTACAACCTGGTCGGCGAAAGCACGCGGATTGCGATCGAGACCGGGCTGGCCTCGGCGGAGTGGTACCATACCGATGTGCCGCGCAAGACGATGAAGGAGCTGATGCAACGCTCCGACGGTCCGGCAATCCGCGACACGGCCATCTGGCTGGGCGCCATCCTGGTCTCCGCCGCCGGCGGCGTTTACTTCTGGGGCACCTGGTGGTGCGTGCCGTTCTTCTTCGTCTATGGCGTGCTCTATGCCTCGGCCAGTGATTCGCGCTGGCACGAATGCGGCCACGGCACGGCTTTCCGCACGCGCTGGATGAATGATGTCGTCTACCAGATTGCCAGCTTCATGCTGATGCGCAACCCGGTGACCTGGCGCTGGAGCCATGCCCGCCACCACACCGACACCATCATCGTCGGGCGCGACGCCGAGATCGCCGTGATGCGCCCGCCGGACCTGCTGCGCACCGCACTCGCTTTCACCGGTATCCTTGATTTTCGCTATTCGCTTCCGGCGCTGGTACGCCAGGCGTTCGGCAAGCTGACGCCCGACGAGAAAAGCTTCGTTCCCGAGATGGAACAGCACAAGGCCGTCATCGCCGCGCGCTGGCATGTCGCCATCTACATCGCCACGATTGCGCTCGCCCTCACTATGCGATCATGGGTGCCGCTGGTGCTCATCGGCGTGCCGCGCCTCTACGGCACCTGGCACATGGTGCTGACCGGCCTGCTGCAGCACATCGGTCTCGCCGACAATGTGGTCGATCATCGGCTCAACAGCCGGACCGTCTACATGAATCCGATCAGCCGGTTCATCTACTGGAACATGAACTACCACGTCGAGCATCATATGTTCCCGATGGTGCCCTATCATGCGCTGCCCAGGCTGCATGAATTGATCAAGCACGATTTGCCTGAGCCGAACCCGTCGATGTGGCATGCCTATCGCGAGGTCTGGCCGGTCCTGCTCAGGCAGCTCAAATACGAGGATTATTTCCTCAAGCGCGAACTGCCGCCGACGGCACGGCCCTATCGTGGCGAGTTCCACGAAGTGAACATGTCGGCAGCAGCTGAATAGGCACCGTGCGCCGCCGCAATGCAGGAATTTCGGGAGAAACAGAGATGGCCGATTGGGTCGAAGCGTGCGCCGTGGACGACGTCGACGAAGAGGATGTCATCCGCTTCGACCATGGCGGCCGCACCTTCGCAATCTACCGTTCCCCTGATGACGAATTCTTCGCCACCGACGGGTTTTGCACGCATGAGAAGGCCCACCTGGCCGATGGGCTTGTCATGGACGACATCATCGAATGCCCCAAGCACAATGGCCGCTTCAATTACAAGACCGGCCAGGCCAAAGGGGCTCCCGTCTGCGTCAATCTGCAGACCTATCCGGTCAAGGTCGAAGCTGGCAAGGTGATGATCCAGATCGCCTGACCGGCCTTCCGTTCACGTAACAAAGGGGACCAAATCGATGAGCCGTAAAAGACCCACGATTGCCGATCTGCGTGCCATGAAGGGCAAGCGGCAACTGACCATGCTGCGCGTGCTGACGATGGACGAGGCCGAGGCCGCCGAAAGAGCCGGGGTGGACATCGTCTCGGTGCCGCCGGAGCTGGTGCTCAACCCGCAATACCGCGATGCCGCACCCAGCCTGTTCACCATGCCGGGCGACAATTTCTATGAGATCGGCACAGCCGACGATTTCGTCCGTTGGGCGTTCCGGCTCTACAAGGCGAGCGCCGACGCGGTCTATTGCAGCGCCGGCTTTGCCACTGTCAAACGGCTGGCTGATGACAATATCCCGGTGATCGGCCATGTCGGCCTGATCCCGTCGCGCGCCACCTGGACCGGCGGCTTCAAGGCGGTCGGCAAGACCGCCGACAGCGCCATGCAGATTTTCGACGCAGTCAAGCAATACGAAGCGGCCGGCGCGATCGGCGCCGAGATCGAAGTCGTGCCGGTCGAGGTGGCCAAGGCGATTTCGGAACGCACTTCGCTGATCATGCTGTCGATGGGGGCCGGCACCGGCTGCGACGCGCAATATCTGTTCGCCGACGATATCCTTGGCCAGAACCGTGGCCACATGCCGCGCCATTCCAAGGTCTATCGCAATTTCGCCGCCGAATATGACCGCCTGCAGGCGGAACGCATCGCTGCTTTTTCCGAATATGTCGCCGACGTCAACAGCCTGGCCTATCCCGAAGACAAGCATGTGGTGCATATGGACCCGGATCAGCTCGGTCAGTTCATGGAGAAGATCGACGCCGGATGAGACGCTCCGGCCAGGACCTGCTGTGACCTTCTCCCACAACAAGGGGAGAAGGAAAGGGCGCTGCTCGCTACACCGGCCGATATACCTTCTCTGCCGTGACTGGTCGCGTACGACACAAAAGTTTGTTGGGCCAAGTCTGGACGTCGCCGCCCAAATGCTGTTCAAACCGGTGCGTCAACGATTTGCCGGACAATCGCCTGGTCCCAGTGGCGCGGGAAACCTTTCGTACAGTTCTGCGCATGACCGCCATTCCCGAAAACAAAGCCTTGCCCGAAACCGCGACGGCGGCGCGGCAGGCGCGGCGCGTGGCGCTGATCGTCGCCGTCGCCTTCTTCATGCAGCTTCTGGATTCGACGATCATCTCGACATCGCTGCCGCAGATGGGAGAATCCTTCGGCGTGCCGGCAGTGGCGATGAGCATCGGCATCACCGTCTACATGCTGACCATGGCGGTGTTCGTGCCGCTGTCCGGCTGGCTCGCCGACCGCTTCGGCGCGCGCAACATCTTCCTCGTGGCGATCGCCCTGTTCACGCTGGCCTCGATCGCCTGCGGCATCTCGCAGAACCTGACCCAGTTCGTCGCCGCGCGTGCCGTGCAGGGCCTGGGCAGTGCGCTGATGACACCGGTCGGCCGCATCCTGGTGCTGCGCAACGCCTCGAAGTCCGAGCTTCTCAACGCCACCGCGCTGATCACATGGCCGGCGCTATTTGCGCCGGTGATCGGGCCGGTGCTTGGCGGCTTCATCACCACCTATCTGTCCTGGCACTGGAATTTCTTCATCAACATTCCGCTCGGCGCGGCCGGCCTGGCGCTAGTCGCCCGCTTCATTCCCGGCGACCGCGCTTCCGAAACCAGGCCGCTCGACTGGCCGGGCTTCCTTGTGACCTCGGTCGGGCTTGCCTCAATGCTCTACGGCCTCGAGCGCATCGCCCATCCGCAAGACGGCGCATTGCCGACCGTGGCGCTGCTTGGCGCGGGCGTCCTGATCGGCTGGCTGGCCGTGCGGCACCTGGCGCGCGCCAAAAATCCGCTGCTCGACCTTGCTGCATTCAAAGTGCAGACTTTCGCCATATCGACACTGTCGGCCGGCACCATTTTCCGGGTCTCCATCAACGCCACGCCGTTCCTGCTGCCGCTGCTGTTCCAGGTCGGATTCGGCCTGAGACCCGTCGATGCCGGCATGCTGATCCTGGCTTATTTCCTCGGCAATCTCGGCATGAAGACGGTGACGACGCCGACGCTGAAGCGCTTCGGTTTCCGTTCGGTGCTGGTCGTCAACGGCGTGATCGCATCGCTATCGATCATGGCCTGCGCCGCGATATCGCCGCAGACACCGCAAGCGCTGGTGGTGGCGCTGATGCTGATTGCCGGACTGACGCGTTCGATGCAGTTCACCGCGCTCAACACGCTGGCCTTCGCCGATATCGCTTCGGAGCAGCGCAGCTCGGCGGCGACGCTGTCCAGCATGCTGCAGCAGGTGGCGATGCTGTTCGGCGTGGCGGTCGCCGCGGCGCTGCTCAACCTGTCGCAGATCGCCAGGGCCGGGGCGGCGCCCGACCTCGTCGACTTCCGCCTCGCCTTCCTGGCGATGGGCGCCATCGGGCTCGTGGCCTCGTTCCGCTTCCTGGCGCTGCCGCGGTCCGCCGGCGCCAAGGTTTCGGGCCATCGGGCGTGACCTTCTCCCACAAGGGTGTTTGGAAGGGGGCAGCGCGTCACACCGGCCGATATACCTTCTCCGCTGTGTTCCAAAAAATGTCCGCCTCTGCCGCCGCACCATGCTTGGCTACTGCCTGCCGGTGCGCCTTGATCAGTTCGGCGTGGCTGGTCCACAGCTTTTCGATCGGGAAGTTGGAGCCGAACATCAGACGGTCGCTGCCGAGGATGTCGATTGCGTTGTCGACGATGTAGGCGATCAGCGCCGGGTCGTTGCGGTGGACGAAGGTGCCGAGACCGGACAGCTTGGCGTAGAGGTTTGGCGCCGCTGAAAGCGTGCGCAGGCCGGCCTTCCAGGCTTGCGTGGTTTCCTCCGACATGTCGGTCAGCATGCCGGCATGGGTGAGGATGAAATTGGTTTCAGGATTTTCGCCGACAAGCGTCAGCCCGTCCTTCATCTGGGCCGGGAAAAGCTGCAGGTCGAAGGACAGACCATAATCCTTCAGCCGCGCCACATTGGCCCGCACCTTCGGGTCGACGACCTGATCGGCGGACGCGGCAAAACGGGAGGCCGGCGTTTCGTGCCAGTGGAGTTGCATGCGCACGCCGCGCAGCAGGGGGTATTTGATCAGTCGGTCGACCTGATGGCGCACGTCGTCCACCGTCATGTCGGCATAGCCGACGATGGCGTGCGGCCAGCCGGTTTCGTTAGCCGTCGTCTGCAGGAAGGCGACTTCTTTCTCGAAATCCTCCTTGGCCCAGTTGGTCTGGACATAGACCGCCTTCTCGACATCAGAGCCTTGCTGGTCGGCGAGGAATTCCTCGATCTGGTAGTCCCGTCGGATCGGCTCGTAGGGACCGAAGATGCGCGGCACCATCGGCCCGCGCAGCCAGGGCTGATCCTCCTGGCGCCAGATGTGGAAATGCGCGTCGATCGCCTTTTTCATCATGAAACCCTTTTCCAGATTGCTGCGGCCGCCGGAGCGGGGCGGGCGAGCGACAGGATGAAATCGCTGAGAGCGGCGATCGATGAGCCGTCGACCAGATCGTCCAGCACCGGCAGGATGGCGCGAAGTGCTGCCGTCGCCGGCTGAAAACGCGGATCGCCGGCCAGCGGCGTCGCCAGCGACAGCCGGAAGGCGCGGGCGCTCAGCCGGCGCATCGCCATTTCAAGCTCGGCATGGTCGCCGCGCTCCAGGGCATCCGACAGGATGACCACCGCCGCGCCGCGTGCAAGTGAGGAAAAGCGCGGCACCGACAGGAAGGCGAGCAGCGTCGGTCCCATGCGGGTGCCGCCATCCCAGTCGTCGACCAGTGCTGCCACGCGGGCGAGCGCTTGGTCGCGGTCGCGAATACGCAGCGCCGTGGTGATGCGGGTCAGCCGCGTGCCGAAGGTGAAAATTTCAGCCCGGTCCGCGCCTTGCACCGCCGCATGCGCCAGCTTGAGATAGTCCGATGTGTAGAGCTTCATCGAGCCGGACACGTCGATCAGCAGCAAAAGCTTGCGCGACACGGTCTGCCGGCGGCGCAGCAGCGGGGACGGAATATCGCCGTCGGCACTGACGATTTCGCGCAGCGAGCGGCGCAGATCGAGCTTGCCGCGTGCGTGCGTGCGCACGGTTCGGAAGGAGCGGCGGGCGGGCAGGGCACTAGCGAGCTTGCGGCGGAAAGCGGCAAGCCCGTCGCCGACGCGCTGGAAGTCGCGGGCGCTCAACTGTTCGGCGCCGGACGACAGCGCGCCGCCTTCCGCCTGACGCGCCACCTCGTTGTCCTCGTCGCTGGCGCCGCCGTCGTCCTTGATGCGGGTTTCCTCGTCGGCCTCGCCTTCGATGACGGCCGCGGTGTTGCCGTAGAAATAGCTCCGGAAATGCGCCTCGAATTCGTCGCGGCGGTCGGGCGGCGGCGCCAGCGTGGCAAGCGCCGCCTCGTGGATATCGGCCATGGAGCGGGGCCCGAGCAGCGTCACCGCCTGCATGAAGCCTGACACCTGCTCGGGCGCCACCGGAAAGCCGTAGCGGCGCAGCAGCCGGCCAAAGCCGAGCAAGGGTGCAGCCGCCCGGGGTAGGGCCGCGGGGCTCACGCCAATGCCTCCTCGACGATCCGGCCAAGCTCGGGGGCGATGTAGGACAGGTCCTCCTCGTCCTTGATCAGCACGCCGATGGCGCGGCGAAAAGCTTCCGGCCACGGGCTGCCGCCCTTTTCGAGGATCGTCGCGGCGTTGGCCCATTCGACCGCTTCGGCGATGCCCGGCGGCTTGGCCAGCGGGCGGGCGCGGATGTCGCGCACGGCAGATGCCACGGCGCGTGCGGTCGCCCCGGCGACGTCACCGGCGCGCAGCATGATGATGGCGGCCTCGCGCTCGGCGTCGGGATAAGTGATCCAGTGGTAGACGCAGCGCCGCCGCAGCGCTTCCGCCAGTTCGCGGGTGCGGTTCGAGGTCAGGATGACGATCGGCTGCGATTTGGCGCGAATGGTGCCGCGCTCGGGAATGCTGATCTGGAAATCGGAAAGGAATTCCAGGAGCAGCGCTTCGAACTCATGATCGGAACGGTCGATCTCGTCGACCAGCAGCACGCGCTTTTCCGGCGCCTTCAGCACCTGCAGCAGCGGCCGTGCGATCAAAAAGCGGTCGTCATAGATGTCGACCTCACGCTCGCCGGCGTGGCGGATGGCGAGCAACTGGCGCTGGTAGTTCCATTCGTAAAGCGCGTGTGCTGCGTCGATGCCCTCATAACATTGCAGCCGCACCAGGTCGCGCCCGAGCAGTTCGGCTATCGCCTTGGCCGCCTCGGTCTTGCCGACGCCCGGCGCGCCTTCGAGCAGCAGCGGCTTGCCCAGCCGGATCGCCAGGAAAATGGCGGTGGCCAGGCTTTCATCGGCCAGATAGCGCGAGGCGGCGAGGCGCGATGCCACCGCCTCCGGCGAGATCACGACAGTGTCGGCGCTTCCAGTCCGGGCGCTTCTTTTGGGCATTTCCAGCACTCAGTTCGAGGCTTGCGCCTTCAGCGCCCGCAGGATGCGTTCCGGCGTGATCGGCAGCGTGTCGATGCGGACGCCGACGGCGTCGAAGACCGCGTTGGCGACCGCCGGGATTTGCGGGTTGGCGCACATTTCGCCCGGCCCCTTGGCGCCGTACGGCCCGTCGGCCGAGGGCCTCTCCAGCACGATGATCTCGGTTGGCGCAAGATCGCCTGGTCCCGGCATCAGATATTGGTTGAAGTCGATGCCGCCATGATCGCGGTCGGGGTAATAGGGTTCCGTCGTCTCGTAGAGCGCGTGGCTGATGCCCATCCACGAGCCGCCGACGAGCTGCTGCTCGACCATTTTCGGGTTCAGCGCGCGGCCGATCTCGAAGACGTTCTTGACCGTCAGCACGGTGACCTCGCCGGTTTCGTCGTCGACCTCGACCTCGACCACCGTGCAGGCATGCGCGTAGCAGGTCGACGGTTTCATCGCGCCGGTTTCTTTTTCCGGATAGGAGCGCGGGATCAAGAACATGCCGCGGCCGGAAATCGAGCGGCCGCGCTTGAAATGCGCCGACAGCGCGACATCGAAGATCGAGATCGATCTTTGCGGCGCGCCCTTGACCAGGATGTTGCCCTGGCCGTCGGTCTCGAGATCCGAGGCGTTCACTTCCAGTTCCTCTGCCGCCACTTCCAGCATCACCTGGCGGGCTTCCCTGGCCGCCTGGATGACGGCGTTGCCGGCGCGGTGGGTGCCGCGCGAGGCGAAGGTGCCCATGCAGTGCGGGCCGGTGTCGGTGTCGGCGGTGTCGACGACGACGCGGTCGGTCGGCACACCGATCGTCTCGGCACAGATCTGTGCCATGATCTGCTTCATCCCCTGGCCGAGATCGACGCTCGACAGCGTCACCATGAAATTGCCGGTCGGCGTCGAATGGACCAGCGCCTGGGTTGGATCGCCGCCGAGGTTCATGCCGGTCGGATAGTTGATCGCGGCGACGCCGCGCCCGCGCCTGATCGCCATTTCAAGCTCCCTTCGCGTAGGACGACATCGCCATGAATTTTTCCGCCACCGGCCAGTTGGCGGCGCGCGAGGCTTCCTGCATACACTCGATCAGCGCCGCGCCCTCGGTCGGCTGGCGGTGCGCCTTCATGTCGCCGTCGCGGTAGGCATTGATGAAGCGGAATTCAAGCGGGTCCATGCCGATCAGCCGGGCGAGCTTGTCCATCTGCACCTCAAGCGCGAAAT
The DNA here is from genome assembly GCF_055811415.1 of Mesorhizobium sp. WSM4846. NCBI lineage: Bacteria > Pseudomonadati > Pseudomonadota > Alphaproteobacteria > Hyphomicrobiales > Phyllobacteriaceae > Mesorhizobium > Mesorhizobium sp. WSM4846. Next base: position 31,033 of record NZ_JBVVPZ010000023.1, read on the forward strand.
CGCCGATGGTGACGCCGAAGCCGCGCATGGCGGAGGAGGGGGTGCGGTTGGTGTAGACGCAGTAGGTGTCGATCCAGACATTCGGGATGGTGTAAGGGCCGGGATAGTGGCCGGCGCCCTTCTGCGCGCCATAGGGCGAATGGCGCGAATAGGCGCCGGCATCGGTGTACCCGGTGACTTTTCTGGCGACGATACGGCCGTCCTTCATGACGCCGTCCTTGATGACGACTTTTTCGGCGGCGCGCGGCGAGGAAATCTGCATCTCCTCCTCGCGGCTGTAGATGAACGAGACCGGCCGCGCGGTCAGCTTGGCGCCGAGGATGGCGATCGGTTCGACGATGACGTCGACCTTGCCGCCAAAGCCGCCGCCGACGGTGCCGCCGACGAAATGCAGTCTGTTGCCGGGCATTTGCAGGATGATCGAGGCGTTGTCGAGGGTGAAGAACATGGCCTGCGTGTTGGTGTAGCAGGTGAAGCGGTCGTTGCCCTCCGGCGCGACGATGCAGCCGGTCGTCTCGGTCGGCGCGTGCTCGATCGGCGACGATTGATAGGTTTGCTCGAGCACGTGATCGGCGCCGGCGAAACCGGCCTCGACATCGCCGAAGCGCACCTTGCGGCATTCGCCGCTGTCATAGAGGTAATAATTCCGGCCGTGATATTCGTTGACGACAGGCGCGCCGGGCTTCAGCGCTTCTTCCATGTCGAAGACGGCCGGCAGCACCTCGTAGTCGACCTTGACCTTGGCCGCCGCCTCCTGGGCGGCACGCTCGGTCTCGGCCAGCACCGCCACCACGGCTTCTCCCTTCCAGCGCACCTTGCCGTCGGCCAGCACCGTCTCGTCCTCCGGGCCGATCTGGATCAGGATCAGGATGGTGTAGACATTGTGCGGCACGTCCTTGGCGGTCAGGATTTTCACCACGCCCGGATGCATCTGCGCCTCTGAAGTGTCGATGCTGCGGATGCGGGCGTGATGATGCGGGCTGCGCACCATCTTCAGATGCAGCATGCCTGGAAAATTGCGGTCGGCGAAATAGGCGGTCTTGCCGGTGACATGACCGGGCGAATCGGAGCGCGGCCGTGGCTGGCCGATCTCGTGCAGATCGTCCTTGCGCTGGTCGGCGAAGTAGCTCTTGCGGAGTTCCATGTTTTCGACTCCCCTCAAGCTGCGTTCTGCGAATTGGACCGCGCGGCGGTCAGCACCGCTTGGATGATCGGCTCGTAGCCGGTGCAGCGGCAGATATTGCCCGACAGCGCCTCGACCACCTCGTCGCGGCTGGGGTCCGGCGTGTGATCGAGCAGCACCTTGGCGGCCATGAGCATGCCCGGCGTGCAGAAGCCGCATTGGGTGGCGAAGGCGTCGAGGAAGGCGCGCTGCAAAGGATGCAGCACGCCGCCTTGCGAAAGCCCTGACGTCGTGGTGATCGCCGCACCGTTGCAGGTTTCGGCGAGCGTCAGGCAGGACAGCCGCAACTCGCCGTCGATGATGACCGAGCAGGCGCCGCATGTGCCCTGATGGCAGCCGCCTTTCGGCGAGGTGTCGCCGACCTTGTCGCGCAGCGCATTGAGCAGCGTCGTGCCGCTGTCGATGAATTCGGCCTTCTCCGCGCCGTTGAGCGTGAACTGAACCGGGATCTTTGCCATCTTTTACTCCTTGCGCCGCAGCCAGGCGGACATGCGCGCCATCGGCCTTCAGGCGAGCAGAAGCCGGCCGAGATGGACCGGCAGGACTTCGTTGCGATACCAGGCACTGGCGACCGCATCGGTAATCGGCGAGGTGCCGTCGCTCGCGACGGCCAGCGCCGGCGCGATGCCATCGCTGGTGAGTTTCCTGCCGAGCAGCGCCTTCTCCGCCGCCTTGGCGCGCATCGGCCGGTCGGCCAGGCAGCCAAGCGCGATGTGCGCCGATGACACGGTTCCGTCCGGCGCTTGTTCCAGCACGGCGGCGATGCTTAGCACCGAGACGCCCTTCGGCTTGACCCTCGATATTTTCAGGAAGCGAAAGCCGCCTTCCAGTGGCAAGCTGAAGCCGACCGAAGTGACGATGGCGTGATTGTCTTCGCGTTTTGCCAGGAAGGTTTCGATCGGCACCTCGCCGTCATCGGTGCCGACGGTTGCGCCCAATGCCAGCAGCGCGACGGTGAAATCGCCATAGGGCGCCGGAGCGAAGAGATTGCCGCCGACGGTCGCCATGTTGCGGATCGCCGGGCCGCCGACGGCGCGCGCGGCGCGGGCAAGGGAAGACAGATCCGGGTGACGGGCGATCGCCGCCATGGTCACCGAAGCGCCGATGCGGACCTCCCTGCCGGAAACGGTGATGGCCGACAGCGCCGGCTCAGTCGACCTGATGAGGCCGGAGACCGAAACGTCGCCTTCATTGGCGGCGCGCACGACCAGCGTGCCGCCGCCGAGATAGCGGGTGCCGGCGGCTTTCAGCGCCGCATTGGCGTCCTTGACCGTCGAGAAAGTCTGCAGTGCAAGCGCCATGGAACGCTCCTTTTTGTGAGCCCCATTCAGCTCAACCCTGGCCGGCGAAATGGGTCTTCAGGGCGTTAAAGCCGCCCTGGAAGACATTGGCGCCCATGCCCTCGGCCAGCTTGTCGGCTTCCTCTGGAGCCGCGTCGAAGCTGGCGGTCCATTCGGCATAGGTGCGGTCGCCATCGGTCACCCGGCGCAGCTGCAGCGTCGCCTGGTGGTTGGTCAGCGGCTGCGGCGTCTCCAGGATGGAGTAGCTGACGAGGAAATTATCGTCAGAGAAGTCGAGCAGCTTCTCGCGGATGCGGGCGCCGCTGGCGAGCTGAAAGTTGCGCACGCAGCCGATCGTGCCGGCGTCCTTGCCGTCCTCGATATGGCTTTCGACCATGCGCGGGTGCCAGCTCGGCAGCCCGTTGAAATCGCGTATGCGCGCCCAGACCTTTTCGACCGGTGCGTCGATGACGCTGGAGACGGTGACTTTCGCCATATGATGCTTCCCTTGCAGATATCTGTGTCGCGAGGGTAGGGCGGCGAGCCCGGCAGCACTTATCAATGCGTCTTGAACGCCTATCAATAAGTCTGAAAAAAACCGGCAATCTGAAAAAAACGGGCGGTGTGAAAATGGCTCAGGAAATGGCCCGCGCCGCCTCGCGATAGAGTGTCGGCGGAACGCCGACATGGTCGCGGAAGAAGCGCGAGAAATTGCCCTGCGTGGTGAAGCCGAGATTGCAGGCGACCGAGATCAGCGGTTCCTGCGACCACTGCAACTGCCGCACCGCTTCCTCCATGCGCAGCGTGTTCCAGTAGACATTGGGCGTCAGATTGGTCTGCTCCTTGAACAGCGCGAAGAAATGCGGCCGCGACAGGCCGACGCTGCGCGCCACCTCGTCGAAGCAGATGCGTTCGCAGACATTGGCCTTCATCAGCTGGATCGCCTTGCGGACACGGAAATCCTGCACGCAGTGGACGCGGGCGCGCGCCACTTGTGGCGCCGAGGCGTCGGCGGCGTCGAGCACGCTGTCGATGAAGCGCTCGATCTCGTAATTGGCGATGTCGTCGATGCTCTCATTGTCGCTGAGATGGTCGAGAAGATTGGCTGCCGCCTTGTGCAGCCACGGCTCCAGCGTGATCGCCGGTGCCGAAAACAGCGGCGCGGTCGACCGCAGGTCGCGGCGCCGGCGCGCCCAGTCCGGATCGATGTAGAAGGCGAGGAACAGGCCGGGCCGGCCGTCGCGGGACAAAGCGTGGCTGTGCGGCTGGAAGGAATTGATGCCGGCGGCGGTGCCGGGCCCAAGCCGCACCGTCTCGCGGCCGATGGTCATCTCGCCGGCCGTGCCTTCCAGCCAGATGATGATATGCGCCTCGACATGGGCATGGGTGACGAAGTCGCTGGCGACGTTCAGGACAGAAACATGTCCGAACCGGCCCCAGTAGAGCCTGATCGCTTCCGTCATGGGTATATCCTCCCGCAGGCGACTGGCCTCCCTTCGCCTGCAATCGGGATAGTGCGGCTCAGTCCGGGCCTGCGTCAAGGCGCATGTGCGCGCCTGGCGCCGGCCACGCGGCGTGCCGGCCGATTTTCAGACTGAGCGATAGCAACGACAACGAATTGCGCGCGTGACCTGCGGCCCTACTCGTTGCGCCGGAAATTGCGGAGCCGGTCGAACAGGACCGCCATCAGAATGGCGCCGCCGATGAACACCCCCTGCCAGAAGGCGTTGATGCCGAGCAGGCCAAGGCTGTTGCGGATCACTTCGATCAGCGCCGCGCCGACGACGGCGCCAAAGGCCGTGCCCATGCCGCCGGCCAGGTTGGCGCCGCCGATGACGGTGGCGGCGATGACCTGAAGCTCCATGCCGTTGCCGAGATTGGTGGTGACGGCGCCCAGCCAGCCGGTCTGGATGATGCCGGCAAGGCCTGCCGCCAGCGCCGAGATCATGTAGACCGCGACCTTGATCTGGCGCACCGGAACGCCGGTCAGCGTCGCCGCATGCTCGTTGCCGCCGATGGCGAAGATGTGCCGGCCGAATTTCGTCCAGCGCAGGACGAAGCCGGTGATCAGCGCCAGCACGATCATGTAGAGCACCGGATTGGCGATGCCGAACACAAAGGCGCCGCCGCCCAGCGCCAGAAGCTTGTCGTGGTCGGGCCCGAACTGGAAGACGACGGTGTTGTTGGAGGTGACCATGGCCAGGCTGCGCGCGATCGACAGCATGCCAAGCGTCACCACGAACGGCGGAAACCCGAGATAGGCGATCAGGATGCCGTTGAAGGCGCCGATGATCAGCGCCGTCGCGATCGCAGCGGCAATGCCGACCTCGATGCCGTAGCCGGCATGCATGGTCACGGCGAGCACCATCGAACACAGGCAAAGCACCGAGCCGACCGACAGGTCGATGCCGCCGGTGATGATGACGAAGGTCATGCCGAGCGCGACGATGGCGACGAAGGTGATGTTGCGGGTGATGTTGTAGAGGTTCTTCGTCGTGGCGAAGGAATCGGTGGCGACGGACAGAAACAGGCAGGCGAGGATGACCGCGATCACCACCCAGAAGGTCTGGCTGGCAAACACCCTGGTCAGCAAAGTGTGCTGTTTCTGTGCGATCGTCTGGTCAAGAGTTACTGCCATCGTCGACCTTTATCTGCTTGCGTGGTGAAACCGGCTGGCATCAAACCTGTTCGATGGCGCCGGTGATGAGCCCGGTGACTTCCTCGGGCGAACTCGACGCGATCGTCTTGTCGGCGACCTTGCGGCCGCGCCGCATGACGATGACGCGGTCGGCAACGTCAAAGACGTCGGGCATGCGGTGGCTGATCAGCACGACGGCAATGCCCTGGTCGCGCAGATGGCGTATCAGGTTCAGCACCTCGGCGACCTGCCGGACCGAGATCGCCGCCGTCGGCTCGTCCATCAGCACGATCTTGGCCTGCGAAAGCATGGTGCGGGCGATTGCCACCGCCTGGCGCTGGCCGCCCGACATCTGCTTGACCAGATCGCGCGGGCGGGTTTCGGATTTCAGCACGGCAAAGATCTGGCCGGCGCGCTTGTACATGGCGGCGTAGTCGAGGATGCGAAACGGCCCGACGCCGCGGCGCAGCTCGCGGCCGAGATAGACATTGGCGGCGGCCGTCAGATTGTTGCACAGCGCCAGATCCTGGTGGACGATCTCGATGCCGTGCTGGCGCGCCTCCACCGGCTTGTGCAGGATCAGCTCCTTGCCGTCCATCTGCATCGTGCCATGGCTCGGGCGGAAATTGCCGGCGATCATCTTGACCAGCGTCGACTTGCCGGCGCCGTTGTCGCCCATCAGCCCGACCACCTGTCCGGCCTCGATCGACAGCGAAACGTCGTTGACGGCCTGGATGGCGCCGAAATGTTTTGAGATGTTGGCGAGTTCGAGAACCGGCACCAGTCTGCTTCCTCCGTGCTTTCGGCCTGCGGTCCTGCCGCGGCCTCGCTCTTCCCAGCTCCTCCCGGGAACCGCGCTTTGGCCCATTTACGCATATGCCCCCTTGCCGTCAACAGCGGCTTCTTTCGAAAAATCCGTTTTGTAGGACAAATAGCAATTGACGTCCGTCGCAAGCCGATATTAGCTAAGCGTCGGAGGAGATTATGCCGATCTCCTGCCCCGGCTCGCCGGGGCTGAGCAGGCGGAGGTTTATCGGTCGAGGATCTGGCAGCGTCCATCGCGCTGGTCTGCAACCGCATCTGGAAATTCTTATCGGCCCGGCTTGACGACACGAGCGCTCGCGAAACGAACCTCTGTCATCGCGCATCCGGGCTGGTCTGTGTGGCGGGCACGCCGTGTCCGTCTGTTTCAAGGGAGGACTGAAATGAGGAAATCACTATTGCTCGCTGCCGTCGCCATGCTGGCGTTGGGCGCCGGGCCGGCCATGGCCAAGAAACAGCTCGTCATCGTGGTCAAGGGGCTCGACAATCCGTTCTTCGAGGCCATCAACCAGGGTTGCCAGAAATGGAACAAGGAAAACGCCGACTCGGAGTATGAGTGCTTCTACACCGGTCCGGCATCGACCTCGGACGAAGCCGGCGAAGCCCAGATCGTCCAGGACATGCTGAGCAAGCCGGACACGGTGGCGATGGCGATTTCGCCGTCCAACGCACCGCTGATCGCCCAGACGATCAAGAGCGCCAATCCGTCGATCCCGATCATGACGCTCGACGCCGACCTCAGCAAGGAAGATGCGGGGCTGCGCAAGACCTATCTCGGCACCGACAACTACCTGATGGGCTACAAGATCGGCGAGTACATCAAGAAGGGCAAGCCGGATGGCGGCAAGATCTGCACCATTGAAGGCAATCCGGCGGCTGACAACATCCTGCGCCGCGCCCAGGGCATGCGCGACGCGCTTTCAGGCCAGAAGGATCTCCCGGCGCTCAAGGGCGAGGGCGGCTGGACCGAGGTCGCCGGCTGCCCGGTGTTCACCAATGACGACGGCGCCAAGGGCGTGCAGGCGATGACCGATATCCTCGCCGCCAATCCCGACCTCGATGCCTTCGGCATCATGGGCGGCTGGCCGCTGTTCGGCGCGCCGCAGCCCTATCGCGACCTGTTCAAGCCGATGGCCGACAAGATCGCCAAGAACGAGTTCGTCATCGGCGCTGCCGATACGATCGGCGACGAAGTGGCCATTGCCAAGGAGGGTCTGGTGACCGCGCTGGTCGGCCAGCGGCCGTTCGAGATGGGCTACAAGGCGCCCTCGGTGATGATCGACCTGGTCGAAGGCAAGCCCGTCGCCGATCCGGTCTTCACCGGTCTCGACGAGTGCACCAAGGATACGGTCGATACCTGCATCCAGAAGTAGGTTCGCAGTTTCGGGGCGTCCGCTCGACGGGCGCCCCGTCACACCGGTTCACGAAAACCTGCGAGGCGACAGTGCTGGGGCGAACCGCTCCTGCTTTGCTGCGCCTTGAGTTCAGCCTGTGCCGGGGAACATGGATGTCGGACGCCAGATCGAAAAAGCGACTTAGCACTGTCAAGGCACGGGCTACGGTCAAGGCACGGGCCAAGGTCAAGGCACGGGCCAAGGTCAAGCCGCCGGTCGCCCGCCCGGCCGGCGCCCGCCGGACCGATGCGGCGCTGATCCCCGGATCGAGCGTGCATGCGTCGCTGGCCAACGAGATCGGCCTCAGGATCGTGCGCGGCGACTATCCGCCGGGAACCATCCTTCCCAACGAGGCCAAATGGTCCGAGACTTTCGACGTCAGCCGCTCGGCGGTGCGCGAAGCGATAAAAATGCTGATGGCCAAGAGCCTGCTGGCCTCACGCCCCAAGATCGGCAGCTGGGTCGAGCCGAAAGAGCGCTGGAACCTGCTCGATCGCGACGTGCTCGCCTGGTATGCGACAGCGCCCGATCGCGAAATGTTCCTGCGCACTGTCCAGGAATTCCGTCACATCATCGAGCCGGAAGCCAGCGCCTTTGCGGCGATCCGGCGCAGCGACGAGCAGATGGCCGAGATCAGCCAGGCCTGCCGGGAGATGGGCGAGGCGGCGACGCTGCCGGAGCGCACCCGCGCCGATACGCGTTTTCACCTGGCCATCCTGCGCGCCTCGGGCAACGACCTGCTGGTGCCGCTCGGCGTGCTGATCGAATCGGCGCTCGATCATCTCTTCGTTTTCGTCACGCGCGAAACCAGCGACCAGCCTCGGGCGCAGGCGCTGCATGAGGCGATCGAGAAGAACATCCGCCTCCGGCGGCCGGCGGCAGCCCGCACCGCGGTGCACCGACTGCTCGCCAACACCGACGAGGTTATCGGGCGGTCGCGGCGGTAAGGTCAAACGCAATCGCTCTGAACGGCCAGGGAGCGGCGACTTGGAAGACTCACGTCGGGCCTGAAACCCCATATGCTTCGTTGACCTCCTCAGAGCGAGGAACGAACCCATTTGCCAGCACTCTTGCTGAGGAGTATCCTTTTGCGCAAAGCTGGCGGTGAGTGTCGGTTGAAAGGGGGAGCATGGCCAGACTTGTCGCACTCTACAAGACTCCGAAAGACGTGGCCGCCTTCGACCGTTACTATGTTTCGACCCACATTCCTCTGGCCAAAGCCATTCCCGGCTTGAGGAAATACGAAATCAGCGATGGCGGCGTCCATTCGCCGGGTGGGGCCTCAGGCTATCATCTTGTTGCTACGCTCTACTTCGATTCCGTTGCGGATATTCAAGCGGCCTTAGCGTCCCCCGAGGGTCGGGCCACGGCGGCTGATCTTGGCAATTTTGCAGATGGCGGAGTGGAGCTAATGCTCTTTGAGACTAGGGAAGTCTGAACCTCGCACAATCCGACCCCAGCAAAGTTTCAACCGAATTTCGGTTGTCGTTCCGCTGTTCGTCATGGGCTCAGTTGCGCCATGACCATCCATTCGCGCCGCCCTGGACGAACGGCAACTCATGGCGGGCCACACACCCGGGCATATGTCGGTGTTAGTGGCGTCGGGCGGCGTTACGATGTTGGTCACAGGCGATGCCCTCGCCAATATCCACTTCGCGTTCGATCACCCGGATTGGCAGATGATTTAGGGCCATGATCGCGAACTCGGCGTCAAGACGCGCAAGTCCCTGCTGGACCGCGCGGCTCACGATCGGCTTCTCGTTACCGGCTACCACTATCCGTTCCCGGGCGTCGGCCATGTCGTGAAGGAGGGCGATGGCTTTCGCTGCCTGCCGGCGGACTGGGTCTGGGATAGAGAAACCTGACCTGTTTGCGTTTCCTGGGCGATCTGCTGTCGGCGGATGTCACGCCTAAACGTCGATTGACACGGATCGCGGTTCTCAACGACGTCCCGTGGAAAAGCCACTGTCACCAACCGATCCGCCATCAAGTGGCCGTCAAGGCGGGACTGGAAATCCGCTGGGGCGCGTGAGCCATCGAAGAGGGCTTCTGAAGCATTGATGGCGTTTTCCGAGCGCCCACTTGGTGTATTAGATGTCGGATGTCATCTGCAGTATGACCGTAGATTGCCATGATCGTCAGGATGATCGGCTCGCTCAGGAGATCGTCAAGCGTAGGTTCACGCTCTCGCGTCATGGGTCGCCTCAAAATTCTTGTTCATTCCCGCACCTTCTCCTCGAACGATGACAGTGAGACGGCGTTCGGGAAATTCCTCAAAAAGAGGTAGTCTGCATCGTCATTGTCGACGACTGATATGGGTGCAGGTTGCCGCCATCGTCACGCGCGAAACCAGCGACCAGCCTCGGGCGCAGGCGCTGCATGAGGCAATCGAGAAGAACATCCGTCTCCGGCGTCCGGCGGCTGCAAGGAGTGCCGTGCACAGGCTGCTCGCCAATACTGACGAGGTTATCGGGCGGTCGCGGCGGTGATTTATACCGCAGAGTCGGCGCTGCCCCTCACCCTTACCCTCTCCCCGTGAAGAACGGGGAGAGGGGGACGCCAGCGCTGGAGCTTGTCCCTTCTCCCCGTTTCCACGGGGAGAAGGTGGCGGCAGCCGGATGAGGGGCAGCGCCAAATTTGATCAGATACAGCGAGCCGATCGCCTCAAATCGTCTGCTTCTCCCCATCCTTCGTCGGCGTTAGATCGACGCCGTTGACCTTGCCGATATGTGTCGCCAGCATCGGCACATATTGATCGACCGGCCCGGCGGCGAATGCGCCGGCGAAGGCGTTCTTGGTGGCGTTGCCGAGCGGGTTGGCGATGCCGGCGGCACCGGCCATCGATTCGAGGTAGGTGAGGTCCTTGAAGGCGTTGGCGATGGTGAATTTGTGCGCATCGCGGTCGCCTTCCAGCGTCCAGCGCATGAAAGTCTGGTAGAAGCCGCAATCCATGCGGCCGTTGCGGATGACGCTGTCGAAGCGCGGCGGCGAGATGCCGACCTTTTCGGCCAGCGCCAGCGCCTCGGAATAGATCGCCGCATAGCCCAGCGAGATGAAATTGTTGAGCAGCTTCATACGGTGGCCGTCGCCGGTGTCACCGATATGGACGATACGTCCGGCCCAGGTGTCGACCACTGGCTTCAGCCGGGCAAAGACCGCGTCGGATGCACCGACCATGGCGTCCAGCGTGCCTTCCCAGGCCTCCTTCGGGGTGCGGCTGAGCGGGGCATCGACATAGTCGACGCCGAGCCCCTTGAGTTCGGCGGCAAGCGCCACCGTCGAAGTGGGATCCGAAGTCGAGCAATCGACGACCACCGAACCCTGCTTCAGGCCCTCCTTGAGGCCGCCCGGCCCGCGGATGATGGCCTCGACCTCGCGCGAGCCGGTGACGCAGATGAAGACGATATCGGATGCCACCGCCACCTCGCGCGAGGTCGCGGCTTCCTTCGCGCCCCGGCCGAGCATGTCTTGCGCCGGCGCGCGGTTCTTGCGGCCGAGAAACGTCAGGGAATAGCCCTTGTCGACGATGTTCTTCGCGATCCCGTGTCCCATCAGGCCCAGTCCGATAAAGCCGATCTTTTCGCTCGCGGCGGTGGTGTTCATGGCGTGTAATCCTGTGTTGCGGTCTCATGACGGCGCTGCACTTCGGCAGGCGAATTGTTGAAGCGGGTTTTCGCCGCAGGCGGTTGGCAGGCGATTGCGGAATGCCATATTGTCTGACAATACACATGTATTCCAGGGAATGTGGAGAGCAAAATGACGAAGCGGATCATGTTCACCGGCGGCAGCGGCAAGGCGGGGCGCCATGTCGTGCAGTATCTGGTCGAGCAGGGCTGCCAGGTGCTCAACATCGACACCAAGCCGCTCGACAATCCCAAGGTGCGCACCCTGATCACCGATATCACCGACAGCGGGCAGGTGTTCAATGCGCTGTCGAGCTATATGGGCCTGCATGAATTCGACCCGTCGCTGCGCGCGCAGCCGGTCGATGCCGTGGTGCACTTCGCGGCGATCCCGCGCATCATGATCACGCCCGACAACGAGGTGTTCCGCATCAACGCGCTCGGCACCTACAATGTCATCGAGGCGGCGGTGAAACTCGGCATCCGCAAGGTGGTGATCGCCTCCAGCGAGACGACCTATGGGCTGGTTTTTGCCAACGAGCCGCGCGACCCGACACATTTCCCGCTCGACGAGGACTATGACGTCGATCCAATGGACAGCTATGCGCTGTCGAAGATCGTCAACGAGAAGACGGCGCGCGCCTTCGCGCTGCGCAGCGGCATCGACATCTACGCCTTGCGCATCGGTAACGTCATCGAGCCGCATGAATATTCGCTGTTCCCGAAATGGTTCGCCGATCCAGGTTTCCGCAAGCGGATCGCCTGGAGCTATATCGACGCGCGCGACCTCGGCCAGATCACGCTGCGCGCCATCGAGAAGGACGGGCTCGGCTATCAGGTGTTCAACGCCGCCAATGACGACACCTCCTCCGACCTGCCGACGGCCGAACTCTTGAAGCGGTTCTATCCCGGCGTGCCGGTCAAGGGTGAGCTGGGCGAATACGAGACGCTGCTTTCGAACCGCAAGGCGCGGGATATGCTCGGGTTCCGCCCGGAACACAGCTGGCGGAAATACGTCAGGACGGCATGACGAGGCCGCTGCCTCCCGGCTGATCTGTGCACAGAAGCAGGCTTTGCCGCCCGAGGCTGTTCCGGTGCTTGACAGCTTTCGCAATCCGGACTTTGTGAACGCATGCGGGACGGCAAGCCGAATAAGCGAAAAACACCGGCCAAGGCGGCGTCAGCCGAGCGCCCGGCTGTCGTTCGCCGTGCCGATACGGCGCGTATGCCCGGGGCGAGCGTGCATGCGTCGCTGGCCAACGAAATCGGTCTCAGGATCGTGCGCGGCGACTATCCGCCGGGAACCATCCTGCCCAACGAGGCCAAATGGTCCGAGACTTTCGACGTCAGCCGCTCGGCGGTGCGCGAAGCGATCAAAATGCTGATGGCCAAGAGCCTTTTGGCGTCGCGTCCAAAGATCGGCAGCTGGGTCGAGCCGAAAGAGCGCTGGAACCTGCTCGACCGCGACGTGCTGGCCTGGTACGCGACCTCGCCCGACCGCGAGGTGTTCCTGAAGACGGTGCAGGAGTTCCGCCACATCATCGAGCCGGAAGCGACCGCCTTTGCTGCGATGCGGCGCACAGACGAGCAGATGGCCGAGATCAGCCGGGCCTGCCGGGAGATGGGCGCGGCGGCGACGCTGCAGGAGCGGACCCGTGCCGACACCCGTTTTCATCTGGCGATCCTGCGCGCCTCCGGCAACGACCTCCTGGTGCCGCTCGGCGTGCTGATCGAATCGGCGTTCGATCATCTGTTTGCCTATACGACGCGGGAACTGGACGATCTGCAGCACGCGCAGAAGCTGCACGAGGCGATCGAAAAGAACATCCGCCTGCAGCGGCCGGATGCGGCACGCAACGCGGTGCGCAAGCTGTTGGCCAACACCGACGGCGTCATCAAATCGCGCTGATAAAGCGCGGCGGACCACTGCAGCGCTTCATCTTCTTTCTCCACCGCCCGCAATTTCGCCGTTCGCAATCTCCCCGTTCGCGATCGCCGCCGGGCCACAGCCGCCAATCTCCAAGATTTGAGATTAGCCGCAGGGTCCCATGCCTTCGTCATCCTGGGGCGAAGCAAGGAGCGAAGCGACGCCGCGCAGACCCCAGGATCCATGCCGTTACCTTGGAGCACTGCTGCGGTGCAGGACCTTTGATCGCGGGAGGGACAGCGCCCCCCTCTGTCCTGCCGGACATCTCCCCCACAAGGAGGGAGATTGGCTTCATCACTGATTTCGCCAATCACCAACCTTGCGGACGCTGTCCGCGAAGCTGCCGATCTCCCCCAAGTGGGGGAGATGTCGAGTCTTGGCAAAGAGGGCAGGACAGAGGGGGGCGCGAAGGATCGCTACAGAGCGCTTTTATTCTGAGCCGTTGCATTCTTCGGCGGCTGTCACGGAATGGCTCCCAGGGTCTGCGCCGCGTCGCTTCGCTCCTTGCTCAGTGTTCTCTCGGGCGCCCAAACGCGGCGCGCAGTTCGTCCTTGGCGTCCTCCAGCACTTTCTTCTGCTTGGCCGGCAGGTTCGTGCCGGCGCGGTTGATGTAGAAATTCAGCATCGACATGGCGGACTGGAACGGCTCGGCCTTGCGCCGGTCGCTGTGCTCGGCCGATCGCTTCAGCGAGGCTGCGATCTTCTTGGGATCGTGGGATTCGAAGATATGGTCCTCGAGGTCCAGCGCATCGCTGTGCTCGGTGACCTCGGCCGACCATTTCCTTTTCGCGGTCATGACAAGCTCCTTCTCCCTTCTATTGGCCTATCGGCAAGTTTGATGAAAAACTCCGGGACGGCGGCCACCGTTCCACTGCAGCTCAAATCCCTGGAGCCACGGAATTGCGCGATGTGGCGCTGCACGGCGCCGCCAATGTCCCGATAGTGGTGCCGAACCCGTCGACTTGCGCACAACCGCGGACAGGAAACGCCTTGACCACAACCGCCTCCAGCCGGCCGAGCAGCCCCGACATAGACAGCGCCTATGCCTGGCTGCGGCTCGGCATCTCGATGCTGCTGGCGACGATCGGCGGTGTCGGCATGTGGGCGGTGGTCGTGGTGCTGCCCGCCATGCAGGCCGAATTCGGCGTCGATCGCGCCGCCGCTTCGATGCCCTATACCGCGACCATGGCCGGTTTCGCCGTCGGCAATGTGCTGGTCGGCCGCGCCATCGACCGCATCGGCTACTGGATACCGGCGCTCATTGCCTCGGTGACGCTCGGTACCGGGTTCCTGCTGGCGTCGCTGACCACTTCGATTCTGCAGTTCACCCTTGTCCAGGGACTTTTGATCGGCGTCGGCACGTCGGCGATTTTCGGGCCGCTGATCGCCGACATCTCGCACTGGTTCAACCGCCGCCGCGGCGTCGCGGTGACGGCTGCCGCCGCCGGCAGCTATCTCGCCGGGGTGATCTGGCCGTTGGCAATGCCCTACGTCATACAGAGCGAGGGCTGGCGCTTCACCTATGCCGCGATCGGCGTCGTCTGCCTCGCCACCATGCTGCCGCTGATCACGCTGCTCAGGCGCGGCGCACCACATGCCGCCGCTCCCGGTTCACCTGGCAGCCGGCCGGTCCAGCCGATCACGCTGTCACCGGCAGCGCTGCAGGTGTTGCTCGTCGTCGCCGGCCTTGGCTGCTGCGTGGCGATGTCGATGCCGCAGGTCCATATCGTCGCCTATTGCATGGATCTCGGCTACGGCGTGGCGCGAGGCGCCGACATGCTGTCGATCATGATGGCGGCGGGCGTCGTCAGCCGGCTGGCGTCCGGCTTCCTTGCCGATCGTATCGGCGGCGTGAAAACCCTGCTGATCGGCTCGGTGCTGCAAGCCCTGTCGCTGTTGTTCTACATCCCCTTCGACGGGCTCGCGTCGCTTTACGTCGTCTCGCTGGTCTTCGGCCTGTCGCAGGGCGGCATCGTGCCTTGCTATGCCATCATCGTGCGCGAATACATGCCCGCCAAAGAGGCCGGCCAGCGCGTCGGCGTCGTAATCATGGCAACGATCTTCGGCATGGCAATCGGCGGCTGGATGTCGGGCTGGATCTACGATCTGACCGGCTCCTACGCCGCTGCGTTCCTCAATGGCATCGCCTGGAACCTGCTGAACATAGCGGCCATGGTGCTGGTGCTGTGGAAGGCACGGCGCAGCGCCGCGGCGATGGCCTGAGCACTGACCCCGCTGGCCAGAGCGATGGCAGCGACATGGGGTAGGCCCCCGTGACGCGGAGCCCGGTCCAGGTTCCTGCTTGACGGACACATATCTCGGCGGTTATTGGTTTCCAATAGCCAGAGAGTTATCGATCGCCATGTCACAGCCCCACGAGATCCTCTTCAAAACGCTTGCCGATCCGACGCGACGGGCCATTTTCGAGCGGCTGTGTCGCGACGGAGACCAAACCGTCGCGGCCCTGACCGCTCGGGCCGGGGTCTCGCAACCGGCCGTGTCAAAGCATCTTGGGGTGCTGAAGCAGGCCGGGTTGGTGCGCGATCGCCACGAAGGCCGCAACACGCACTACAGCGCGGAACTCGGCGCCCTGGCGCCGCTGATCGACTGGACAAACCAAATGGCTGGGTTCTGGCAAAGCCGGTTCGACAACCTCGAAGATCTGCTCAAAAGGATGGACCAATGACCAATACCGAGACCGAAACGCGCGCCGTCATTGTCGAACGGGAGGTCGCTTTTCCGCCGGAAAAAATCTGGCGCGCGCTCACCCAATCACATTTGATCGAGGAGTGGCTGATGAAGAACGATTTCAAGCCAGACGAGGGGCACCGTTTCAATCTGAGCGCGGACTGGGGGACGGTCGACTGTCAGGTCCAGGCAGTCGAGCCCAACAAGACGCTGTCTTACACGTGGGATACCAAGGATCTCAGAAGTATCGTCACGTGGACGCTCACCCCTACGAGCACGGGGACCCATCTGCGCATGGAGCAGTTGGGCTTCCGGCCGGATCAGCAGCAGTACTATCAGGGCGCCCAACACGGATGGCAGCGGTTCTTTGCGAAGCTGGAGCAGGTCCTGGCGCGAATAGAATAGGCGTGCCGGCGCCATAGGCATCTGCGGGCGAAACGCAATGCCCAACAAGACGTCTGTCAACGAAACAAGGTAGCAAAAAAGCCGCCAAGCGGGTCGTGCGGCTCGTCTTCAGAGGAGGTCCCAAATGAACTGGAACACGTGGATCCGGCAATTCCACCGCTGGCTGTCGATCATTTTTACGGCGGTCGTCGCTGCCATCTTCATCACCTTGGGCGTAGGTGTCGAGCCGGCCTATTGGGTATATCTCATGCCGCTGATCCCGCTCGGCTTGCTCATGCTCAGCGGTCTCTATCTGTTCGCGTTGCCCTATGCCACGAACTGGCGCAGCGGACGACGCACGGCGTAGAAGACTGAGCACGGTGGACGACAAGACGCCCGCTCACCACCCACAGCCGAAATTCAAACAGTGGCGCTACCCGAGTTCGGGTAGCGTCCTGCCCGGTTCGCTTGACAATGGGGTAAGGCTGCGCGACGCCAGACGGGTGTGGCAAGTCGGGTGCGGCAAAGTCGGATGGCATGGCGACAGTGGCAAAGACGCTGAACAGCATTTCGCGGTCGCGCTTCGGCGAGGGCGCCGCGTTCGGGACCAGGCTATGACCAAACCGCGCTCGCGCCGTGGCGGCGGCCGTCCGACGATCGCCGATGTCGCGCGCAAGGCCGGCGTCGGCGCCATTACCGTCTCCCGTGCCTTGCGCGAGCCGGAGCGCGTTTCGGAGGATCTGCGCCGCCAGATCCAGGCTGCTGTCGATGAGCTCGGCTATCTGCCCGATCCGAATGCGCGAGCATTGGCTTCGGCGCGCGCCGAGGTCTTTGGCGTGCTGGTGCCGTCGCTCACCAACAGCGTCTTTGCCGAAGTGCTGCGCGGCATCTATGACAGCCTGTCCGACAGCTCCTACCGCATCCAGTTCGGCAACACCCATTATTCCGGCCTCGAGGAGGAACGGCTGCTGCAGGTGTTCGGCCCGCAGCGCCCGGCGGCGCTGATCGTGGCGGGCATCGACCAGACGCCAGTTTCGCGAAGACTGCTCGAGACGGCCGGCTGCCCGGTGGTGCAGGTCATGGAGACCGGCCCCGATCCGGTCGACATGATGGTCGGCTTCTCGCATTTCGATGGCGGCAGGGCGGCGACTGAGCACATGATCGAAATGGGCTATCGCTGCATCGGCTTCATCGGCGCGCGCATGGACCCGCGCTCGCAGCGGCGTCTGGCCGGCTATCGCGCGGCGATGGAGGCGGCCGGCCTGTTCAACTCGCGGCTTGTCACCACCACGCCGGTGCCGTCCAGCGTGACGCTCGGGCGCGAATTGTTTCGCGACGCGCTGGCCAAGATGCCGACGCTGGACGGGATTTTCTGCAACAACGACGACATCGCGCTCGGCGCGCTGTTCGAGTGCCACCGCGCCTCGATCGCCGTGCCGAAGACGATCGGCATCACAGGCTTCAACGATCTCGACATGATGGAAGTGGCTTTCCCCTCGGTCACCAGCGTCCGGACGCCTCGCTACGAGATCGGCCGGCTGTCGGTCGCCATGGCGCTCGCGGCGATTGCAGGCAAGCGGCCGCAACAACCGGTCGTAGACCTTGGCTTCGAACTCAAGCGCCGTGAGAGCACTGCCCGCTGAAAGCGCTTGCAGGCATCGCCAAATGCCGCTTTACTCTACGTCATGGTAGCGCTACCAGTTATATCCAGGCGAAAGCTCGCGAAACAGCGAAAGTCTGTTTATTATATATAAGCGACAGCTGATGCTTGTTTATTATGTATAATATGATAGTTTTTATTCCGGTTTACTGAGCCACGAGGGAGGAGATCGGGTTGGCATTCGGCCACCCTGAAAGCGCGACGGCAAGGCAGGAGGTGCCGAGCCAGGCACGCGAGACGCGTAAGAACAATCAGAAACTGCAACTGGGAGGAATATCGATGATCAAGTCACTCGTAGGTGGCGTCGTCGCCGCCACTGCATTCGTCATGCTGAGTTCGTCGGCGCTCGCCGAACCGGAAATCGTCGCAGGCCCATCCGCCGAGCCGGAATGCTTCGCGCCATGGGCCGCCGACACGCAGTTCTTCAAGTTCCCCAAGAAGGAAGGCCCGTACCGCATCGCGCTCGCCAATGGCTACATCGCCAACACCTGGCGCATCCAGATGGTGCAGACGGCAAAAGCCTATGCGGCGCAGCCGGAAGTCGCGGCCAAGCTCAAGGAATTCAAGGTCGTCTCGACCGGCGAAGACGTGCCGGCGCAGATTTCGGCGATCAATAATTTCATCGATTCCGGCTATGACGCGATCGTTGTCAACGCGCAGAATCCGACGGCGTTCGGTCCGGTCATCAAGCGCGCCAAGCAAGCCGGCGTGGTGCTGGTCGCCTTCGACAACATCCTCGACACCAAGGACGCCATCAACGTCAACGTCGACCAGAAAGGCCTTGGCGAATTGTGGGCCAACTGGCTGATCAAGCATATCCCCAATGGCGGCAAGCTCCTCGAGGTGCGCGGCGTTGCCGGCACGTCGGTCGACACCGACCGCCACAACGGCATCCATGAGGCCCTCGACGCTTCAGGCAAGAAGTGGGAGGTCACCGAAGTCGTCGGCAAATGGGACGACGGCGTCGCGCAAAAGGCTACGGCCGACGCGATCGCCACCAACGGTCCCTTCGACGGCGTCACCGGGCAGGGTGGCGACACCGGCATCGTTCAGGCGATGATCGACGCCAAGCATCCGTTCGTGCCGTTCGGCGGCGAAACGGAGAATGGCTTTCGCAAATTCTGCGCCAAATTCGCCTCAGAAGGGCTGAAATGCTCGTCGGCCGGAACCGGACCCGCCCAGGTGGCGGTCGCCATCAAGACGGCGATCGCCGCGCTCGAAGGCCAGGTCGTCCCGCAGGCGGTGAAGCTGCCGCTGGCGATCGTCGAGGATCCGAACTTCAAGGAGGGCGAGGACTATTTCCCCGACCAGTCCGACAATTTCTTCGTCGGCAATTCCTTCCCGACCTGCGGCATCAATTTCACCGCGCAGGAAATCATGGGCCAGAGCAAGGAAAATCAGTAGGCTGATCGCTCGGCGCCGCGGGATATTACGCGGCGCCGGTCCCGGTGAACAAGCGCCTTGGGAGGGGCCGATGGACGGTGCGGTTCCGCTCTTCCGCATGGAGGGCATATCCAAGCGCTATGGCGGTGTGCGGGCGCTGGAAAAGGCCGAGCTTTCGGTCACGCCAGGCAGCATCCACGCCATCCTCGGCGAAAACGGCGCCGGCAAATCGACGCTGATCAAGGTCATGGCCGGCGTCGTCGCGCCTGACGAAGGCCGCATGATGCTGGACGGAAGCGAGGTGAGCTTCGCGTCGCCGGCCGCGGCCAACCAGGCCGGCATCGTCTGCATCTTCCAGGAATTGTCGCTCGTCCCCGAACTCAGCGTCGCCGACAACATCGTCATTTCCGATCCGCCCACACGGTTCGGCATGATCGACCGCAAGGCGCAGCGGCGCATCGCGGAAGAAGCCCTGGCGCGTGCAGGCGCCGCCGACATCCACCCGCTGGCGCTGGTCAAGGACCTTCCGCTTTCAAGACGGCAGATGGTCGAGATCGCCAAAGCACTTGCCAGGAAGCCGCGCATCCTGATCCTCGACGAGGCGACCTCGGCGCTGACCGCGGCCGACGTCGCCAAGATTTTTGGCGTCTTGAAGCGGCTGCGCTCGGAAGGGTTGGCGCTGCTCTACATCTCGCATCGGATGAACGAGATCGCCGAACTGGCCGACCAGTGCACGGTGTTCCGCAACGGCCGCAACGTCGCCAGCTATGTTGCGGGCTCGAAGAGCGACAATGAAGTCGTCGAGCTGATGATCGGCCGCGAATACAGCCATATTTTCCCACCGAAGCCGGTGCGCGCCCCGGCTATAACCGCTCCGGTACTGGAGGCGCGAAAACTGTCGTGGACCGACCGGCTGGACAATATCTCGCTCACGGTCGGGGCGGGCGAAGTCGTCGGCCTCGGCGGCCTCGACGGCCAGGGCCAGCGCGAATTGCTGCTCGCCTTCTTCGGCGTGCTGCGCGGCCTCAGCGGCCAGATACTGATCGACGGCAAACCGGTGGCGATCGCCAGCCCGGCCAAGGCCCGCGGTGACCGGATCGGCATGGCGCTGATCCCGGAGGACCGCAAGACCGAAGGCCTGATGCTGCCGATGACGGTGCGCGAAAACCTCTCCTTTGCCGCACTCGACCGGTTATCCAGGGCCGGCATCATCGACCGTGCCGCCGAGCAGCGGCTGATCGACGACATGGTAGCCCTGCTGGCGATCAAGACGGCCGGCCTCGACATCCCGGTCGGCGCGCTGTCCGGCGGCAACCAGCAGAAGGTCGTCATCGCCAAATGGCTGATGCGGCAGCCGCGCATCATCCTGCTCAACGACCCGACGCGCGGCATCGACGTCGGCACCAAGCAGGAACTGTATCAGCTGATGCGCAAGCTTGCCGACCAGGGCGCGGCGATCCTGTTTTACTCGACCGACTATGACGAGCTGATCGGCTGCTGCGACCGGGTGCTGGTGCTCTATGACGGAGCGGTCAAGCGCGAGCTGGTCGGCGCCGAGATCACCGAGCGGGCGCTGATCGCCAGCGCGCTCAACATCCATGGCGAAGAGATGCCCGTTAGAGGCATGGCGAAGACGCCAGCCCGAGGAGCGGACGCGTGAAAGATTGGCGCTACTGGCTTGCGGAACAACGCGGAACGCTGCTGGCGTTCGGTATCTTCATCGTGATGTTCACGATCTACACCTCGAACCATCCGGCCGGCTTTACCGCCAATGTCGTGCAGACGGCTTCCAACAAAGGCGTGCTGCTTGCCTTCGTCGCCATGGCGCAGACGCTGGTGGTGATCACCGCCGGCATCGACCTTTCCGTCGGCATGATCTTTCTGCTGACCAACTGCCTGGCCTCGTGGCTGGTCATCGGCACCGGCATCGAGACCGCGTTCGGTGTCGTCGCGGTGCTCGGCACCGGACTGCTGTGCGGGGCGATCAACGGCGCCATCGTCATCTACGGACGGCTGCAGCCGATCGTCACCACCATCGCCACCGGCGCGGTCTATTTCGGCATCGCGCTGCTGCTGCGACCGTTCCCGGGCGGTTCGGTCAACGAGGATCTTGCCGACGCGCTGACCGGGCGGCTGTTCGGCGTGGTGCCGGCGAGCCTGGTGGTGCTGCTGGCCGTCGTGCTTGTCGTCTGGGTGCCGTTCAGCCGCTCCGTGCTTGGGCGCGCGGCCTATGCCGCAGGATCTTCGGAGATGGCAGCCTACATGTCCGGCGTGCCGATCCGCCGGGGAAAATTCGCCGCCTATGCGCTGGCCGGCCTGCTGGCCGCGATCGGCGGGCTGTTCCTGACCTTCTTCACCTATACGGGCGAGGCGGCCTATGCCAGCGGCAATGCCTATACGCTGTTCTCGATCGCCGCCGTGGTGCTCGGCGGCGTCTCATTGTTCGGCGGCAAGGGCAGCGCCATCGGCGCGATTTTTGGCGCGCTCGCCTTCCGCACCATCGGCGACCTGCTCTTCGTCTTCGATTTCGATCCGCTCTGGCAGCCGCTGTTCCAGGGCGTCATCCTGCTGATCGCCGTCAGCCTCGGCGCCTTCGCCCTGTTCAGGGTCCGCAACCGGCTGGAGTGGTTCCTGTGAGCGAAACGACCATCGCCGGCATCGCCGGCCGCATGCCGAAATTCATCCGCCGCGCCGACCCTGCGGTGCTGACCGCCTTTGCGTGCATCGTGCTGCTGCTGTTTGTCGGCAGCCTTTACTCGCGCAGCTTCCTGTCGCCGGAATATCTGCTGCAGCAGCTCAAGGTGGCGTCGTTTCTCGGCGTCATCGCCACCGGAATGATGCTGGTCATCCTGCTTGGCCAGATCGACCTGTCGGTGCCGTGGTCGGTGGCGACGGGCGCGATGATGGCCTGTGCGGCCGCCGCCTACGGCCCGCTCGGCGTGGCGCTGGCGATCCCGTTCGGCATTTTCTGCGGCGTCGCGATCGGCATCGTCAACGGCATTGGCGTCGCTTATCTGCGCATTCCCTCGATGATCATCACGCTCGCCACCAATGCCGTCGCGCAAGGGCTGATGGTGGTCTATACCGGCGGCTTCTCGCCACAGGATTCGGCGACCCGGGCGATGCGCTATCTGGCGACCGGCTTTGCCATTCCGGGTGTGCCCAATGCCGTCGTCATCTGGGCGCTGATCGGCGCTGCGATGGTTTTCGTGCTGACCCGCACCGGCTTCGGCCGCACGGTCTACGGCATCGGCAACCGCGAGCGCGCCGCCTACCTCTCCGGCATCGACACGCGGCGCGTGGTGCTGATCGCCTTCGCCGTATCCGGCGGGCTCTCCGCCTTCGGCGGCGTGCTTCTGGCCGGTTATGCCTCCAAGGCGGCGCAGTCGATGGGCGACGCCTATCTGCTGCCGTCGATCGCTGCGGTGGTGCTTGGTGGCACCTCGATCCTCGGCGGCCGCGGCTCCTATCTCGGCACGGTCGCGGGCGTCATCCTGATCACGCTTTTGCAATCCATTCTTTCCGTCATGCAGATGCCGGAGGCGGGGCGGCAGATCATCTATGGCGTCGTCATCGTCGCCATGCTCCTGCTTTACGGCCGCGCGCCGGCCAGCCGCTGACCCGCATCGTGGACGAAAAGACAGCACAAATGCAGAGCGATTGCATTCGGCCCGCGCCGGCCGTCGTGGTGATGGGCGTCGCCGGCTGTGGCAAGTCGGCGGTCGGCGAAGCGCTGGCGGCGGCGCTGGGCGCTGTCTTCGTCGAGGGCGACCGGCTGCATCCACCGGAAAACGTCGCGCGCATGGCAAGCGGCGAGCCGCTGACCGACGAATTGCGCGAAGGCTGGCTCGACGCGATCGGCCTGCGCATTGCAGGACCGGTCGGCGATGGGCAGGGCGTCGTCGCCGCCTGCTCGGCGCTCAAGCGCAGTTATCGCGAGCGTCTGCGCGGCTTTTGCCAGGACATTTTGTTCCTCTACCTGGAAATCGATCCGGCGACGGCAAAGCAGCGTGTCGGCTCCCGCCAGGGCCATTTCATGCCGGCAAGCCTGGTCGACAGCCAGTTCGCCACGCTCGAAGCGCCGGCAGCCGACGAGAATGCATTGACGCTCGATGCAACGCGCCCGATCGCCGACATTGTCGCTGACGTCACAAGCCTGTTCGAGCCGGATTCATGAGGGGGTCGCCGGCGCGGATATTGCTTCAAGACGCCAGATCAGATCTGTGACGTCAGTTCGACTGGAAAATCGTCATTGTCGGCGTCGCGCATGGCGGCGAGGCTGCGATTGTCCAGCACCTCGGCGATCGCATGGCGCACCTCCAGCATCATGTTCCGGACCTGGCATGTCGCCTCGTCGCAATCATCGCAGCGCTGATATTGGGTACGGCTGGCGCAAGGGATCGGCGCCAGCGGCCCG
Organism: Mesorhizobium sp. WSM4846; assembly: GCF_055811415.1. Classification (NCBI taxonomy): domain Bacteria; kingdom Pseudomonadati; phylum Pseudomonadota; class Alphaproteobacteria; order Hyphomicrobiales; family Phyllobacteriaceae; genus Mesorhizobium; species Mesorhizobium sp. WSM4846. Next base: position 54,432 of record NZ_JBVVPZ010000023.1, read on the forward strand.
TCGAGGACGCGCACGACATGGCCGATCTTGATCTCGGAGGCCGGGCGGGCGAGGCGATAGCCGCCTTCCTTGCCCTTGCGGCTCTGGACGAAGCCGGCATTGCGCAATTCGCCCAGAATGGCATCCAGGAATTTCTTCGGGATGTTGTTGGCGACGGCAATGTCGTTGACGAACGCCAGCTGGCCGACCGGCAAGCCTGACAGATGCACGAGGGCCTTGAGGCCGTATTTGCCTTTTTTGGTAAGCATGCCGATTCAGTTCATGAAAACCCCAACCGCCCGCATCTGGCGGTTGTTTGTGTGCAAATCATGACGTTTTGTCGCGCGATGCAGTTTCGCGAAACAAGCCGTCCGCGGGCACAGTAGGCACAAACACGTTGATTCTTCGTGACGTTTTGGACGGCGCGCTAGGAACGTGCGGGAAATCACCTGTCCGGAGCGCGAAAAACGAAGAAGGCCGGCAAAAGCCGGTTTTCTATCGATTTCGAAGATCGCTTGCTTCAGCGGCTGCCATAGGTCTGGTCGAGCAGTCCGCCGGCGGCGAAATGCTCGGCCTGGATCTTGGCCCAGCCGCCGAAGACATCTTCGACCGTCAGCAGCCGGACGTCGGGAAACTCGGCCTTGTACTTGGTGGCGACCGCCGCGTCGCGAGCCCGCAGGCCGTTGCGGGCGGCGATGTCCTGGCCCTGCGGCGTGTAGAGGAAATCGAGATAGGTCTTGGCGAGGTCACGCGTGCCATGCTCGTCGGCGACCGTGTCGACGATCGCCACCGGAAACTCCGCCAGCAGGCTGACCGAGGGCGTCACCTGCTCGAACTTGTCATCGCCATACTCCCTGCGGACGCCGCGCGTTTCCGACTCGAAGGTGATCAGCACGTCGCCGATCTCACGCTGCACGAAGGTGGTGGTGGCGGCGCGCCCGCCAGAGTCGAAGATCGGCACGTTGTTGAACAGTTTGGTGACGAATTCCTTCACCTTGGCATCGTCGCCTTTGAAGGCTTCCTTGGCGTAGGCGGTGGCCGCTAGATAGGTGTAGCGCGCATTGCCCGACGTTTTCGGGTTGGGGAAGATAACCTGGACGTCGTCGCGCACGAGATCGTTCCAATCCTCGATGTTCTTCGGGTTGCCGGCGCGCACCAAAAAGGACGGCAGCGAATAGAAAGGCGAGGCGTTGTCGGGGAAGTCCTTCTGCCAGTCGGCGGAGATAAGCCCCTTCGAGACCAGGAAGTCGATGTCGAGGACCTGGTTGAAGGTGACGACATCGGCGCCGAGGCCTTCGGCGATGGCACGCGCCTGCGCCGACGTCCCGGCATGCGACTGATCGATGGCCGCCCCGGGGTGCTCGGCGATGAAGGCCTTGTTGACCTGCGCAAACAGTTCGCGGCCGACATCATAGGACGCGTTCAGCAGTCTGTCGGCCGACCAGGCTTGGGAGGATGCCAGGAACAGGCCGGCCAATGTGGCGACGCCAAGCAAAAATCGCTTCATGAAAACAGAACTCCAATGCAGTGCGCTTATTGCCGAACCATAGCGGCAAGGCACGGTGGGCGACGAGACACGGAGAGCGCCTTCGCCAGGCCCTCGCGAGAAAAATGTTCCCATTCCGGGCCGTCGCTAGGATTTTCTTTCACGCGGAGTCTTTCGATGCACCTAGGCAGCGGTCCCCGTGCGTTGGCAAAACGATTGCATCGCGACACTGCCTGGCATTTTACAAATGATGTATACAAAGGAGCCATCGCTATGCCCCAGCCCCGCCATTCCAAAACCCCGCCGAAAGAGGCGAAGCTGTTTCGCAACAATCGCAGCCAAGCGGTGCGCATTCCTGTCAAGTTCGAGCTCCCCGGCGAAAAGGTCTTGATCAGCCGTGAAGGCGACCGCTTGGTCATCGAGCCGGTCCGCAAACTTGGCCTCTCGGCGCTGCTCGCGCAATGGGCGCAAGAGCCGCCGCTCGGTCCCGAGGGAGACTTCCCCGAGACCGACGATATGCCTGTCAAATCCGAGGAATTTTTTTAATGCGGTTCATGCTGGACACCAACATTATCAGCGATATGGTCCGAAACCCAGCGGGCAGAGCCACCAGCGCCATCCTGCGCATCACCACCTTGGTGACCGCCAACATGGGAGAGTTCAACCGGATCAAAGGCCTGAAGGTCGAGAACTGGCTGGCGTAGCGCCGGACAGAGGATCAAGCAGCCGGAAAAAGTTTCCAGCGCCGCGGCCTGAACGCAACCCGGCTTTTCTGCGCCGCCGGATGGTCGACCGGCAGCTCGATCTCGACCCGCCGGCGCTCGCCGCCGATTTCGAGCTCCACCCGTCTGGTGCCGGCGACGCGGCGGCTGGCGGCGACCGTGCCGGCGATGCAGCCATTGCATTCGTCCACCAGGTCGACATCGTGCGGGCGGAAGAACAGCGTTGCTTCGCCCCGCGGCGCCTGCGGCGCCGACAGCCCGATCGGGCGGTCGGCGATCCAGACCTGGCCGTCCTCGACCTTGACGGGAAGCGCGCTCGATTCACCGATGAAGCCATAGACGAAGGGCGAGTTCGGCGTGTCGTAGATTTCGTCGGCGGTGCCGACCTGCTCGATGCTGCCCTGGCTCATCACCACGACGCGGTCGGCGAGCTCGAGCGCTTCTTCCTGGTCATGGGTGACAAAGACCGTGGTGTGGCCGGTGGCGTCGTGGATGTCGCGCAGCCAGCGGCGCAATTCGCGGCGGACCTGGGCGTCGAGCGCGCCGAACGGCTCGTCCAGCAAAAGCACGGCCGGTTCGATCGCCATCGCGCGGGCCAGCGCCACGCGCTGGCGCTGGCCGCCCGAAAGCTGAGCCGGATAGCGCTTTTCCAAGCCGGAAAGCTGGACGAGGTCGAGAAGCTCTGAGGCACGGCGGCGGATTTCCTGCGCCGACGGCCGTGACGCGCCATGCCGAACTTTTAAGCCAAAGCCGATATTTTCGGCGACCGTCATATGGCGAAACAGCGCATAATGCTGGAACACGAAGCCGACATTGCGCTGCTGGATCGACTTTTGCGACGCATCCTCCTCGCCAAAGAAGATCTTTCCTTTCGTCGGCCGCTCCAGCCCGGCGATCAGCCTGAGCAGCGTCGTCTTGCCGGAGCCGGACGGCCCGAGCAGCGCGATCAGTTCGCCGGACTTGATGTCAAGCGAAACGTCGTGGAGGGCCGGAAACCGCTCAAACTCCTTACGCACGTTGGCAACGCGAACTTCCATCAACCGTCCCTTTTTTCAGTGTCCGCGCGTCGCGGCGAGCTCGGCGCCGTAGCGCATCTCGAGAAGTGTTTTCAAGACCAGCGTGACCAGCGCCAGGCAGGCAAGCAGTGAAGCGACGGCGAAGGCGGCTGCGGCATTGTATTCGTTATAGAGGATTTCGACATGCAGCGGCATGGTGTTGGTCAGTCCGCGTATGTGGCCCGACACGACGGAGACCGCGCCGAACTCGCCCATGGCGCGGGCATTGCACAACAAGACCCCGTAGAGCAGCCCCCATTTGACGTTGGGCAGCGTCACGTACCAGAACGCCTGCCAGCCATTGGCGCCGAGCGATAGCGCCGCCTCCTCGTCGCCGTTGCCCTGTTCCTGCATCAAGGGGATCAGTTCGCGGGCGACGAACGGGAAGGTGACGAAGATGGTGGCCAGCACGATGCCCGGCACGGCAAACAGGATGACGATGCCATGCGCCTTCAGCCAGGCGCCGAACAGGCCTTGCGCGCCGAATAACAGCACATAGACCAGGCCGGAAATGACCGGCGATACCGAAAACGGCAGGTCGACCAGCGTGGTCAGGAAGGCCTTGCCCTTGAACTCGAACTTGGCGATCGCCCAGGCGGCGGAGACGCCGAAGACGATGTTGAGCGGCACCGAGATCGCCGCCACCAGCAGCGTCAGGTGGATCGCCGAACGCGTGTCGGGATTGGTCAGCGCCTCGGTATAGGCACCGATGCCCTTTGCGAAAGCCTCGTTGAAGACGACGATCAGCGGCAACAGCAGGAAAATGCCGAGGAAGGCAAAGGTCACGATCATCAGCACGGCTTTCGCCGGGCGGCTCTCGGTCACTGCCGCCGACTGGCTTTCGTGGTGCGGTGCGTAGGATTTGATCTCCGGATCAGCCATAGCGCTTGCGGCTCCACGTCTGGACCAGATTGATGACCAGCAGCATCACGAACGACAAAGCGAGCATGATCGCCGCGATCGCGGTCGCCGCCGCATAATTGTATTCCTCCAGCCGGATGACGATCAGAAGCGGCGCGATCTCGGATTTGTAGGGCAGGTTGCCGGCGATGAAGATGACGGAGCCGTACTCGCCGACACCGCGCGCGAAAGCCAGCGCGAAACCGGTGACGATGGCCGGCGCCAGGCCCGGAAGCAGAACCCGGGCGATTGTCTGGAAGCGATTGGCGCCGAGCGTGGCAGCCACTTCCTCGACCTCCTTGTCGATCTCCTCCATGATCGGCTGGACGGTGCGCACGACAAAAGGCAGGCCGATGAAGATCAGCGCGATGACGATGCCGAGCGGCGTATAGGCGACCTTGACGCCGAGCGGCGCCAGCAGACTGCCGAGCCAGCCGTTCGGCGCGTAGAGCGTGGTCAGCGCGATGCCGGCGACCGCCGTCGGCAAGGCGAAGGGCAGGTCGACCATGGCATCGACGATGCGGCGGCCAGGAAAGCTGTAGCGCACCAGCACCCAGGCAACGATCGTGCCGAAGACGACATTGACCATGGCGGCAATGAAGGCGGTGCCAAAGCTGATTTCAAGCGCGTTGATGGTGCGGCGGTCGGTGGCGATCGCCCAGAAATCGGCCCAGCCAAGCGCGGCCGATCGCCAGATCAGCCCCGACAGGGGAATGAGGATGATGAGCGTGAGGTAGGCAAGCGAGAAGCCGAGCGTCAATCCGAAACCCGGAATGACGCTCGGCTGTCTGAACCGCCACCCCGCCTTGGCGGGTGCTGTGGTCATGTCGTCCTGATCTATAATCTAGCTTACTGGGTCTACTGGGCCGGCTTGTAGATCTGGTCGAATATACCACCGTCGCCGAAATGGTAAGGCTGTGCTTTCTTCCAACCGCTAAAAAGCGGATCGTCGATGGTAATCAGCTTGATCTCAGGCAGTTTGGCGAGGTCCTCCGCCGGTACCAAATCGGGCTTCGACGGGCGATAGTGGTTCTTGGCGATCAGCGTCTGGCCTTCCTTGGAGTAGAGATAGCCTAGATAGGCTTCGGCGACTTTTCGCGTGCCCTTGGCATCGACATTGGCGTCGACCACGGCGACCGGCGGCTCGGCCAGGATCGAGGTCGGCGGGTAGACGATATCGAAATTGTCGGCGCCGAATTCGTCGAGCGCCAGATAGGCCTCGTTTTCCCAGGCCAGCAGCACGTCGCCCAGGCCTTTTTGCGCGAAGGTCACGGTCGCACCGCGCGCACCGGTGTCGAGCACCGGAACATGGGCGTAGAGATTGCCGACGAATTCCTTGGTCTTGGCCTCGTCACCGCCATCCTTGGCGTTGGCATAGGCCCAGGCTGCGAGATAGTTCCAACGTGCGCCGCCCGAGGTCTTGGGGTTCGGCGTGATCACCTGGACGTCGTCCTTGACCAGATCGCCCCAGTCGTGGATGCCCTTCGGGTTGCCCTTGCGGACGAGGAAGATGATGGTCGAGGTGTAGGGCGCCGAATTGTTCTCGAACTTGGTCCGCCAGTCGGGATTGATCTTCTTCGATTTCTCGACGATGGCGTTGATGTCGCCTTCGAGCGCTAGCGTCACCACGTCGGCGTCGAGGCCGTCGATCACGGCGCGGGCCTGCGCGCCCGAGCCGCCATGTGACTGCTGGACGGTTACCGTCTCACCGGTCTCGGCCTTCCAGTGGGCGATAAAAGCCTCGTCGAATTGCTTGTACAACTCACGTGTCGGGTCATAGGACACGTTGAGTATGGTGGTATCGGCAAACGCGAAACCGAGCGTGCCGAACTGGACAGATGTGGCAACCAGTGCGCCGAGCAGTTTCCTGAAATGAGGATTGGTCATTTCCGCCTCCGTTGAGATCACCTCAATCTACTGAATTGGTAGAAATTAGATGCAACCAATGTTGCTTTTTTCGGCCTTATGAAGCAATTTTTCGCCGGCTTTCGGCATCACGAAGAAATTCTTTCCACGCAACGCTGCAGTGCCGAATCCGGGCACATGAAGCAATCTATCTAGAGACAGGTCGCGCCTCGGCAATGGCCTGAGGAGTCGAGCGTGTCCTGCTTACTCGCCGACCTAATGGAAAGCCAATTCCCTGAATCGCTTGGCGCATTCTATTCAACGAACACTTTCACGCTGGCCGCGCGCCCGGCCGCGTCGATCACGGTCAGGGTCGAATAGCCGGCGCCGTCCGGCTGCCAGGTCGCGGTGCGCCGCCGGTCGAGGCCGACCAGCGGCTTACCGTTGGCCAGCCAGCGGAACGGGGCGCGGCCGCCTTGCAGCTTCAGCACCAGCGGCGTGGCGTCGGCGGCGGTGGCGCCGAGATCGACGTGGGCGCCGTCGGGCGGAAAGATGATCGTCGGCGCGGGCTCGGTCGGCGTCGCCTGGACCAGGCCGTCGGCGCCAGAACCAAAGCGCGCCAATGTCACCGGCAGATCGTCGCGCCTGGGTCTGGTGACGCCGGCCGGCTGGCCCGGCAGCGGCACGGCAGCCAGGCCGGAGCGGACAAAGCCCTCGAACAGGATCGGTGCGGCCGAGGCATAGCCGGACAGGCCGGGCACCGCGCCGGCGTCGGGGCGGCCGACCCAGACGCCCAGCACATAGCGCCCGTCGAAGCCGACCGACCAGGCATCGCGGTAGCCGTAGGAGGTGCCGGTCTTGTAGGCAATGCCGCGCCGGGCGGCGCCCTCGGGCGGCTTGACGCCCGACAATATGTCGGTGATCTGCCAGTTCGCCTGATCGTCGAGGATGGTAGCGGTCGAGCGCTCGGCATTCGCCGGCTCGGTGCCGTCATGCAGCGTGTGTGCCTTGCCGCCATTGGCGAGACCGGCATAGAGCTGGACGAGGTCGCGCAGCGTCACGCCGAGGCCGCCAAGGCCGATGGCGAGACCCGGCGCCTTGTTGACGGGCAGGATCGGCGTGACGCCGGCCTGCCGGAAGCGCGCGAGCAGCCGCGCCGGCCCGACCGCGTCGAGCACACTGATCGCCGGCACGTTGAGCGACAGCTGCAGCGCCTGCCTGATGCTGACGTCGCCCTGATAGCCCATGTCGAAATTCTTCGGCCGATAGCCGGAGAAATCCGTCGGCCTGTCATCGATCAGCGTTTCCTGCGCCACCAATCCCTGCTCGAAGGCGAGCCCGTAGATGAACGGTTTCAGCGTTGAACCGGGCGAGCGGACGATCCTGGTCATATCGATCCAACCAGAGCGGCTGGCGTCGAAATAGTCGGCAGAGCCGACTTCGCCGAGGATGTCGCCGGTGCGGGCGTCGGCCAGCACCATGGCGACGGATAGGCGAGGGCCGAGCCTGGCGGCGGCATCCCTGGCCACCTGTTCCAGCCCTTCCTGGACACTCTTGCGGATCGTCAGCCGCAGCTTCTGGCCGGGGACGGCCCGGGGCAGCACTGCATAAGCGGCATGGGCGGCGAGTGCCGGCAGCGGGCGGCGGCTGGCGGGAACATCGTCGAGCGCGGCACGTGCGGCCTCGCGCTCGCCGAGCAGGCCTGATGCGACCATGCGCGTCAGCACCCGGTCACGGGCGGCGTGAGCGATTGCCAGGTTGCGGTCGGGCCGGCGCTTTTCCGGCAGTTGCGGCAGCGCGACGAGCAGCGCCGCCTCCGAGACGTCCAGCCGCGTCGGCTCCTTGCCGAAATAGGCCAGCGAGGCGGCGCGCACGCCTTCGAGATTGCCGCCATAGGGCGCCAGCGTCAGATAGCGTTCGAGGATCTCGCCCTTGCTGAGCCGCCGCTCGATCTGCAGGGCGCGCAGCAGCTGCTTGAGCTTGGAGCCGAGGCTGCGGCTGTCGCGCGGTTCGGTCAGCCGGGCGAGCTGCATCGACAGCGTCGAGCCGCCGGAGACGATACGGCCATTGGTCGCGAACTGGCCGGCGGCGCGGGCCAGCGCCAGCACGTCGACGCCTTCATGATCCCAGAAGCGCTTGTCCTCGTAAGTCACCAGCATGTCGACGAACTGTCTGTCGACCTGGTCGAGGCGGGTGGCGAGCCGCCAATAGCCGTCCGGCGTGGCGAAGGCCCGCAACAGTTGGCCGTCGCGGTCCTGGACTTCGGTCGATATCGTCAGCGCCGCCGGCAGCGGCGGCGGAAAGGCGCGGTCGAGCTGCCAAAGGGTGGCGGCGGCGATTGCTGCGAAGCCGGAGAGGGAGGCGGCGGCGATGGCTGAACGGCGCAGGAATTTTTTGTAGAGCACGGCGCTGCCCCTCATCCGCCTGCCGGCACCTTCTCCCCGTATAGCGACGGGGAGAAGGGGGCTGTCACGGCCCACGACGGCTTTTCTGCAGCGTTCGAATTTGGCGAAAACTTCGGCGCAGGCCTCTTTCTCCCCGTCACCATACGGGGAGAAATGCCCGGCAGGGCAATGAGGGGCAGCGCCATCGCCATATTCCTGTTCGCCGCCTTACGGCGCCCTGACCTCCATCATGCCGGTCGCGGTGCGGGCCGAATATTGCGGCCGGTACATGTCCTCGACGGTTGCCGCCGGGTGGGCATAGGTGCCCGGCGTCACCGCACGCACGACATAGGCGAGCGTGATGTTGCGGTCGCCGTCGCCGTCGTTCGGATTGAAAGCGGCGACGAAACGGTCGTCGCGGAATTCGAGATGGGCGGCGTCGGTCTGGGCCAGCCAGGAAAAATTCGACAATTGGGCGCTGGAAACCAGGCCCGGATTATCGATCTCGAAGCCGGCCGGCAGCAGATCGGTGATCACCAGCCGCGACGGCCATTTGTTCTGCTCGTAGATACTGAGAACGACGACATAGCGTTCGTTCTGGGTCGCCTGCGTGACATTGGCTTCGGTGCCGTCGAGCTTGTAGTAGGTGCGGCCGATGGTGAAGCCGTCGCCGCCGGCCGGCAGCGGCTGGATCGGCGAGGCCACCGTGGTGACGACCGCCTGCAACGGGTTGCTGCCGGTGTTGGCGACGGTCAGCGGACTGTCGGCAATGTCGCTGCCGGCGATCTGGTCCGAATAGGCGCCGGCATGCGGCGCGCCATTGATGGTCAGCGCGATCGCATCATTGCCGGCCTTCAGGGCACGCGCCGCCAGCAGCATCCAGGACTCGTCCTGCGTGCTGGTCCATCTGACGGCGGCGCGTTCCTGCGTCACCCGCTTGATCAGCGCCGGCACGATCGTCGGCACCGGCTTGGATTCGGCGGCAAGCGCCAGCATCGCCGCGCCGTCACGCAGTGGCGAGCCGTAATCGGACCTGTAGTAGTCGTATGCCGAGCTCGAATTGGCCAGTTGCAGGGCGGCCTGGAAGGTGGCTTCCGAGCGCTGCGTGTCGCCATAGAGCGCCAGGCCCGCCGCCAATTGGGCGACGGCCATCGGGCTGGTGAAGGCTTCGAGCTGGGTGTCGGCGTAGTAGCGCAGATCGCCGATCGAGGCCTTCTTGTTGCGGGCCAGCACATAGAGCGCATAGGCGATCTCGCTGCCGCGATCCTTGACGTCCTGGTCATAGCCGATCGCGTTTTGCAGATTGCTCAGCGCCTGGTTCATCGCCAGCGCCGGCACGTCGTATTTCTGCTCGCGCGCCCGGGTCAGGAAGTCGGTGACATAGGCGTCGAGCCACAAATCGCCGGAGCCCGGGCCCCACAGGCCGAAGCTGCCGGCCGAGGCCTGATAGCTCAGCACCTTGTAGATGGCGTCCTGGATGCGGCCGTGCAGGTCGGTGTCGCTGGCCAGGCCGATGCCCGACGCCATCTCGTTGACATAGAGCAGCGGCATGGCGCGGCTGGTGGTCTGCTCGGCGCAGCCATAGGGGTAGCGGTCGAGCGTCATCAGCAGCGAGGGCACGTCGAAGGCCGCCGCCTGTGAAACGCCGACGCTGACCGAAGCGCCGTCGAGCAGGCTTGCCGCCAAGAGCTCCTTGTCGACGCGCAGCGAGCCGCCATTGCCCTTGAGGTCGACCACCATGCGGGTGGTCACCGGCAATTGCGCCGGGCGTACCGGGACATAAAGCGTCTGCTCGACAGCGGTGCCGTCGGCATGGGCGAGCTTGATGGTGATCGAGGCGTTGCCCGGCGTTTCAGCGATCAGCGGCACGGTCAGCGTCTGCCGCTTGCCCTTGGCCAGCGTCAGCTTTTCGGGCAGGGCGGCAAAGCCGGTCGAAAGATCGCCTGACGTGTCGATCGACAGCGCATAGTCGCCCTCCGGACCGTCGGCGTCGGTGACGTCGAGCCGCATGACGGCCGAATCGCCGGGCGCCAGGAAGCGCGGCAGGCCGGCGGTGATCACCACCGGATCGCGCACGATCACGTCGGACTGGGCGTGGCCGACCCCGTCCTCGGTCCAGGCGACGGCCATGACGCGCACGGTGCCGTTGAACTGTGGGATGTCGAAGTCGACCCGCGCCTTGCCGTCGGCGTCGAGCTGGACCGGACCGGAGAAGAAGGCGACCAGCTTTTCGGTCGGCGGGCTGCCTTGCGACTGGATGTTGGCGCCGTCGCCGCCGCTGCGCAGCTTGCCGGTCGTGCCCAGCGAGCCGTCGATCAGGCGGCCGTAGAGGTCGCGTACTTCAAGGCCGAGCATGCGCTGGCCGAAGAACCAGGTCTCCGGATCCGGCACCTTGTAGTTGGTCAGGTTGAGGATGCCGACGTCGACGGCCGCGACCATGACATAGGCGTTGGCGCCCGGCTGCACGCCGGCCACCGAAACCGGGATCGACAGCTGCTGGCGCGGCATGGTCCTGTCCGGCGGCGTCAGGCTGACGGCGAGCTTCTTGGAGCCTGGATCGACCTTCAGCCATTTGACGCCGATGGCGCGCGCCGGCATGCGGGTTTCCTGCGCATCACCCGGCCTGAACAGCGTTGCCGTGACATAGGCGCCGGCGCCCCAGTCGTCGCCGACCGGGATGTCGATGGTGCTGCCGCCGGCCGGCACGCTGGCGGTGACGGTTTTCAGGAGCTTGTCGGCGCCGATGGTGACGAGCAGCTCGCCGGCAAAATGCGGCGACACTTTGAGCTTGGCCACTTCGCCCGCCGCATAGCTGTCCTTGTCGAGGGCGATCTCGAGGCCATCGGGCGTTTCGGTGGTGGTGGAGCTGACATACCAGCCGGCGTCGAACTCGTAGCTGGTCGCCGGGCCCTCCGGGTCAGACGTCTCGATCTCGAGCCGGTAGCGGCCCCAGTCGACCGGCAGCGAGACCGTGGCGTCGCCGTCGGCGGTCAGGTCGACCTGGCCGCTGGCCACCGACTTGGTGAAGGTGACCGGCTCATAATTCCAGGAATTGCTGGAGCGGTACCATTGGTAATTGCGTTCGACCTTGACCAGCGACCATTGCGCGCCCTGCAGCGCCTCGCGATTGCCGTCGGGGTCGACGGCAACCAGGCCAAACTTCGCCGTGCCGCCTTGCGGCACCTCGTCGCCGTCGAAATCCGGGTGGATGCCGATCATCTGGCCCTGCGGCCGGATGGCGATGTTGAGCGAGCGTTCGACGGCGCGGCCGCCGGTCTCGCGCATCCTGACCGTAACCTTGGCGTCGACCAGCCTGGTGGTCGAGGGCAACTGGTCGACGGAAACCGGGAAGGTCGCCTTGCCATCGTCGCCGACCACCGGCAGGCCGGTGAACGGGGTGACCGACGGTTCCGCCGACTGCTCGTCGGCGAGGCCGAAGGAATAGCCCTTGTAGCGATCCCAGTCGCGGGTGGTCGACAGCGTCAGTTCCCCTTCGAGCGCCAGCCCGGCGGCCGGCGCGCCATAAAGGAAGCGGCCGTCGACGGTAACGTTGGCGGTTTCGCCCTGCGCGATCTCCTGCTTGTCGGAGGACAGGTCGAACTCGATGCGATCTGGCACGAAATCCTCGACCAAAAACATCTGGCTGGCGACCGCCGCCTGCTTGGGGTCGGTGTGGATCGCCACCGTCCAGGTGCCGCGCATGGCGTTGGCTTCGAGCGGCAGGTCGACGGCATGGCCGCCGGCTGATGCGCCGTCGCTGACGATGCGGCGGTTCTCGACGCCGTCGGGACGGGTGAAGATGAAGGTCAGCGGCAGGTTCTCGACCGCCTTGGCGGCGCTGTCGCGGGCAAGTGCTGCGACATGGACGTCCTCGCCGGCGCGGTAGATGCCGCGTTCGGTCCAGGCATAGACGTCGAGCGCGCCCGGCGCCGGACGCCCGGTGACGCCGCGATCGGAAAGATCGAAGCCGGCGCGGCCCATGTCGAGGAAGACGAAGTCGCTGTCACCCTGCTTGGCTGTCAGCACGGCCGGCACCATGCCGCCGTCGCCGCGCGTCAGTCCGGGGTTGAACACGGCGCGGCCTTCCGCGTCCGTGGTCGCGGTGCCGAGGATCTCGTTGTTCCTGGCCAGCAGCGTCAGTTCAGCACCTGATATCGGCTTGGCGGTTGCGAGCGAACGGGCAAAGACGTTCAGCCCGTCCTGCCCGGTATAGGTCGACAGGCCGATATCGGAGACGACGAACCATTGCGTGGCGCGCGAATCATAGTCGTCGTCGTTCTCGTCGACCGGTTGCGCGGTCAGCACATAGACGCCGGGCTTGCGCTGCGGCAGCGCCTCGTCGACCGGGAAGGAGGTGGTGACTTCCTTGTTCAGGTCGTTGGCGATGTCGAGCTGGCCCTGCCAAACCGGCTCGCCCATCTGATCGGAAATGGTGGATATGTCGTAGCCGTCAAGCTGGCGCAGGAACTGGTAGCCGGACAGAAGCTGGGTCAGCGAGCGATCGCCGATGCGAAAAAGCTTCATTTCGGCGGCGCTCATGTTGACGGTGACGACCGGGATGCCGCGGCGCGCGCCGGCCGGCAGCACGAAGCTGTCGCCGGTGAAACGGGCGGACGGGGCGCGGTCCTGCACATAGATCGACAGTACCACCGGGGTGGAGATCACCTCGCCGATGGCGGCGGGCAGGCCGGGACGGAAGGTCACGTCGTAATGCTGGCCGTGCTCGAGCCCCTCGACGCAGATCTGCTTGTCCTTGGCCTCGACGCCCTTGGGGGCGGCGTTGTCGACGGTGACGAATTGCGCGTAGTCGACGCCGGTCTTGACCAGGTCTTCGGAAAACTGCGCGCAGATGCGTGGCGCGCTGGTGTCGGCGTCGACCGTGTGGTCGACGACGCGGAAGCCCTTGCGCGCCTTGAGGTCCTGATAGGCGGCCGTGACCCAAGGCGAACTGACCAGCGCGAGGCTCGCTTCGTAGGCCTGCAGCGCCGGCCGAGCGAGGTCGCGGCGATCGAGCCCGTCGCCAAGCAGTGCCAGCGCTTCGGCGCGGGTTTTTTTGGTGCGCAGCAATTTGTAGGCGTTGAAGCCGGCGGAGGTGGCGTTCGCCGGCAGGGTCGACGCCTCGGCGCTGTTGGCGGCCGGCTGCACGGCAAGTGTTTCCCGGGCCAGTTCAAGCCAGAGTTGGCCATCGTCGGGCAATACCGAAACCAAAGCCTCGTATTTTTGAACGGCCAAGCGGTGGTCGCCGGCCTGCGACGCTTGCCTCGCCGCCTCCCGCAGCGCCGTCAGCCCTTCGGTGGGCTTGGTGTAGGCCGGGCCGGTGAGCCTGTTGCGGTATTGCTGAGCCTGGTCGGCCATCCAGGCGGGGAAGAAGGCGAGGGCCGGCGGCGCGCCGATATCGGGGTCGCCTTCGACGTTGACGACCTTGCCGGCGACGGCGCCCTTGAAGGGCTTCAGCGTGTTATAATCGGATTTGAGAAAACACCATTTGGCCTTGGGGTTGTAGGTGAAGGCGCGGCAGGCGGGATCGCCGAGACATGTCGTCGTGCACTGATCGAGGCTGACATTCTGGTCGGATCTGAGATCGAAGCCGAAATAATCGGAATTGTCCGATGTCACCACCCGGCGCGCTTCGGCCGCTTGCGCGACACTGCCCCAGGCGAAAAAGAGAAGAAAGAGAATCGACAGACCACGAGCCGCGCGCATTGCCATGACACCCCTCCGGACACTGCTTACGTTACGTCCACGTACGTCCAGACATGTTCAAGCTTCGGTCCAGCTTGTCAACACAAGGACGCGGCAGGTTCCCGCCTGCCAACGGTTTCCTTTCCGGCCGATGACCGGTAGTACCTCCTCAGGACAGGGATCACGCTTTCTTGCGGCGACGCAGAAGGTGTGAATTCCAAGCCCTGTCCATTTCAGACACTTGGATTGTGGCAATTGGATTGTGGCAATTGGATTGTGGCCCGTTTACGAGCAATTCAGAACTTCATTCCAATTTTAGCTTTGGCCGCTAGTGTAGAGTTGTAATGTCGGCGTATGAAAGGCAGATCTCGGGAGGAACCGCGCCACGGCGCGTGTTTTTGCTCGCCCTGCTTTCCGCCTTGCTATGCTCGACTGCACTGGTTGGCGCGAGCGGAAATGCGGCCGCTTTCGAGATCTTCGGCATCAAGCTATGGGGGTCGTCGGAAGATGAAGATGCCGACATCGTCGATCCGCTGCGCTATGCGGTGACCATCGAGGCGCCCGACGCCGACGAGGATCTCGCCGAAAAACTCGAAAACGCTTCGGCGCTGAAGGACGACGAAGAACGTCCGGTCTCCGGTTCGCTCGGCCTGCTGGCCAAGACGCGTGCCGACCGCGATCAGCTTGTCGCCGCCCTTTATGCGGACGCCCGCTACGAGGGCGTCGTCACCATCACCATCGAAGGCAAGCCGCTCGACGATTTGCCGCCCGACGCCGAATTCTCGGGTCCGCAGCCGATTCCGGTGGTGATCAACATTGCGGCCGGGCCGAAGTTCACGCTTGGCGACATCAGGCTGGAGGGCGACGCGGCGGGGCTGGCTGGCGCCGATTTCGGCCTGATCGCCGGTGGCGATGCCGGTTCCGGTGCCGTGCTCAAGGCCGAGGCGTCGATCGTGCGGGCGCTCAAGGAGCATGGCAGGCCGCTGGCCAAGGTGACGGCCCGCGAGATCGTTGCCGATCACGCCACCTCGACGCTCGACGTGACGCTGACCGTGGCCGCCGGGCCGGTTGCCGGCTACGGCGACACCACGGTCGAAGGCACCGAGAAGGTCGACCGCGATTTCACCGAATACATGACCGGCCTGGAGCGCGGCCGCCAATATTCGCCAGAAGAGGTCGACGAGGCGCGCGACCGGCTGCTCGGGCTGGAAGTCTTCAACAGCGTCACGCTGAAAGAGGCCGACGGTCTCGACGCCGACGGCAACATCCCGATCGGCGTTGAAGTGAGCGAGCGCAAGCCGCGCTATTTCGGCCTTGGCGGCACCTTCTCCAACACCGAGGGGCTCGGCCTCGAAGGCTATTGGGGTCACCGCAATCTGTTCGGCCGTGCCGAAAAACTGCGCATCGAGGGCGAAATCAGCGGCATCGGCAGCAACGAACTGACAGAGCTCAACTACAATGCCGGCATCATGTTCGAAAAGCCGGGCGTGGTCGGGCCGGCGTCTAAATTCTTCGCCAACGTCAACACCGTGCTGGAGCATCCCGACGCCTACGACCGTTTCTCGGTCAAGGGCAGCACCGGCCTGTCTTATGACCTCGACAGGCAGCAGACGGTTTCGGCGGAAGTCGCGCTCGACTATTCGAAGATCACCGATTCTTTCGGCAAGCACACCTATCTGATTGCCAGCGTTCCGCTGCGCTATGTCTACGACAACCGCGACAGCCGGCTCAACCCGACGACCGGATTCAGGGCGCTGGCCTATGCCGAGCCGAGCTACGACATTTTGAACGGTGCCGCCTTCGTCAAGCTGAGGGGCGAAGGATCGGCCTATCAGTCGCTCGACGCGACCTCGAAGTTCGTCCTGGCCGAACGCGTCGCCATCGGCTCGATCATCGGCGCCGGCCTTCAGGATGTTCCGGCCGACCGGCGCTTCTATTCCGGCGGCGGCGGCTCGGTGCGCGGTTATGCCTATCAGGGCATCGGTCCGAAGGACGCCGCTGGAGAGCCGATCGGCGGGCTGTCCTTCTTCGAGACCTCGATCGAGATGCGCATTGCCATCACCGACACGATCGGCGTCGTGCCGTTTGTCGATGCCGGCACCGTCTCGACCGATCAATTCCCGGATTTTTCCGGCATGAAGGTCGGCGCCGGCGTCGGCTTGCGCTATATTACGCCGTTCGGACCGCTGCGCATCGATGCGGCGGTGCCGCTCAACCCGGATCCCGATGATCCGGATTTCGGCATCTATGCCGGTATCGGCCAGGCGTTTTGATGACAATGTTCAAGCGCATCCTTCGCATTGCCCTTTACACGCTGCTCGTCCTGGTGGCGGCGGTGGTCGGTGCGCTCGTCGTGCTGACCAAGACCGAGCGCGGCCGCGCCAATCTCGCCGGCATCATCTCGACCGTGGCGTCGACCGATGACCAGAA
This sequence comes from Mesorhizobium sp. WSM4846, assembly GCF_055811415.1. Classification (NCBI taxonomy): domain Bacteria; kingdom Pseudomonadati; phylum Pseudomonadota; class Alphaproteobacteria; order Hyphomicrobiales; family Phyllobacteriaceae; genus Mesorhizobium; species Mesorhizobium sp. WSM4846. Next base: position 70,915 of record NZ_JBVVPZ010000023.1, read on the forward strand.
GGTCACGGTCAGCGGCATCGACGGCATCTGGTCCGGCGCGCTGACGGTCGATCATGTGGTGCTGGAGGATCGCCAGGGCGCCTGGCTGGTGGCGCGCAAGGTGGCCGTCGACTGGTCGCCGCTGGCGCTTCTGTCGAAGAACTTCAGCGCCGGCCGCGTCGCCGCCGATCGCATCGAGCTGGCGCGGCTGCCGGTGGCCGGCACGCAGCCGAGCCAGGGTGGCGCCACCACGCTGCCGGTGTCGCTCGACATCAAGCAGATCGACGTGCCGGAAATCGCGCTCGGGCAGGCGCTGGCCGGCAGCGGTATCGCCGAGCTCGCCGCCAGGGGATCGTTCAAGGCCGACGCGGCGCCATTGGCGCTCGCAACCAGCCTCAACATCACCCGCCGCGACGGCAGGCAAGGCAAGCTCGACGCCAACATCCATTTCGCGCCCGCCGACAACAAGCTTAACCTCGATCTGAAGGCATCGGAGCCGGCCGGCGGCATCATCGCCAATCTGCTCAAATTGCCGGATGCGCCGCCGGTCAGCATCGTCGTCACCGGTACCGGGCCGGTCGCCAACTGGAGCGGCATCGGTACCTTCGTCGTCGACGGCCAGATCGTCACCCAGCTCACCGGTCGCCACCAGCTCACCGACAAGGGCAACTATGTCGAGGCCAAGGGCGACGGCGACTTCCAGCGCTTCTTGCCCGACAATCTGAAATCCTTGTTTGCCGGCAAGACCAGCTTCGACCTCGCCGGAACCGCGATCGTGACGGGCGGCGTCGAGGTCGAGCGCGCCAGCATCGACAGCGATGCCGTGCATGGCACCGCCGCGGGCATCATCGACCCCAACGGCGCCAGCGACCTTTCGGTGGAACTCGCCGCCAAGGGTCCACCAATCGTGCTCAGCCTCGGCGCCGCGGCGCAGCCGGTGACGGTCGCGATCACAGGCGCCACGGCTCGCGCGTTCGGCGGCGGCAAGGCGCCGATAATCGACATCGGCGCGTCCCTGGTCTCGGTGGTGGCGGGCGGCACCCGGGTGGACGATCTGGTGGCCGAAATCCATTCCGACGGCTTTGACATCCAGGACCGCAGCGGACCGGTCACCATCAAGCTTATCGCCGGCGGCCTAAACACCGACGTGGCGACGCTGGCGCCGCTGGTGACCGGCAGGGTCACCGCCGACCTCGCCGGGTCGGTCAGCAAGGACGAGATCGTCGTCGATCAAGGCACGCTGCGCAGCGATGCGCTCAATGCCTCGGTGACATCCAAGGTGACGCTGGCCGATCTGGCGATGACGCTCAAGATGAATGCCGATGCCGTCTCGACTGCGCTGCCCCCGCAGATCCGCCCGGTTCTCGGCGAGCGTGTGACATTCTCGGCGACCGCAACCCGCGACCCGCAAGGCTTGTTTGCCGCCAATGCGCTGCAACTCAATTCGGGCTCGCTCAGCGCCAGCGGCACCGCCAGCGCGACAGGCACCGACATCCAGGCCGACATCAGGGGCACGCTCGGCGATGTCTCGGTGCTGTCGCCGATGGTTGGCGTACCGGTCGGCGGGGCCGTCAATTTCGCGCTGACGGCGAGCGGCGCGCGCTCGGCGCCGGATTTCTCGGTCTCGGCCGACAGCGACAGCCTGACCGCGTCGGGCCGGACGGTCAAGACGATCAAGCTGACAGCGACGGGCAAGGCCGACATCGTCAATCCCGCTGCCGATGTCGCACTGACAGGGTCCGTCGACGACCAGCCGCTCGATCTCAGGGCATCTTTGGTGACGCGTGACGGAACGCGTTCCCTCAACGGGCTTAGCCTGTCGCTGGCCGACAACAAGGTCTCGGGCGATCTCGTGCTCGACGACAGCTTGCTGCCGCTCGGCACGCTGACCCTCGAAGCGCCCGACATCGGCCCGCTGGCCGCGCTTGCCGGGCAGACGGCGGCCGGCGACGTGCAGGGCAGCATCCGCCTCTCGAATGATGGTGGCGCGCCCACGGTAGTCATCGATATGACGAGCGGGTCTATTTCCCGCGGCGATCTGGCGGCGAAGACCATCGCCGTCAACGCGCTGGTCGCCAACTTTCTCAAGGCGCCGGCGATCTCCGGCACGATCAAGGCCGATACGGTCACATCAGGCGCCACCGTGATCAGCGGCATCGCTGTCGATTTGAAGCGCGACGGCGACTGGACCGGGTTTTCCGGCGGCGCCACCGTCGCCGGCATTCCGGCCAGGGCCGAAGGCAGGGTGAAGATCGCCGACGGCACGACAAGCGTCGAGATCGCTTCCGGCGAAGCGACCATTCGCGGCATCAAGGCGGCGATCGCGCAGCCGTCGACCCTGAGCATCGCCAATGGCAACGCCAGCATCGAGAAGCTGACGCTCGATGTCGGCGGCGGATCGGTGACCGTATCCGGCACCGCCGGCCAGACGCTCGACCTTGCGGCAGAGTT
>NZ_JBVVPZ010000023.1:73444-82791 GCF_055811415.1 Mesorhizobium sp. WSM4846
GACAATCCGACCATCGCGCCGCTGCTCGCCGGAAAGATTACTGCCAAGGTCGCCGGCGATCTCGCTACCGATACCATTGTCATCGACAGCGGCTCGGTGACGAGCGAGGTACTGAACACCGGCTTCAATGGAAGGATCTCGCTGGCCGACGGCGCCATCGACCTCAACCTCAAGACCGACGCCGTTTCCGCGGCACTGCCGGCGGCAGCGCGCGGCGTGCTCGCGCAGCGGACGGAACTCAGTGCCGCGCTGAAGCGCGACGCCAATGGCAATGTCACCGCCAACGCGATCAGGCTGGTGTCCGGCGCGCTGACCGCCGACGGGCAGGCCAGCCTTGCCGACAACAAGCTCACCGTCGACATCAAGGGCGCGCTGGCCGACATCTCGCTTCTGTCTGGGGACGCCAACGGCGCCATCACCTTCGCGCTGAACGCGCAAGGCGCCAGCACCGCGCCCGACCTGTCGCTGACGGTCAACAGCGAGCGGCTTTCGGTTGCCGAACGCGAGATCACCGGGTTGAGCCTCACCGCCACCGGCAAGGCCGATGCCGCCAACCCGGCGGCCAATGTCCAACTGACCGGAAATGTCGCGGGCCAGCCTCTGCAGGGCAGCGCCGTGCTGGCGACGTCAGACGGCAAGCGCGCCATCGACGGGCTTTTGCTGTCGCTCGGCAAGAACCGGATATCAGGCGACCTGGCGCTTGATGAGGCGTTCGTGCCCGAAGGCACCGTGGCGCTCGACCTGCCTGACATCGGACCGCTGGCAGCGCTTGCGCTGGAAAAGGCGGAAGGCGACATCCGCGGCACGATCGTCTTCTCGAAGGCCGGCAATACGCCTGGCGTCACCGTCAAGGCTTCGACCGCTTCGATTACACGCGGTGATGTTTCGGCGAAGACGGTGACCATCGATGCATCGATCGCCAATTATCTCGCGGCACCGGTGATCTCCGGAAAAATCCGTGCCGACAGCGTCACCTCCGGCGGCACCGTCATTCGCGGCATCGATGTCGATCTGACCCGCGACGGCGACTGGACCGGCTTTTCCGGCGGCGCCACCGTCAAGGACATTCCGGCCGAGGCAGCCGGCCGCGTCAGGGTCGCCAATGGCACGACGACGGTCGAGCTCGCCTCCGGTCAGGCGACGATGCGCGGCGTCAAGGCGGCGATCGCCCAGACCTCGACCATCACCATCGCCAACGGCACCACCAGCCTAGACAGGCTCGCACTCAACCTCGGGGGCGGCACGGCGACGGTTTCGGGCAAGGTCGGGGAGGCGCTCAATCTCAACGCGACGCTGGCGCGGGTGCCGATATCGCTTGCCAACAGTTTCTCGCCCGGCCTCGATGCCGCCGGCTCGATCTCGGGCACGGTGAAGGTGACGGGCGCGCCGGCCAATCCGGCCGTGGCCTTCAAGGTCGACGCCGCAGGCGTCCAGACGTCGCAGACCCGCGGCGCCGGTTTCGGCGGCATGGGCGTTTCGTCCTCGGGCACGTTTTCCGGCAACAGACTGAGCTTCGAGGCCAACATGAGCGATGCCGCCGGTCTCGGCCTCAAGGGCGGCGGCACGATGACGACATCAAGCGCGCCGACGCTCGATCTCGACTTTTCCGGCAAGGTGCCGTTCGCCTTCCTGACCCGGACATTGGCAGCGCAAGGCCTGTCGTTGAGCGGCACGGCCGACGTCAATCTGAAGGTGCGCGGCCCCGCGACGGCGCCGGTGATCACAGGCACGGTCCGCACGTCAGGTGCCCGCCTGATCGATGCGCGCTCGGGACTTGCAATCAACGACATCACCGCCGATGTGGCGATCGGCGATGGCGTCGCCAGGATCAACCGCCTGACCGGCAATTTGTCGACGCGCGGCAGCCTGTCGGCCAGCGGCACGGTCGGCATCAATCCGGCGCAAGGCTTTCCGGCCGACCTGTCGGTCAAGCTCGTCGACGGTCGCTACACCGACGGCAGGGTGGTCACCGCCAATCTCGGCGGCGACCTGACCATCAAGGGGCCACTCGCATCGGCGCCGTTGATCTCGGGTACGATCAACCTGGCCAAGACCGTCATCACCGTTCCCGAAAAGTTGCCGGGCTCGCTGGCGGCGCTCAACATCAGGCACAAGAACGCACCGGCCGCCGTGCGCGCGCAAGACAAGGCGTTGCGTCCGGCGACGGCGAGCAGCAGCAGCGGTGGTGGCGGCCTCAACCTCGATGTCACGGTCAACGCGCCCAGCCAGATCTTCATCCAGGGCAGGGGCGTCGATGCCGAGCTTGGCGGTTCGCTGCGGCTGACCGGCCCGGCATCGTCGCCGCAAGCGGTCGGCACCTTTGACTTGCAGCGCGGTCGGCTGTCGATCCTGGCCAAGCGGCTGACCTTCACCGAAGGCACGGTCGGCTTTTCGGGGTCGCTGGTGCCCTATCTCAATCTCACGGCGACCTCGACGACGAGCAGCACCACCGTCACCATCGTGGTGTCGGGCGAGGCGACCAATCCGAAATTCAACTTCTCGTCGGTGCCGGCATTGCCAGAGGACGAGGTCCTGGCGCAACTGATTTTCGGCCGCTCGATGTCGAACCTGTCGCCGCTGCAGATCGCCCAGCTTGCCGAAGCCGCCGCGCAACTGGCCGGCATCGGCGGCTCGACCTCGCTGCTCCAGAACCTGCGCAGCGCCATCGGCGTCGACGATCTCGACGTCGTCACCGACGAGGAGGGCGGCACCGCGGTCTCGGCCGGCAAATATCTCAACGACCGCACCTATGTGACGATCCAGAAGGGCGACAAGCCGGGTTCGGGCAAGGCGGCGATCGATCTCGACGTCGGCCGCGGCGTCAAATTGCGCGGCGAAGCCACCGATGCCGGCGAAGCCAAGGGTGGCATTTTCTACGAACGCGAGTACTGAAGCCGGCCTGCGTGATAGGGGCCGGCAGTCCGACAGCCCTCGTCGCCGTTCTGGCACTCATCCGCGATCGGCCGGCGCGGTGCAAAGCTTCGCGCATGACCGCGAGAATCGAAATCGATTTCGGCGCAAAATCAAACCGCTACAGCGTCCGTTGCGCGCGCGACGGGACGTGCGGCGCGGTAGTGAATGTCTCAGTTTGATCGAGCCGGAGATTCGAACGAAATCTGCCGGGCAATAGCAATTTTGCGCCAAGACTGTCGTTATCACGCGAACTGCTTCCCTTCCAAAGTTGCACATTCCTTGGAATGTTCCCAATCCGGTGCCGTTTTTGACATCACGGCCCGGATGCGGAATGGTAAAAGGCAGAAAGCCAACAATGGGAGTTCTCGATGACAATCTACAAGAGTAATGGCGACCGCGTTCCGGATCACATCCATGCGATGGCCCAGGAAGCCAGGGCCGGACGTGTCGATCGCCGCGAGTTTCTCGCTTTGGCCAGCGTCTTCGGCGCGTCCACGGCGATGGCCTATGGCATGCTCGGCCTCGCCGACCCGACGCCGGCGAGAGCGCAGGACACGCAGGGCAAGAAAGGCGGCATACTGAAGGTCGCTATGTGGATCAAGGATCCGAAGGATCCGCGCAAGGCCGACTGGTCGGAAATCGCCAATGCCGAGCGCCAGGCGCTCGAGCCGCTGGTCAAGTACACGAACGAATACACGTTCCGCCCCTACCTGCTCGAGAGCTGGGACGTCAACGACGACGCCACCGAATACACGCTGCATGTGCGCAAGGGGGTCACCTGGAACAACGGCGATCCGTTCACCGCCGACGATGTCATCTTCAACTTCAAGCGTTGGGCCGACAAGAAGGCCGAAGGCAATTCCATGCCCGGTCGTCTCGGCTCGCTGGTCAAGGACGACAAGCTGGATGAGAGCGCCGTCACCAAGGTCGACGAACACACGGTCAAGCTGACGCTCAGCTCGCCGGATATCGCGCTCATCCCCAACGTGTGCGACTATCCCGGTCTCGTCGTCCACAAGACCTTCGACGAAAAGGGCGGCGATTTCAAAGCCTGCCCGATCGGCACCGGCCCATTTGAACTGGTCTCCTACGATGTCGGCCAGAAGGTCGTCTACAAACGCCGCGAAGACAACAAGTGGTGGGACGGTGAGGTGTTTCTCGACGGCGTCGAGTTCATCGACTATGGCACCGATCCGGCGGCTATGGTCAGCGCTTTCGAAGCCGGCGAAGTCCATACCAATTTCGAGACGTCGGCCGACTATGTGTCGATCCTCGACGGTGTCGACCTGGTCAAGTCCGAGGTGGTCACCGCTTCGACGATCGTCTGCCGCACCAATGTGACCAACAAGCCGTATGACGATCAGAAGGTTCGCAACGCGCTGCAGCTTGCGGTCGACAACGCTGTCGTCCTGCAGCTCGGCTACGGCAATGCCGGCACAGTTGCCGAAAACCACCATGTCTCGCCGATCCATCCGGAATACTTCGAGCTGGCGAAGATTGTCCGCGATCCGGCCAAGGCTAAGGCGCTGATGGCTGAAGCCGGCCAGGCCGACTTCGAGCACGAGCTGATCACGGTCGACGAAGACTGGCACAAGAATACCGGCGATGCGATCGCCGCGCAGATGCGCGACGCCGGCATCAAGGTCAAGCGTACGGTGCTGCCGGGCTCGACCTTCTGGAACGACTGGACCAAATACCCGCTGTCGATGACCAACTGGAACATGCGGCCGCTCGGCGTCCAGGTTCTGGCGATCGGCTATCGCACCGGTGAAGCCTGGAACGAGACGGGCTGGGCGAATGCGGAGTGGGATGCCAAGCTCAACGCGGCGCTCGCGGTTGCCGACCCCGCCAAGCGCAAGGAAATGATGAAGGACATCGAGCAGATCCTGCAAGATGCCGGCATCATCATCCAGCCCTACTGGCGCAAGCTCTACAGCCATTCGGTCGCTTCCGTTAAGAACTACGGCATGCACCCGACCTTCGAGCGCGACTACGGCAAGGTCTGGCTCGACGAGGAGGCCTGATCGGATCGATCGTGGAAGGGGCGGTTCGCCCCTTCCACCCACGCCATGCATGATCCCACAACCGCAGATCGGCGCAGAAAAAAAGCGCAGACTCTTCGGAAAGGGGCGTGCAATAAGACAGGGTTGATCGCATTCTGAGGGTCCGTTTGACAGCCAGCTCTGCCGATTGCGGCTGAGCTGGCTCCGAGCCGGCCTCAACCCCAACCAGCCGGCAGGGGACCGCCATGCTTTCTTTCATCCTTCGACGCCTCGGCACCATGGCATTGACGATGCTGTGCCTGACGATGGTCGTGTTCTTCCTGATCAATCTCGATCCCAATCTGAAAAAGCTGGCGATCAGCCAGACCGAAATGCACACCTCGGCCGAGCAGCTCGAAAACTGGCTTGTCAACCATGGCTACCGCCAGAATTTCTTTTCCCGCTATGGCCAATGGCTGGGTATCGTGCCCAAGCAGCCAGTCACAGACCCGGCAACCGGCAAACCCACGCGACGTTTTGCCTTCTGCAACGATCCTGTCGAGCCGACATTCTCCGGCGTTCTGCAGGGTGACTTCGGCTGCTCGACCAAGTTCAAGACGACGGTCGCGTCGAAGCTATTCCCGGCGCTTGGTGCTACCGGAATCCTGATGTTCTGGGTGCTTGTGGTGATGGTGCCGATCTCGCTGCTGATCGGCATCCTCGCCGGCATGCGCGAAGGCTCGCGAACCGACCGGACCTTGTCGGTCGCCTCGATCGCCTCGACGGCGACGCCCGAATATGTCTCGGGCGTCATTTTCACCGTCATCTTCGCCTCATGGCTCGGCCTGCTGAACGGTTCGGCGGCTTCCGCCAGCCGGGGCATCACCTTCTACAATTTCACCTTGCCTGTGATGACGCTGGCGATCTATGGCATCGGCTATATCGCCCGCATGACCCGCGCCTCGATGGTCGAGGTGATGACGCAGCAATATATCCGCACCGCCCGGTTGAAGGGCCTCTCCTTCGGCAGCGTCGTGGTCAAGCACGCGCTGCGCAACGCGCTGATCGCGCCATTCACCGTCATCATGCTGCAATTTCCCTGGCTGCTCACCGGCGTCGTCATCGTCGAGGTGATGTTCCGCTACCAGGGGTTTGGCTACACGCTAGTCGAGGCGGCCGGCAACAACGATATCGATCTTTTGCTCGGCTGCTCCCTGGTCTCGGTGTTCATCGTCCTGATCACGCAGCTCATTTCCGATGTCGGCTACGCGTTTCTCAATCCGCGTATCAGAGTTCAATAGGGGATCGAGCGGATGCAGCTTGAATATATCGGCGCCTTCAATGTGGTGCTTGGCGTGCTTGCGCGTTTCTGGCCGGTCTGGATCGCTCTCGTCGTGGTGATGGGGGCGAGCTTCGCCTACAAGAAGAGGCTTGGCCTCTACGGTCAGCTCTTCGACAGCAGCGTCGGCATCGTCGGCGTCGGCATCTGCCTGTTCTGGCTGTTCACGGCGATCTTCGCGTCGACCGTCTCGCCCTTCAATCCGCTTGTCCAGATCCCGATCATGAAGGACGCGCTGCCGGGCGCGGTCGAGCCGCAATCGGGACTTGTCTACCTGTTCGGCGGCGACAAGCTTGCCCGCGACGTGTTCAGCCGCATGGTCTACGGCAGTCAGATCGTGCTGATCATCGCGCCGGCGGCGACCGGGTTTGCGCTGATGGTCGGCATCACGCTCGGTCTGCCGGCCGGCTATTATGGCGGCAGGATCGATACGGTGCTGTCATTCCTCGCCAATCTGGTGCTCGCCTTCCCGGTGATCCTGCTGTTCTACCTCCTGGTGACGCCGGGCATCATGGAGACACCGATCCCCTATGCGATGGCCGGCCTGTTCTTCATGTTTCCGATCATCTTCTTCAGCGTGCTGTTCTGGACGCGCTACAAGAAACGGCCCGACCGCCTTTACATCCTCTTGGGGCTGACGCTGATCATTGGCGGCTGGGTCTATGCCGGCCTGGTCTTCGATGCCGATCCGTTCAGGATCATCCATATCGATCCCAACCAGCTCAACATCTTCGTGGCGGTGGTGTTCGCCTCCAGCCCCGGCGTGTTCCGCATCGTGCGCGGCCTGGTCATGGACATCAAAACGCGCGACTATGTGGCAGCGGCGCAGACGCGCGGTGAATCGCCCTGGTACATCATGCTGTGGGAGATACTTCCCAATGCGCGCGGGCCGCTGATCGTCGATGCTTGCCTGCGTATCGGCTACACCACGATCCTGCTCGGCACGCTCGGCTATTTCGGCCTGGGGCTGGCGCCCGAGAGCCCGGACTGGGGCACCGCGATCAAGGATGCCAGCCGGCTGCTGCGCTCCTTCATCCATCCGGCGCTGCCGCCGACGATCGCGCTGATGTCGTTCGTGCTGGGCCTTAATCTGCTGGCCGACTCGCTGCGTGAGCAATCGATGAAGGATTGATGTACGGGTTCTCGACCCGATATGCTGAAAGAACCAGGATTGGAGCGACCCATGAATGAGGCAGTTCGAAATCCCGCCAAGCCGACCAATGGTCCGACCAATGGGCCGATCATCGAGATCGAGAACCTGTCGATCTCCTTCTTCACCCGCAAGGGCGAGATACCGGCCGTCATGGATTTTTCCTGCACGGTCATGCCTGGCGAAGCGATGGGCATCGTCGGCGAATCCGGCTGCGGCAAGTCGACCGTGTCGCTCGGCATCATGCGCGACCTCTCCAACATCGGAAAGATCGTCGGCGGCCGGATAAAGTTCCAGGGCAAGGACATGGGCGAGCTGTCAGACGAGGAACTGCGCGCCATCCGCGGCAACAAGATCGCGATGATCTACCAGGAGCCGATGGCCAGCCTTAACCCGGCGATGAAGGTCGGCCAGCAACTGATGGAGGTGCCGCTGATCCACGACAAGGTGTCGAAGGAAGAGGCTTACAGGCGCGCGCTGGAAATGGTGCGCGCGGTCAGGCTGCCCGATCCCGAGCGCATGATGCGCTCCTTTCCGCACCAGCTTTCCGGCGGCCAGCAACAGCGCATCGTCATCGCCATGGCGCTGCTGTCGAAGCCGGCGCTGCTGCTGCTCGACGAGCCGACGACGGCGCTCGACGTGACGGTCGAAGCCGGCATCGTCGACCTGGTCAAGGGACTTGGCGAGAAGTTCGGCACCTCGATGATCTTCGTGTCGCACAACCTCGGCCTGATCCTGGAAACCTGCGACCGCATCACGGTGATGTATTCGGGGGAAGCGGTGGAGACCGGCAAGATCAAGGACGTCTTCGACCGGATGCGCCATCCCTACACGCAAGGCCTCTTCCGCTCGATCCCGCTGCCTGGCGCCGACAAGAATTCGCGGCCTCTGATCTCAATCCCGGGGCAATTGCCGCTGCCGCACGAGCGGCCGAAGGGCTGCAATTTCGGCCCCCGCTGCCACCATTTCGTCGAGGGCGTCTGCAACGCCGCCGAAATCCCGATGATCGCGGTCGACGGCCATGAAGGCCATTTTTCGCGCTGCGTGCGCTTCAACGAGATCGACTGGGAAGCACTGCCGCCCGGCGCCAAGAAGGTCAACGAGCGCGTCGAGCCCGGCGCGCCGGTGCTCAAGATCGAGGATCTCAGAAAATACTACAAGGTTGGCGGCAGCGAGGTGTTCGGCTCGAGCGAGGGCCGCGTCGTCAAGGCCAATGAGACGATCTCCTTCATGGCGCGCGAATCCGAGACCGTCGCCATCGTCGGCGAGTCCGGCTGCGGAAAGTCGACGCTGGCCAAGGTGCTGCTCGGGCTGGAGACGGCAAGCTCCGGCAGCGTGACGCTCGGCAACCAGCAGATCCAGTCGATCGGGGTCGAGAACCGCAGCGTCGAGACGGTGTCGTCGATCCAGATGGTGTTCCAGAATCCGTTCGACACGCTCAATCCCAGCCATACGGTCGGCTCGCAGATCATCCGCACGCTGGAAAAGTTCAATGTCGGCAACACCGTTGCCGATCGCCGCAAGCGCATGCTGGAACTGCTCGACCTGGTGAAGCTGCCGCGGGCGTTCGAGACCCGCAAGCCGCGCCAGCTTTCAGGCGGCCAGAAGCAGCGCATCGGCGTGGCGCGGGCTTTTGCCGGCGATGCCAAGGTGGTGGTGGCCGACGAGCCGGTCTCGGCGCTCGACGTGTCGGTGCAGGCGGCGGTGACCGAACTGTTGATGGACATCCAGCGCAAGAACAAGACGACGATGCTGTTCATCAGTCACGACCTGTCGGTGGTGCGCTACATCGCCGACCGCGTCGTCGTCATGTATCTCGGCTATATCGTCGAGCAGGGCACGACCGACCAGATCTTTTCGCCGCCCTATCATCCCTATACCGAGGCGCTGCTGTGGGGGGGGGCCCCCCCCCCCCCCCCCCAGGGGGATAAAAAACAAAGGGGGGGGGGGGGGCCTAAAAGGG
>NZ_JBVVPZ010000023.1:82801-92274 GCF_055811415.1 Mesorhizobium sp. WSM4846
CGGGGGGGTGTTAATTTTTCTCGTATATACCGTCGCGCTGGGACCGCCCCACCATATATTTGCCCCGCCTTATCAACCATATCCCGCGGGGCTGGTGTGGGCTACCCCTAGCGCCTACACCAGCGTGATCAAGAAGCACATCGTGCTGGAGGGCGACATTCCGTCGGCGATGAACCCGCCAACCGGCTGCCCGTTCCAGACCCGCTGCGGCTACAAGAAGCTGGTGCCGGACAATCTTTGCGAGACGCAGGTGCCGCCGGTCAAGCATCTAGGCGACGGTCATATGAGCCTGTGCTGGCTTGCCGACGACGTGCTGGCGAAAATGGAGCCGGTGATCAAGTTCGACAAGGAGCATGCCGCCAATGAAGGCGTGCCCGACGACGCGCCGCAAGGCATCGGTCCGGGCTTTGCCGGCGCTCCGCCGCAGCGTCCGCACGGCAAGAGGCCGAAGCTGACGGACGATTAGATCCGTGGCGACATCAACGCGCGCATTGGCGTAGCTGCGCGGCGTAGTCCCGAGCCATCTGCTCCGTGGCCCGCGCATAGCGCTGCACGCCGGCATCGCCGCGGTTGCCGCGGCCATAGGCCGTCCAGCCGAGATAATAGGCCAGATAGAGATTGTAGGTGTCGTTGCGGGCGACGCCGAGCGTGTCTGATGTCTTGGAATGATACCAGCCGACGAAATCGACGGCATCGGCGAAGCTGGTGCGGCGCGCCGCCCAGCTGCCGGTCTCGCTCTGATATTGCGCCCAGGTGCCGTCAAGCGCCTGCGAGAAGCCGGTGGCGCTGGAGGCACGTTTCCAGGGAATGAAGCCGAGCAGTTTCTTGCGCGGCGGCCTGGCGTTGCTCTTGAAGCCGGATTCCTTGCGCACCGTCGCCATCAGCACGGGAACCGGCACGCCGTGCTTCCGTTCGGCGCGTTCGGCCGCCGCCTGCCAGTTGTCGAACCAGCCGTCATTCTGGTCGAAGACGGCGCAGACATTGTTGATATGGCTCGGCGGCGTCGCGCAGGCCGACAGCGCCAGCAGCACGGTAACGGCTACAATTTTGCTAAAACTCGACCTACCCATTGGAAGAGGATTAGGCTGGAATCATAAAGGGAATCTTGCAGCGTTCCTTAACGGCTGATCGGCCGCTTTGGCCGCGACACAGCGAGGATAGATATTCCGACGTTTTCCGTCGCTTTTGTCGGCACGAAAATCCCAAAATGCCGCCTTGGCTAAAATCGCGCCCGCAGGTGGCGGATTTCTGACAGCCCGATCGTCGTGCCGGCGCTTTGATGCGCCGCATGACCGAACCGAGACGCAAGCGCGGCGCCGAGCGAACCAGCAACAGGGGACCGGCCGCCATCCCGCAACTGCCGTTGCGCCGCGTGACAAATCCCTATCCGCCGATGGCGATGCTCTCGGCCGATCAGATCGAGGCGATCCACCAGGCGTCGATGCACATTCTGGAGAATTTCGGCATCGAGGTGATGAGCCCGCGGGCGCTTTCGCTATTCGAGAAGGCCGGCGCCAAGGTCAATCATGCGTCGATGACTGTCCGCATCGAGCGCGGCATGGTCGACGCGGCACTGAAGACGACGCGGTCCAGCTATACGCTGACGCCGCGCAACCCGGCCCACACAGTCCATCTCGGCGGCAACACCATCAATTTTACGCTCGTCGCCGGACCGCCGAACGTGCATGACATGGAACGCGGCCGGCGCGCCGGCAATTTGCGCGACTATTGCGACCTCACCCGGCTGGCGCAGCATTTCAACTGCATCCACATGCTCGGCAATCAGGTCTGCGCACCGATGGAACTGCCGGCCAATTCACGCCACCTCGATACCTATTTCGCCAATCTGACGCTGACCGACAAGAGTTTTCACGTCTCGGCGATCGGCCGCGGCAGGGCGCTGGACGGCGTCGAAATGATGGCGATTTCGCGGGGCTTGAGCCTCGACCAGATGCGCGACGATCCCGGCGTCACCACCATCATCTCGGTCAACTCGCCGCGCCGCTTCGACGAGATGATGGCCGAAGGCCTGATGACCATGGCCGAGTTCGGCCAGTCGGTTGCGGTGACGCCGTTCACGCTGATGGGGGCGATGAGCCCAGTGACGCTTGCCGGCGCGCTGGCGCAACAGAACGCCGAGGCGCTGTTCGGCGTGGTCTTGACGCAGCTTGTCCGCCCTGGCGCCCCGGTCATGTATGGCGCCTTCACCTCCAATGTCGACATGAAGTCCGGTGCGCCGGCCTTTGGCACGCCAGAGAACACCAAGGCCAACATCGCCTCCGGGCAATTGGCGCGGCGCTATGGACTGCCCTACCGGACGACGCCGGGCTCGGCCTCCAACGCCGCCGACGCGCAAGGCGCCTATGAGACGCTGATGGCGCTGTGGGGCGCGGTGCTCGGCCACGGCAATCTCGTCTACCACGCAGCCGGCTGGCAGGAGGGCGGGCTGACCGCATCGTTCGAAAAGTTCATCATCGACGTCGAGATGATCCAGCACATGATGGAGTTTTTGCGCCCGATCGAAGTCAACGAGGCGGAACTCGCCGTCGAGGCGCTGGGTGCGGTGCCGACCGGCGGCCATTTCTTCGGCGAGCCGCACACGCTGGAGCGCTATGCAACCGCCTTCTACCAGCCGATGCTCTCGAATTGGCAGAACTACGAGGCCTGGCAGGAGGCCGGCGGGCTAGACGCCACGGCGCGGGCGACGCGGCTGTGGAAGAAAGCGCTGGAGGATTATGTCGAACCGACGATGGATATTGCCGTGCGCGAGGCGCTGGAGGCGTATGTGGCCAGGCGCAAGGAAGCGATCGGGCAGGGCGAGCCGTGATGGTCGAAGGCTTGCGCTCGTGTACCCCCCTCTGTCCTGCCGGACATCTCCCCCTCAAGGGGGAGATTGGCTGTCACGTTCTCCTTCGCCAATCACCAGCGTTGAAAATAGCGCGGCGGCGTTGAAACTGCCAATCTCCCCCCTTGAGGGGACCTTGAGGAGGAGATGGCCGGTAGGCCAGAGGGGGGTGGCTTGGCTCCTCCCGCACCGATTCATCCCACCCCTCCAACTCCCTGAAATAACGAGAAAGACCCATGAAATCGCATGCGAAGGTCGTGGTCATTGGCGGAGGCGTCGTCGGCTGTTCGGTGCTGTTCCATCTCGCCCGTCACGGCTGGACCGACATTGTGCTTCTGGAGCGCGACGAGCTGACTTCCGGCTCGACCTGGCACGCGGCCGGCGGCATGCACACGATCAATGGCGATCCCAACGTCGCCAAGCTGCAGAAATACACGATCTCGCTCTACAAGGAGATCGAGGAGCTGTCCGGCCAGGCGACCGGCGTGCATCTGACCGGTGGCGTGCTTTTGGCGGCGACCGAGGCGCGGCTCGACTGGCTGCGCGGCGTTGTCGCCAAGGGCCGCTATCTCGGCATCGACCTCGAGGAGATCTCGCCTGATGAGGCGGCCGAGTTGATGCCGCTGCTCGACCCGAAACAGTTCGTCGGCGCGGTGCGCAACAAGGAGGACGGTCATCTCGACCCGTCCGGCGTCACCCACGCCTATGCCAAGGCGGCCAGAAAACTTGGCGCCGAGGTCGAGCGCTTCACCAAGGTCGAGGATATCGTGCGCCGCGCCGACGGGTTGTGGCGGATCATCACCAACAAGGGCGAGGTGGTGGCCGAGCATGTCGTCAACGCCGGCGGCCTGTGGGCGCGCGAGGTCGGCCGCATGGTGGGCCTCGAACTGCCGGTGCTGGCCATGGAGCACATGTACCTGATCACCGAGGACATGCCGGAGGTCGCCGCCTGGAACCAGAAGACCGGCACGGAGATCATCCACGCGGTCGATTTCGACGGCGAGCTCTATCTGCGCCAGGAGCGCGGCGGCATGCTGATGGGCACCTATGAGAAGGCCAACAAGCCATGGTCCGAGCTCCAGACACCGTGGAATTTCGGCCACGAGCTGCTGGAGCCCGACATCGACCGCATCGCGCCGTCATTGGAAGTCGGGTTTCGGCATTTCCCGGCCTTCCAGAACACCGGAATCAAGCAGATCATCAACGGCCCCTTCACCTTCGCGCCCGACGGCAACCCGTTGGTCGGGCCGGTGCGCGGCCTGCCTGGCTTCTGGGTCGCCTGCGGCGTCATGGCCGGCTTTTCGCAGGGCGGCGGTGTTGGCCTGGCGCTGTCGAACTGGATGATCGAGGGCGATCCCGGCGCCGACATCTGGGCGATGGACGTCTCGCGCTACGGCGACTGGGCAACGATGGCCTACACCAACGCCAAGGTGCGCGAGAATTATTCGCGGCGTTTTTCCATCCGCTTTCCCAATGAGGAGCTGCCTGCCGGGCGGCCGCTCAAGACCACGCCGGTCTACGACCTCTTGTCGGCCAAGGGCGCGCAGTGGGGCATGGCCTATGGGCTGGAAGTGCCGCTGTGGTATGCGCCCGAAGGCGTAAGGGACGAGTTCTCGTGGCGGCGCTCGAGCGATTTCGAGCATGTCGCAAAAGAGGTGAGGACGGTGCGGACAAGTGTCGGCCTGTCGGAAATCTCGTCCTTCGCCAAATACAGGGTGACGGGCGCGGGCGCGGCGGCCTGGCTCGACCGCCTGCTTGCCTGCAAGCTGCCAAAGCCCGGCCGCATGACGCTGGCGCCGATGCTGAAGCAAGACGGCAGGCTGATCGGCGACTTTTCGCTGGCCAATCTCGGCAGCGGCAATTCCAGCGGGGAGGGCTGGTTCCTCGCCGGTTCCGGCATTGCCGAGCAGTATCACATGCGCTGGTTCGAGGCGCATCTGCCGCAAGATGGCTCGGTCCATGTCGAGGCGCTGGGGGCGAGACTGACGGGCCTGTCGATTGCCGGTCCGAGGGCGCGGGACGTGCTGGCAAAAGCCACGCGGGCGGATGTGTCGAATGCGGCGTTTCCGTTCATGGCGACGGCCAGGATGGATATCGGCATGGCGCCGTGCCTGGTCGGCCGCGTCAGCTACACCGGCGATCTCGGCTACGAGATCTGGGTGGCGCCGGAATATCAGCGTGCCGCGTACCAGACCCTGATGGCGGCCGGCGAAGACTTCGGCATCGGCCTGTTCGGCGCGCGCGCGCTCAACGCGCTGCGGCTGGAGAAGAATTACGGCTCGTGGGCGCGCGAATACCGGCCGATCTACGGACCGCTGGAGGCCGGGCTCGACCGTTTCGTCGCCTACGGGAAAGAAACCGATTTCATCGGCAAGCAGGCGGCACTCGCCGAGCGCCAGCAAGGCGGCAAGCTGCGACTGCGCGCCTTTGTCGTCGATGCGGCAGACGCCGACGTCATCGGCGACGAGCCGATCTGGTTCGACGGCGCGGTGCGCGGCTGGGTCACGTCAGGCGGCTACGCACATCATTCGAAGACGTCCGTGGCCCTGGGCTATGTGCCGAAGGAGATCGCCGACGAGGCCGATGGTTTCGAGATCGAGCTCCTGGGCAAGCGCTACACCGCCCGGGTGCAGCCGACGCCGCTGTTCGACGCGAATCTCGTGCGGATGCGCGGGTGAGGGCGCTGCCATTGCGCGGGGCCGGCGGGACAGCGCCCCCTCTGTCCGGCAGGACAGAGGGGGCGCGAAGGATCGCCCACTCCGACAAGCATGACGCCGGCCCAGCTACCGCACCGGCGCCGTCAGCGCGAAATGAGCACCCTGTGGGTCCGTGCACATCACGATCCAGCCGCCGCCGGGAACCTCCATCGGTCCCATCAGGATCGTGCCGCCATTATCGGTGACACGCTTGGCCGCCGCGTCGATTGCGGGGACATTGAAATAGAACTGCCAGACCGGCACCGGAACCTGCTCGGGCTTGTTCATCATGCCGCCGACAGGTTCGCCGCCGGCGGCAAACAGCTGGTAGGTGCCCATCGGCCCCATATCCATGGCGTCGCCCTTGGTCCAGCCGAATTGCCCGGCATAGAAATCGAACGCGGCGTGCCAGTCGGTCGTGTAGAGTTCATGCCAGCCGATATTGCCGGGAGTAGTAGCCGGCAACGGCGGCTGGTCAGGGCCAATCGGCTGCAGGAAGTTGAACACCGCGCCTTGCGGATCGGCGACGACGGCAAAGCGGCCGACGCCCGGAATGTCATCGGGTTCGCGGTGAACCGCACCGCCGGCCCCCTTCAGCGATTTCGTGGAAGCATCGACATCCCCGGTATGGATGTAACCGACCCAGGCTGGCGGCATGCCCGTCTTGCGCACTTCGTCCGGCTGCGTCATCAGCCCGCCGACGCCGCGCTGGCCGACATTCATCACGATATAGCGCGGCATGCCGGGCGCGCCGTCGAAGGGCTGCGCCTTCCAGCCCACCACATCGGTGTAGAACGCTTCGGCAGCGTCGAGATCGGTGGTCATCAGCTCGTACCAGAAGAAGGACATCGGGGAGTTTGGCATTGTCGTGCTCCTTGGGTTTCCAGTCAGCGATCATGCGTGATCCATCTAGGACGATCTTCGCGACGGAATTCCGACAGCCAAGGCCAATATAGAAAACATGAGTATTCATATCATGTTTTGTCGTGGCTTTTCAGCGGCTTGCGTCGAAAATTGACCAATTGATAAAAAAACAAAACGTGCTAGCCTTTCCGCAAAACAACAAGGAATGGGGAAGCGGAATGGCGACTGGTCATTTCAAGCAGGGCATTGCCGGCGGGCGGCTTTCGCCCGAGCAATATGCCGATAATTTTTCCGACCTGCATCCGCCGCTCGATCATCACGAGGCGCTGGTCGAGTCCGATCGCTGCTATTTCTGCTACGATGCGCCGTGCATGAACGCATGCCCGACCTCGATCGACATCCCGCTGTTCATCCGCCAGATCTCGACCGGCAATCCGATCGGCTCGGCCAGGACGATTTTCGACCAGAACATTTTGGGCGGCATGTGCGCCCGCGTCTGCCCGACCGAGACGCTGTGCGAAGAGGTCTGCGTGCGCGAAGTGGCTGAAGGCAAGCCGGTGCAGATCGGCCGCCTGCAGCGTTATGCCACCGATGTCGCGATGGCTGAGAACAAGCAGTTCTATGCGCGCGCCGCTCCGACCGGCAAGACGGTCGCCGTGGTCGGCGCCGGACCGGCCGGGCTTGCCGCCGCCCATCGGCTCGCCCGCCACGGTCACGACGTGACCATCCTCGAGGCCCGCCCGAAAGCCGGCGGTCTCAATGAATACGGCATCGCCGCTTACAAGAGCATCGACAATTTTGCCCAGGCCGAGGTCGACTACGTCATTTCGATCGGCGGCATCGACATCCAGAACGGCAAGGCGCTTGGCCGCGATTACCAGCTGTCGGACCTGACCAGGAATTACGATGCAGTGTTCCTCGGCATGGGACTTGGCGGCGTCAACGCGCTGCGCGCCGACGGCGAGGACGCGCAAGGCGTCACCAATGCGGTGGAGTTCATTGCCGAGCTTCGCCAGGCCAGCGATCTTGCCAGCCTGCCGGTCGGCCGGCGCGTCGTCGTCATCGGCGGCGGCATGACGGCGATCGACGCGGCGGTGCAATCAAAGCTGCTCGGCGCCGAAGAGGTGACGATCTGCTACCGGCGCGGTCAGGAGCACATGAACGCTTCCGAATTCGAGCAGGACCTGGCCGCCGCCAACGGCGTCATCATCCGTCACTGGCTGCAGCCGAAGCGGGTCATTGCCGAAGGCGGCAAGGTCTCGGGCATCGAGCTCGAATATACGGCGATGGATGGCGAGAAACTCGTCGGCACCGGCGAGCGGCTGACGCTCACTGCCGACCAGGTGTTCAAGGCGATCGGCCAGAGCTTTGTCCCGGCTGCGCTCAACGGCAGCGGCGCCTTGCTGGCGCTGGAAGCCGGCCGCATCAAGGTCGACGCCGAAGGCCGCACCTCGCTGCCAAACGTCTGGGCCGGCGGCGACTGCATCTATGGCGGCGACGACCTCACCGTCTCGGCAGTCGCGCAGGGGCGCGACGCGGCCGAATCGATCCACCGGGCACTGACCTCGAACGGGAGGGCATGAGCATGGCAGATATCAGAAACAATTTCGTCGGCATCAAATCGCCGAATCCGTTCTGGCTGGCCTCGGCGCCGCCGACCGACAAGGCCTACAATGTCATCCGCGCCTTTAGGGCGGGCTGGGGCGGCGTTGTCTGGAAGACGCTCGGCGAAGAGGGGCCGCCGGTGGTCAATGTCAACGGCCCGCGCTATGGCGCGATCTGGGGCGCCGATCGCCGCCTGCTCGGCTTGAACAACATCGAGCTGATCACCGACCGCGACTTGCAGACCAATCTGCGCGAGATCAAGCAGGTCAAGATGGACTGGCCCGAGCGCGCCATCGTCGTCTCGCTGATGGTGCCTTGCGATGAGCATGCGTGGAAGGCGATCCTGCCGGTGGTCGAGGAGACCGGGGCCGACGGCATCGAGCTCAATTTCGGCTGCCCGCACGGCATGTCGGAACGCGGCATGGGCGCCGCCGTCGGCCAGGTGCCGGAATACATCGAAATGGTGGTGCGCTGGTGCAAGGCCAACACCCGCATGCCTGTCATCACCAAGCTGACGCCGAACATCACCGATATACGCAAGCCGGCGCGTGCCGCCCTTGCCGGCGGCACCGACGCGGTGTCGCTGATCAACACCATCAATTCGATCACCGGCGTCAATCTCGACAGTTTCGCACCGGAGCCGACCATCGACGGCAAGGGTTCGCATGGCGGCTATTGCGGCCCGGCGGTGAAGCCGATCGCCATGAACATGGTCGCCGAGATCGCCCGCGATCCGGAAACGCACGGCTTGCCGATCTCCGGTATCGGCGGCATCACCACCTGGCGCGACGCTGCCGAATTCATGGCGCTCGGTGCCGGCAATGTGCAGGTGTGCACGGCGGCGATGACCTATGGCTTCAAGATCGTGCAGGAGATGATCGCCGGCCTGGAAAACTGGATGGACGAGAAGGGCCATGCCTCGCTCGACGACATCGTCGGCCGCGCCACGCCCAACGTCACCGACTGGCAATATCTCAACCTCAATTACGTCGCCAAGGCGCATATCGACCAGGAGGCGTGCATCAAATGCGGCCGCTGCCACATCGCCTGCGAGGACACTTCGCACCAGGCGATCACCAGCATGGTTGACGGCAAGCGGCATTTCGAGGTGATCGAGGCCGAATGCGTCGGCTGCAACCTCTGCGTCAATGTCTGCCCTGTCGAGAACTGCATCACCATGGAGCCGCTGGCGGCCGGCGTCATCGACCAGCGCACCGGCAGACCGGTGTCGCCGGTCTACGCCAACTGGACGACGCATCCAAACAACCCGATGGCCAAGGTGGCCGCGGAGTAAGTTTGGTCGAAGCGCCAGATCGGTTTCGTCCGGTTGAATTGTCGAGGTTGGCGCTGCCCCTCATCCGCCTGCCGGCACCTTCTCCCCGTATCGTGACGGGGAGAAGGGGGATTTGTCCGAACCGGATAGATAGGTAACAGAATGGACTGATTGCATGGGTGACAGTTTT
>NZ_JBVVPZ010000024.1:0-16698 GCF_055811415.1 Mesorhizobium sp. WSM4846
GGGGGAGATGGCCGGCAGGCCAGAGGGGGGTGGCGTGGAGCGAACACCATGCAGAAATCTAAGTCCTACTTGCTCATCACCGACAGCCATTCGTCGACCCAGGCCTTGCGATTGGCGGCGACCTCTTCGGGGCTGAAAAGCAACGTCTTGGTCGGCTTGACGAGCTTGTCGAAAGCCGGATTGAGCGGCTTCTCGGTCTTGCCGGCCGGGAACATCCAGTTGGTCTCGGGAATGACATCCTGGAATTTCGGCCCGGTCATGAAAGTCAGGAACTGTTCCGCCAACGGGTTCTTCGCACCTGATTTGGTGATGCCGGCAACCTCGATCTGCAGATACGCGCCCTCCTCGAAGGACGCCGCCTGATAGCGTTGGGTGTTTTCGGCGACCATGTGATACGCCGGCGACGTGGTATAGGACAGCACCATCGGCGCCTCGCCCTTGGTGAACAGGCCGTAGGCCTCGCTCCAGCCCGGCGTCACGGTGAGCACCTTTGCCTTAAGCTTGGCCCAGGCTTCGGGCGCCTTGTCGCCATAAACCGACTTCACCCACAACAGCAGGCCGAGACCGGGCGTCGAGGTGCGCGGATCCTGAATGACGATCTTTTCATCGGCATTGCCCTCGACCAATTCCTTCAGGCTCTTCGGCGGCGTCTTCAGCTTTTCGGTGTCGTAGACGACGGCGAAATAACCATAGTCGAACGGCACGAAAATATCGTCGCTCCAGCCGCCCGGCACCTTGACGTCGATGACGGCACCATGCGGCGAAAACAGGCCGGTGGCCTTGGCTTCCGCCGTCAGATTGGTGTCGAGGCCGAGCACGATGTCGGCCTTGGTCGCGGCCCCTTCCAGCCTGACGCGGTTGAGCAGGGCGACGCCGTCGGCGACCGCGACGAATTCGAGAATACAGCCGCATTCGGCCTCGAACGCCTTCTTGACCGCCGGGCCTGGACCCCATTCGGCGGTGAAGCTCTCATAGGTATAGACGGTGAGTTTTTCCTGCGCGGATGCCGACCCGGTGCCGGCGAGAACGGTCGCCGCGAGCAGCACTGCCGAAACAAGTGTGTATAAAAACGTGCGCATCGGCGCCTCCTTCGTTGGCGTTGAAGGGAATTGAGGCGTCGGGTTGTCCGAAACGTCTAATCCCTCCGCCGGTACAAACCGGATCAGGTTCAGCGGGTTGGCAGGTTGCCTCTCAGCCGGTCCGCGAAGATCGCGTCCAGCACCCCGTTAGAGCGCTTCGACACATAGGCCCGGCCCATCTGCGGCGCAAGCGGAAGTTTGCCGGGCATCCAGACCGCGGCCTTCCGTTTCGCAAGCAGGGCTGGTAAGGGCCACGCATATGAGCAAATTCACCATCCTGCTTGGCGGCGACCTTATCCGCACGCCGCTGCTCGACCGCCAGGTCGAAGGCACGCGTGTCATCGCCGCCGACGCCGGCATCAGCCATGCCCGGACTCTGCGCCTGACGCCGGAACTCTGGGTCGGCGACTTCGATTCGGTGCCGGCGGATTTGCCGGACGAGCTCGCCGCCGTGCCGCGCCAGGTGTTTCCGGCAGAAAAGGACAAGACCGACGGCGAACTGGCTATCGCCGCCGCGCTCGAACGCGGCGCGACCAGCCTCGTGCTCGCCGGCGCGTTCGGCGGCAAGCGCACCGACCACGCCTTCCTGCACCTGGCGCTCGGCGTCCGGCTGGCCGAGGCAGGGACAGAGGTGCTTTTGACCAGTGGCGCACAGGAAGGCGTGCCCTTGCTTCCCGGAAAGGCCGGCTTCGACTACGCCGACAGCACGCTGTTTTCGATTCTCGGCTTCTCCGACCTTGCCGGTCTGACCGTGACCGGTGCCAAATGGCCGCTGAACCATGTCGAGGTGGCGTTCGGCTCGTCGCTGACCATTTCCAACGAGGTCAAGGGCCGGCTCGAAGTCGCGCTGGGCAGCGGCCGCGCGCTGTTGCTCGCCCATCCATTCCCCCTACCTAAAAGCTGACATGGCGCCGCCGCTTCTCAATCTCGACGGGATAAAACTGACCTTCGGTGGCACGCCGCTGCTCGACGGGACGGAACTGACGGCGTCGGCGGGCGACAAGATCGCTCTGGTCGGTCGCAACGGCTCTGGCAAGTCGACGTTGCTGAAGATCGCTGCGGGATTGATCGAGCCGCAGGATGGCGAGGTGTTCCGCCAGCCTTCGGCAACAGTGCGCTACCTGCCGCAAATGCCCGACATGGATGGTTTCGCCAGCGTCCGCGCCTATGTCGAGGCGGGGCTCGGACCCGCCGACGATCCCTACCGCGCCACCTATCTGATGGAGCATCTCGGCCTGTCCGGCGAGGAACGGCCGAACGATCTCTCCGGCGGCGAAGCCCGCCGTGCTGCCCTGGCCCGCGTCATGGCGCCGGAGCCCGACATTCTCCTCCTCGATGAGCCGACCAACCATCTCGACCTGTCGGTCATCGAATGGCTGGAGGAGGAACTCGCCCGCACCTCTTCGGCGCTGATCGTCATCTCGCACGACCGCCGCTTCCTCGACCGCGTGTCGCGCGCCACCGTCTGGCTCGATCGTGGCCAGACCCGCAGGCTGGACAAGGGTTTTGGCCATTTCGAGGAATGGCGCGACACCGTGCTGGAAGAAGAAGAGCGCGAGCAGCACAAGCTTGGCCGCCAGATCGTGCGCGAGGAGCACTGGTTGCGCTATGGCGTGACGGCAAGGCGCAAGCGCAACATGCGCCGGCTCGGCGAACTGCAGACCATGCGACAGCGCTTTCGTGGCCATCGCGGCGCCGAGGGTGCGGCGACCATGGTGGCCAGCGACGCCGCCGAATCCGGCAAGCTGGTGATCGAGGCCAGGAACATCGACAAGAGCTTTGGCGACCTCACCGTGGTCAGGGGTTTCTCGACCCGCATCCAGCGCGGTGACCGCGTCGGCCTGGTCGGCCCGAACGGCGCCGGAAAGACGACGCTGCTGAAGATGCTGACCGGCGAATTGAAGCCGGACTCAGGCACGGTGCGACTCGGCACCAATTTGGAGATCGCCACGCTCGACCAGAAACGCGAGGCAGTCGACCCGCAAGAGACGCTGGCGCAGTATCTCACCGACGGCCGCGGCGAGAACCTTGTCATCAACGGCGAGCAGCGCCACGTCGTCTCCTACATGAAGGACTTCCTGTTCAAGCCGGAACAGGCGCGCACCCCGGTGCGCGAGCTTTCGGGCGGCGAGCGGGCGCGGCTGCTGCTCGCCCGTGTGCTGGCACGGCCGGCAAATCTTTTGGTGCTGGACGAGCCGACCAACGATCTCGACATGGAGACGCTGGAACTGCTGCAGGAACTGGTCGCCGGTTTTGCCGGCACCGTCATCCTGGTCAGCCACGACCGCGATTTCCTCGACCGCACGGTGACCAGCCTGATCGCGCCGGAAGGCGGCGGCCGCTGGATCGAATATGCCGGCGGCTATTCCGACATGCTGGCGCAGCGCGGCGGCACCAAGCTGGACGACCGCAAGGCACGGCCGAAGGCCGAGACGAGTGAAGTGGCGGCGGCAGCCCGGACCGAGGCAACTGCGCCGAAGGGCCCGGCGAAAAAACTGTCGTTCAAGCAGAAATTCGCGCTGGAATCGCTGCCAAAGAAGATCGACGCGGTGACCGCCTCGATATCACGGCTGGAGGACAATATCGCCGACCCCGCCTATTACGAGCGCGACCCGGCCTCATTCCAGAAGACCATCGCCGCGCTCGACAAGGAGCGCGCCACGCTGGCAGCGCTCGAGGAGGAATGGCTGGAACTTGAAATGCTGCGCGAGGAGATGGAGGGGTAGACGCTTCGCCGTTGCTCCACCACGACAATGCGCATACATTATGCGCATTCTGCGGAGGTTATCATGCGAAAGATAGCTATGAATGCGGTTCGTCAGCCGGCAAATCTGTCGATCGACTCAAAGCTCATGAAGGAAGCCAAGGGACTCGATGTGAATGTCTCGCGCGCCGCCGAAGCCGGTATCGCAGAGGCGGTGGCTGCCGAAAAAGCCCGACTATGGAAACTTGAGAATCGCGCCACAATAGAAGCGTGGAACGAATACGTCGAAAAGCACGGTATTCCGTTGGAAGAACATCGGCAGTTCTGATGGCACGCTATGATGTCTTCGCGGGTCGGGTCGAAGGCAGCTATTTGCTGGACGTCCAATCCGACCTGCTCGACGATTTTAAAACACGGGTGGTGATCCCGCTGCTTCCGACAACAATGACGCCGCCGCCTATGCGAAAGCTCCATCCCCTCGTCGAGATCAATGGGCGAAAATTGGTTGTGGCCACCCATCTGATCGCCACGGTTCCGGCCAAGGAATTGGGCGAAAGTCGACTGAATATCTCCAGGCATCACGACGACATCGTGGCCGCGCTCGACATGCTGTTCCAGGGCTTCTGAGCCGAAGGGAGGCTGGTGAGCCGGCCTCAGCCCGCCTCTTTTGTTTGCCAGGCCTTCAGCGCCTCGTCGAACACCTTCTCGCCGGGAATGCCCTTTTCCATGGTAAGCAGCGCCCGCCGTCCGGTCTTGTAGACGACCGGCACGTCGATCCATTTCTGGCCCCGCAGCAGGGTCAGATTGGCGTCTTCGTCCGGCTTTGTGTCGTTGAGAGCGACCAGGAAGAAGCCGTCGGCGATCTTGGCCGGGATGCCGATCAGCGGACTGCCGGCATCCTGTTCAGAGCCCTTCATGGCGACGCGCAGGATGTTGTCGACACCGCCGCCGTCGAAACCGTCGGGCGTCAGGAAAATCATCTCGATGATGTGGCTGGCCGGCAGCGTCTGGTCGGTGTTGCGGCGGATGGTCATGCGCAACTGCACGTCCTTGCCCGGAATGCTCGCCTCGGCGCGGATTGCCGGCTCGGGCGGCAGATTGCCGCCGGGCGATTCCTGCACCAGCGACCAGACGATGCTGCCGGGCTCGGCCGAGCCTTGCGCGGTGCTGGTGCGCTCCTCGTAGAAGATCGCCTTCTGGCCGACCGCCAGCGCGGTTTCCGCAGGCGCGGCTGTCGGTGCAGCACCCGGCGCGGCACCCGGGGCCGGCGCTGCCGGCGCGGCTGCGCTATCGGTCGGCGCCGCAGGCGCCAGCGTGGCGCCATCGGCAGGCGGTGTTGCGGGAGCCGCGCCCGGTGCGGGCACATTCGTGGCTGGCGTGCCGGCAGGCGCTGCAGGCGCAGGTGCGGCCGGCGGCGGCGTGGTCAGTGCTGCGACGGATTCGCCCTCTCCGATGCCGCCTTGTCCTGAAGCGGGGCCGGGATCGACCTCACCGCCCTCCGGTGTCAGCCGCTGGGTGAACTTTGTGCCCTCGGCATCGGCTGGAGCCGCTGCGGCCGGGGGCCTTGCCGCGGCATCGGTAGCCGGCCGCTCGGCCGGGCTCGGCTTCACCAGCGGTTCTACGGTTGCGACCGTCGTGCTGTTGAGACCCAGCATGTTGCTGAATGCGTCCTTGTTCAGCCAGATGCCGTAGCCGCCGCCGGCGATGACGAGCAAGACGACGACAGCGGCGATCAGCCCGCCATAGCTGCGCCTGCGCTCGGCAGGATGCTGAAAAGTGTCCGGCGCCGGCTCCTCGTCGTTGGGGAAGACATCGTCTCTAAAGCTATCGCCGTTCTCGTACGCCGCTGGAAGATCCGCGTCCGAAGTCTCCGCATCGGTGCCCTCTGGAGGCGGTTTTTGCCAATTCAGCGAGGCGTTGGCGGCAGGTGCCGGCTGCCATTCCGG
Source organism: Mesorhizobium sp. WSM4846 (assembly GCF_055811415.1). NCBI lineage: Bacteria > Pseudomonadati > Pseudomonadota > Alphaproteobacteria > Hyphomicrobiales > Phyllobacteriaceae > Mesorhizobium > Mesorhizobium sp. WSM4846. The sequence continues at coordinate 5,730 of NZ_JBVVPZ010000024.1, forward strand.
CTCGGTCTTGGCCGGCTGCCATGCCGGCTCGGCCTTTGCCGGCTGTCGGACATGGCTGGGTTGGTTCTTGTTGCGGTCGATGGAGGAGAAGATGTCCTCCAACTCCGACAGCGGATCGGATACCGGCGCAGGCTTGGCGTAGCCCCGCTCGACGATGGCGATGGCATCTTCCAGAGTGCGCTTATGCTGGGCAACGACCGACGGCGCCAGCGGCGGTATGTTCTTCGCAAGCTTGTCCGCGATTGTCGAACGGGCCTTGTCATAGAGCCTGGCGCGTATCTCCGGCGTCGGATTTCCAAGGCCGTCGAGCGTCTTTTTCAGAGCACCAACAAAATCTGCCATGCTTCAGTCGACCTGCATTTCGTTTCTGGGCCGGCCCCCGCAAATCGGCCGCGATGCCCGGAACAGCTTGGAATCTAGTCTTGAAACGGGTCGGTCACAAGTATTGTGTCGTCCCGTTCAGGGCTGGTGGAAAGGAGTGCGACCGGCGCGCCGATCAGTTCCTCGATGTGACGGACATATTTGACTGCCTGGGCCGGCAGATCGTTCCAGCTTCTGGCGCCGGCGCTGGTGCCTTTCCAGCCCTCCAGCGTCTCGTAGACCGGTTCGACGCGCGCCTGCGCACCCTGGCTGGCCGGCAGATAGTCGATCGCCTCGCCATCGAGGCGGTAGCCGGTGCAGACCTTGATCTCGTCCAGCCCGTCGAGCACGTCGAGCTTGGTCAGGGCGATGCCCTTGATGCCGTTTACGGCGACGGCTTGGCGAACCAGCACGGCATCGAACCAGCCGCAGCGGCGCTTGCGGCCGGTGACGACGCCGAACTCGTGGCCGCGAGTGCCCAGGAACTCGCCGATCTCGTTCTTCTGTTCGGTCGGGAACGGACCTTCGCCGACACGTGTCGTATAGGCCTTGGTGATGCCGAGCACATAACCGATGGCACCCGGGCCGACGCCGGATCCGGCGGCCGCTTGACCAGCCACCGTGTTGGACGAGGTGACGAACGGATAGGTGCCGTGGTCGATGTCGAGCAGCGTGCCCTGCGCGCCCTCGAACAGGATGCGTTCGCCGGCGCGGCGCTTGTCGTCGAGGATCTTCCAGACGCGGTCCATATAGGGCAGGATCTCGTCGGCGACCGAAATCAGCTCACTCATGATTGCGTCATGCGTGACTTCGGCGTGGCCGAGCCCGCGGCGTAGCGCATTGTGATGCGTCAGCAGCCTGTCGACCTTCAAGGGCAGCGTTTCCAAATCCGCCAAATCCATCACCCTGACCGCGCGCCGGCCCACCTTATCTTCATAAGCGGGGCCGATGCCGCGACGGGTCGTGCCGATTTTCGTTCCGGAATTGGAGGCGGCGTCTTCGCGGAATCCGTCCAGCTCCCGGTGCAAGGACAGGATAAGCGCGGTGTTTTCGGCTATTTTCAGGCGCTCCGGCGTGACCTCGACGCCTTGCGCCTGCAATTTCGCCACTTCCGCGACGAAGGCATGCGGATCGAAGACGACGCCATTACCGATGATGGACAGCTTGCCTTGACGCACCACGCCGGACGGCAGCAGCGACAGCTTGTAGACCTTGCCGTCGACGACCAGCGTATGGCCGGCATTGTGGCCGCCCTGGAAACGCACGACGACGTCGGCGCGTTCCGACAGCCAGTCAACGATCTTCCCTTTGCCCTCGTCGCCCCATTGCGAGCCGACGACCACCACATTGGCCATGTTTCTTTTCCCCTGAGGCGCCGCTCCGAGCGGCTTGAATGGTTCGAAACGACAGGCTTCTATCGCATCGGCCAGAAAATCGGAATCGATTTTCGGAAAGCACGACGCGAACATTCAAAGCCTTGAGACGCGTACTTTGTGCGTCCAGGTGGACGTACGTCGTTCTATAACGTCAACACCTGGCGAGCGCGACCATTCTTTGCCGCCGAAACCGCCCTCAGGCACAACAATTTTCGCCTTTGACATCATTTACTTGGGCGAACCACCACAATAGGTCGGCAATGACCCTGCCCACCCCAGCTGGAATTTCGCGATGCATCGAACCGCCTATCTGTTCCTGCTGTTCACCACCTTGCTGTGGGGCGGCAACTCCGTGGCCGGCAAGCTGGCAGTCGACCATATTTCGCCGATGACGCTGGTCTTCCTGCGCTGGGTCCTGGCCGTTCTGATCATGCTGCCGATCGGCTGGCGAACGCTGCGCGAGGACTGGCCGGTGGTGCGCAGGCATTGGTTGCTGCTTGGCGGGCTCGGCGCTTGCGGCTTCACCTTTTTCAACGCGATCTTCTACACGGCTCTCAACTACACGACGGCGATCAACGTCTCGATCGAGCAGGCGGCGATACCGATCGTGATCATCCTCGCCAATTTCGTGCTGTTTCGCCTGCGTGTGAACCGGGTGCAGATCGCCGGCGTCGTGCTGACGATCATTGGCGTCGCCCTGACCGCCAGCCACGGCGATCTGCGCCAGCTTCTCAAGCTGGACCTCAACTTCGGCGACGCCATCATGCTGATCGCGGTGCTTTGCTACAGCTTCTACTCGGTCGGGTTGCGGCTGAAGCCGGCCATACGCTGGCAAAGCCTGATGCTGGCACTGTCGATTGCCGCACTGGTGACCTCGCTGCCTTTCTTGCTGTGGGAGGTGGCTGCCGGCAAGGTCATCATCCCCGATGCGCGCGGCTGGGCGATAGCGTTCTACACTGCGATCGGCGCTTCGGTCGTCTCGCAGATCCTTTATATCAGGGGCAACGAACTGATCGGCGCCAACCGGGCCGGCCTGTTCATCAACCTGGTGCCGATCTTCGGCACGCTGCTGTCGGTGCTGATCGTCGGTGAGACATTCCAGCTCTATCAGGGCGTGGCCCTCGTGCTGGTGCTCGGCGGCATCAGCCTGGCCGAATACAGCGGACGTAAAATGGCGATTTGACAGCCGGATCTTGTAACGGCCGTCAAAAAACTATGTCGATATTTCGACGCCGTTGTCGAAACGCCCCGTGGGCTTACAAAGTCCGCGGGGCGCTCGCGCATGATTCAGGCGACGCCGACGTCGAAATGCAGCCGCTTGGCGGAGTCGATCGACTTGTGCGCCCGCACCTGTTCCAGCACCTTCTCCGGGAACGGCGCATCGAGATAGAGCAGCGCGATGGCATCGCCGCCAGGCCGGTTGCGGCCGAGCTGGAAGTTGGCGATGTTGACGCCGTTCTCGCCGCAGACCGTGCCGAGCAGGCCGATGATGCCGGGCGCGTCGGCATTCGTCGTGTACAGCATGTGCTGACCGACCTCGGCGTCGAGGTTGATGCCCTTGATCTGGATGAAGCGCGGCTTGCCGTCCGAGAAGCAGGTGCCGGCGATCGCACGCGTCTTGTGCTCCGTCTTGACCGTCAGCTTGATATAGCCGTCGAACACGCCCGATTTGTCGCGCTTGACCTCGGCGACGATGATGCCGCGCTCCTTAACCATGATCGGCGCCGAAACCATGTTGACGTCGGAGACCTGCGGCCGGATCAGCCCGGCAAGTGTGGCGCTGATCAGCGCGCGCGTGTTCATCGTCGCGGTCGAGCCGTCGAACAGGATCTCGACCTCCTTGATCGGATCCTCGGTGACCTGGCCGACAAAGGCGCCGAGCACTTCGGCCAGCTTGACGAAAGGTTTTAAGCGCGGCGCTTCCTCGGCGGTGATCGACGGCATGTTGATGGCGTTGGAAACGGCGCCCTTGATCAGGTAGTCGGCCATCTGCTCGGCGACCTGCAGAGCGACATTCTCCTGCGCCTCCATCGTCGATGCGCCGAGATGCGGCGTCGCCACCACATTCTCCATGCCGAACAGCTCGCTTTTCTCCGCCGGCTCGACCTCGAACACGTCGATGCCGGCGCCTGCCACCTTGCCGCTTTTCAACGCCGCGATCAGGTCGGCCTCGACGATCAGCCCGCCACGGGCGCAGTTGATGATGCGCACGCCGGTCTTCATTTTGGCGATCGCCGCAGCGTCGATGATGTTGCGCGTCTTGTCGGTCAAGGGCGTGTGCAGGGTGATGAAATCGGCGCGGGCGAACAGCTCGTCGAGTTCCACCTTCTCGACGCCGAGCTCCTCGGCGCGGCTGTCCGACAGGAACGGATCGAAGGCGATGACGTGCATCTTCAGGCCAACGCCGCGCGTAGCGACGATCGAGCCGATATTGCCGCAGCCGATGATGCCCAGCGTCTTGCCGGTGATCTCGGTGCCCATGAAGCGGTTCTTTTCCCACTTGCCGGCATGGGTCGAGGCATTGGCTTCCGGTATCTGGCGGGCCAGCGCGAAGATCATGGCGACGGCATGCTCGGCGGTGGTGATCGAATTGCCGAAGGGCGTGTTCATCACGATGATGCCCTTGCGGCTCGCCGTCGGGATGTCGACATTGTCGACGCCGATGCCGGCGCGGCCGACCACCTTGAGCCTTGTGGCGGCGTCGATCAGCTTTTCGGTGACTTTGGTCGCCGAACGGATGGCGAGGCCGTCATACTGGCCGATCACTTCGAGCAGCTTTTCCTTGTCCTTGCCGAGATCGGGCAGGTAGTCGACCTCGATGCCGCGATCCCTGAAGATCTGCACGGCGGTGGTGGAGAGTTTGTCTGAGACGAGAACGCGGGGCATGGGCTTCATCCTTTGCGATTGGCGCCCCTCCCCTGACGGGAGGTTGGCGCGAAGTGCCGGGGTGGGGTGGCTGCGGCCGGGCGTGGCCGAAATCTTTTTCTTCTGGACGGCGGACCGTTGAGTTGGGTGGAGGCGACCCCACCCGGCCCTTCGGGCCACCCTCCCCTCGAAGGGGAGGGATCAGGCGGCCGCCTTGAGCGACGCCTTTTGCGCGGCAAAGGCCCAGTCGAGCCACGGCAGCAGCGCTTCGAGGTCGGAAGTCTCGACGGTCGCCCCGCACCAAATGCGCAGGCCCGGCGGCGCATCGCGATAGGCGCCGATATCGTAGGCGACGCCTTCCTTGTCGAGCGCCGAGACGATGCCCTTGGCGAACGCCGCTTGTCCGTCGGCATCGAGCGCGGCGACGTCCGGGTCGGTGAAGGAAAGACAGACGGACGTGTTCGATCGCGTCGCCGGGTCGGTGGCCAGATGGCCGAGCCAGGCGGATTTACCGACGAAACCGTCGATAATGGCGGCATTGGCGTCGGCGCGGGCAATCAATGCGTCGAGGCCGCCGATCGACTTCGCCCAACGCAGTGCGTCGAGATAATCCTCGACGCACAGCATCGACGGCGTGTTGATGGTTTCGCCCTTGAAAATGCCTTCGATGAGCTTGCCGCCCGAGGTGAGGCGAAAGATTTTCGGCAGCGGCCAGCCAGGCTTGTAGCTTTCCAGCCGCTCGACGGCGCGTGGGCTGAGGATCAGCATGCCATGCGCACCTTCGCCGCCCAGCACCTTCTGCCAGGAGAAGGTGACGACGTCGAGCTTGCCAAAATCGAGCTCTTGCGCAAAGGCCGCCGACGTGGCGTCGCAGATGGTCAGGCCCTTGCGGGCGGCCGGGATGAAATCGCCGTTCGGCACGCGCACGCCTGAGGTCGTGCCGTTCCAGGTGAAGACCACGTCGCGGTCGAAATCGATTTTTGTCAGATCCGGCAACGCACCGTAGCCGGCTTCGATCCTGCGCACGTCGGCGAGCTTCAGCTGCTTGACCACATCGGTGACCCAGCCGGAACCGAAACTCTCCCAGGCGACCATGTCGACGCCGCGTTCGCCGAGCAGCGACCACAGCGCCATCTCGACCGCGCCGGTGTCCGACGCCGGCACGATGCCGATGCGATAATCCGCCGGAATTTGGAGAATTTCCCGCGTCAGCTCGATCGCCTGCTCGAGCTTGGTCTTGCCGATCTTGGCGCGGTGCGAGCGTCCGAGCGCGGCATTGGCCAGCGCCTCGACTGACCAGCCGGGGCGTTTTGCACAGGGACCTGAGGAAAAATTGGGATTTGCCGGGCGCAGTCCGGGCTTCGTATGGATCGTCATCGTGGTCTATCCTTCCAGATAGTGGCCCCTCGTTGGGGAGGGGTGGCCCACGGACGGCGATATGCGTTCAGGCTTCCGGCGTCAAGAGGAAAGTTTTTGTCGCTGACGGGATACTGGTCGCATCCCAGACCAAAAACAGAACGGCGGACCGAAGTCCGCCGCTGGCATTCCCGAGGCTTTCGCCGTGCCTACCAGAGATCGTAGCGCAGCCCGACCTTGACCTGATGATTGCTGATCCCTTTGTCGATCGGATAGGAATCCAAATCCTGTGCGGTGGTATATTCGGCGTCGGGTGCGGAAAAATATTGATAGCCCAGATCGACTGAAAGGTTCTTGGACACCTGGTAGGCAAGGCCGGCGTTCAGCGTATAGGCGAAAGAGTAATGGGTCTCGTTGTCATCGCGGACGAAATCGTCGGCGGGGTTGGCGTTGTCTGTGAAGTAGTCCGCCGAGAGGCGCCGCCTGGTCTGGACAATACCGATACCGGCGCCGAGATAGGGTGTGATCCCGACATAGGTGCCAAGATCGACATAGCCGTTGAGCATGCCCGAGAACGCGTAGGTCTCCAGGTCCGCCGATGCCACGGTCGTTCCGTTGTCATAGCTGACGCTGATCTCGTTGCCGGGCAGATAGCCGAGATTGAGATCGGCGCGCAGATAGTCGTTAAAATGGTAGCCGAAGCCGATGCTGGCGAAGATGTGATCCTCTTCTTCGTCGAAGTTCGCTGGCGCGAAGGCGAAGTCCTCATTGTCGAAGCTCTTCTGCACCAGATAGGAGACATCGCCGCGCAGATACCATCCCGAACCGACTTCGACCGGCACATAGTCCGGCGCCTGGTCGACATAGATCGGCGGATCGTAGTCGGCGCCAAGCGCTTGAGGCAGCGGCATTAGGGCGATTGCTGCAAGCGCCAGCGCTACGCGCGATTTGACTGTCATGATAGCCGGCTCCCGAACTTGGCGCCTTTCGCGTCCGCGAGCGCCGTTTCAGGGCATTGTTAACCATAGTGGTTAAGTGGCGGTTAAGGATAACAGCGCGTTAGCGAATTGATTTTGATGCGCGTTCCGCCACAACGAAAAAAACCGCCCGGCTTTTGCCGGGCGGCCCGCAAACCTGCTCTCGAAGCGATCACTTGGTGTAGACCGGTTCGGGTTCGTAGGCGATCGGCGTTGGCTGGGCGCAGTCCGAGTTGCCGAACTGATAGCGCAGGCCGCCGCGCACTTCGTGCACATTGATACCCTCGTCATGGCCAGGACCGACATTGCTGGCGAAGTTGAACATCTTACCGCCTTCGATACGGCTGTAACGGTAGCCGACATCGAGCTTGACCCGATCGGTCAGGCAGTAGGATGCGCCCGCCATGGCGGCATAGGCAAAACGCCAATCCTTGCCGCCATTGTGGGAGAATTCGCCGTCTTCAATGGTGTTGTGAAGCTTATCCCACTTGACCCAGGCGCCGCCAATGCCGGCGCCGACATAGGGCGTGATGCCGTGCCAGGTGCCGATATCGACATAGGCGTTGGCGAGCAGCAGCAGCGCGGTATAGGACGAGGTGTCGGTCGAAGTACAGGGATCTCCATCGAGGCAGATGCCGGTGGTCGAGCCGCGGAATTCGGATTTGCTCATCCAGTCCGCGGTCAGGTCGGTGCGGAAATACTGGTTGATCTGGTAACCGACGCCGGCACCGGCCGAGAAGGCACCGTCCAGCTCGCCGCTGTCAAAGCGGCCGGTGCCTGGATCCGGCCCGTAGGTGATGTAGTCGGCGCCGCGAAACTCCGACCAGTGGTAGTCGATGTCGCCGCGAATGTACCAGCCGCCATATTCGACCGGCTGCTCGTAGACGGGCGGCGGCGGGGCCGGCTCGACCACGGGCGGCTCGACGAAGTCGGCGGCGAACACTGGTCCGGCCACGCCCGCGAGCAGCCCGGCAAAGACGGCCATTCTTGCTGTATTGAACATACTTGTCACCCCTGAGAACCCTCGGCACAGCGAACGCGTCCGAATCTGATTGGCTTCAGTCGTGGATAATGAATTGGAAAAGTTAAAACGCGTTTAACCCTATCGCTTAACCATGAATCTCTAGATCTTTCAGGATTTCGCGTCATTTCCCTGGATTAATTGGAATGCAACCCAATAAAAAAGCCCGCCCGGAGGCGGGCTTTCGAACTGGCAAAGCTGCAGGATCAGGCGGCGCTGCGGGTTTCCGAAATGACCCCGACAATGTCGTTGACGACGGCCTCGACCAGTTGCTGATCGTCGCCTTCCGCCATGACGCGGATGAGCGGTTCCGTGCCGGACGGCCGGATGACCAGACGGCCGGCCTGGCCCAGGCGGTGGCGTCCATCTTCGATCGCCGCCTTGACCGGGGCTTCCTCGAGCGGCTTGCCGCCGGAAATATGAACGTTCTTCAGCAATTGCGGCACCGGCGCGAACTTCTTCGACAGTTCGCTGACCGGTCGGTTCTGCCGCTTGATGCAGGCGAGCACCTGGAGCGCCGAGACGAGGCCGTCGCCGGTGGTGGAAAAATCGGACAGCACGATGTGGCCCGACTGTTCGCCGCCGACATTCAGGCCGTGCGCACGCATGTGCTCGACGACATAGCGGTCGCCGACCTTGGTGCGGTGCAACTGCAGGTTCATGTCGCCGAGGAAGCGTTCGAGGCCGAGATTGGACATCACCGTCGAGACGACGCCACCGCCGGCCAGCCGGCCGCTCTGATGCCAGGACTCGGCGATCAGCGCCATGATCTGGTCGCCATCCACGATCGCGCCATTCTCGTCGACGATGACGACGCGGTCGGCGTCGCCGTCGAGCGCGATGCCGATATCGGCGCGCACTTCGTGCACCTTCTTCTGCAGGCCGGCCGGATGGGTCGAGCCGCACTCCTTGTTGATGTTGAAGCCGTTGGGCTCGACATTGATGGCGACGACCTCGGCGCCGAGTTCCCACAGCGCCTCGGGCGCCACCTTGTAGGCAGCGCCATTGGCGCAATCGACGACGATGCGGAGGCCCGACAGCGACATCGACCGTGGCAGCGTGCGCTTGGCGAATTCGATGTAGCGGTCATGGACGCCGTCGACGCGCTTGGCGCGGCCGAGCCCGTCCGAATCGGCGAGCGCCAGGTCGATATCCTTGTCGAGCATGCCCTCGATGCGCTCCTCGATCTCGTCGGAGAGCTTGTAGCCATCGGGACCGAACAGCTTGATGCCGTTGTCGTAGTAGGGATTGTGCGAGGCCGAGATCATCACGCCGATGTCGGCGCGCAATGAGCGCACCAGCATGGCGACCGCGGGCGTCGGAATCGGGCCGAGCAGGAACACATCCATGCCGGCGGCGCACAGGCCCGATACCATCGCATTCTCGATCATGTAGCCGGAAAGTCTGGTGTCCTTGCCGAGCACGACGCGGTGACGATGGTTGCCGCGCTGGAACGAAAGGCCGGCGGCCATGCCGACCCTCATGGCGATCTCCGCCGTCATTGGAAATCTATTGGCGCGCCCGCGAATGCCGTCCGTTCCGAAATAACTTCCTGCCATGCTAGTCAGCTTCCCGATGGTTCATTGCCGGCACGTCATGCCACACATTGGCCCGAGCCCTATCATCACAATTCATGATTATAGGGCACCATTCCTTAGAAAACTGTTGTCTTGTGTGTTTTGTGTCACGTCAGTGCTTGGATTTTGCCTGCGCTGGTTGCGCCAGCAGCGTTCAGCACCTTCAGACCGCATCTGGATTCTTTCATGTGCCAATCAGCGACATCGAAGTCGGAACCCCCGTCGCGTTATTCTGGGCCGGGCATTCAGGTCCGCCGCACTGGCCGACCCGATCGGCCCGCCATGTGAGGCAGTTCCTGATACTGGTCCGCCCTATACAAGTTTTCCGTGCAAATGCGCGCGGGTAAATCGCCCGGCGAACGGAGGCCGGCACCCATTTCATAAAAATAATGCACTTTCCGACAGCTTTCACGCCATTTGGCCTCTGGCGCAACCATTCGTTGAGTGCTATTGCTTGCTTGGTACATAACGTGAACATCCAGAGGGAGAAGACACATGCTCATCCATCGACTTGCCACTTTGACGGGTCTTGCCGTCGTGACTTTATTCCTGGCGGTGCCCGCCAATGCGCTGACCATGGCTGAATGCAGCACCAAGTATAACGCGGCAAAGGACGCGGGAACACTTGGCGGGCAGAACTGGAACCAGTTCCGCAAGGCAGAATGCGGCACCGTTGCCGCCGCGACCGACGCCACGCCAGCCAAGCCGGACAGCACCAGCGCTGCACCTACCGATGCGGCCGCCGCAGCGACGACCAAGGCAGCGGCAACTGCCAATGCAGGCAACGGCCTCAGCAGGGCGGAGTGCGGCGCCAAATATCGGGCGGCCAAGACTGCCAACACGCTGAACGGCATGAAGTGGAACGACTTCCGCATGAGCCAGTGCGGTGCCAGCGGTTCCGACGACACCATGCCGGCAGCCGATCAGGCAAGCCTCACCAGCCAGCCGGAAAAGCCGACCGTCGCCGCTCCCCAGGGAGTGACGTTTCCGAAGGCGATCTCCACCAAGTATAGCAGCGAAACCCCGTCCAAGGCCCGCATGCACACTTGCCGCGACCAGTACCACGCCAACAAGGATGCCGGGACGCTGGGTGGCCTCAAGTGGATCCAGAACGGTGGCGGCTTCTACAGCCTGTGCAATGCCGCGCTGAAGAGCTGATCGACATTAGTATTCGAAGATAGCAAGGCCCGCGAAGGTTCGCGGGCCTTTTGCTGCTGGCGGTAGCGGACAGTCCTGCGGAGGATTGCGGCATCATTCCAGCTTGGGTTCCTCGCCCCCACGAGAGTGGGGGAGAGGTGGCTCGGCGAAGCCGAGACGGAGAGGGGAACTGCGCTCTACGACAGCCCCCTCTCCGGGGGGGGGGGGGGGGGCCCCCCCCCCCCCCCCCCGGGGGGGGGGGGGCGCCCGCGGGGGGGGGGGGGGGCGCGCGGGGCGCGG
>NZ_JBVVPZ010000024.1:16708-91958 GCF_055811415.1 Mesorhizobium sp. WSM4846
TTTTCTTGTGGGGGTGGGGGGGGGGTTTTTTTTTTATATTCCCTGGGGGGTACGTGCGCTATACCCCCCCCCTCCGTCTCGGCTTCGCCGAGCCACCTCTCCCCCGCTTCGCGGTGGGCGAGGAACCCACGTCTTGAGAGGTCGGCAGGACAGCGCGCCCATCGTACATTAGCCGAATCCGTCATAAGAGCGGATGCGATGGGGGTGACGGGCTTCGCGCCGCGATCGGCTGTCGGCACCTCCTGAACAAAAACGCCGCGGTCCAAGCCGCGGCGTTTTTGAAATCAATCTCCTGAGCAGGACCCTAGCTTGACGGCTGAGGCTCCATGCCGCCTTCGGGCTCCGGGCCCTTCTTGCGGCGGCTGCCGGATTTCGGCACGGCCGAGCCCCGGCTCGGCGGCGTGTCGTCGCCGAGATCGCGTGCCGGCTTGTGGCCGGCGATCAGCTGCTTGATCTCCTCGCCGGACAGGGTCTCATATTCCAAAAGCCCCTGCGCCAGCGCAATCCATTCCTTCTTCTTCTTGGTCAGGATGGATTTGGCCGTCGAATAGGCCTCGTCGATCAGCCGGCGCACTTCGGCGTCGATGATCTGCGCCGTCTCTTCCGAGACGTTCTGCGTGCGCGCCACCGAATGGCCGAGGAACACTTCCTCCTGGTTGTCGCCATAGGCGACGTGGCCAAGCTTGTCGGAAAAACCCCAGCGCGTGACCATGGCGCGCGCCAGCTTGGTTGCCTGTTCGATGTCCGAGGAGGCGCCCGAGGTGATGTTCTCCTTGCCGAACTTGAACTCCTCGGCGACGCGGCCACCCATCATGATGGCAAGGCGCGAGATCATGTATTTGTAGCTCATCGAATAGCGGTCGCCTTCCGGCAACTGCATGACCATGCCAAGCGCCCGGCCGCGCGGGATGATGGTCGCCTTGTGCAGCGGATCGGCCGACGGCACGTTCAGCGCCAGGATGGCGTGGCCGGCCTCGTGATAGGCGGTGAGTTCCTTCTCGGCCTGGGTCATCGCCGACGAGCGGCGCTCGGCGCCCATCATGATCTTGTCCTTGGCGTCCTCGAACTCGGCCATGGTGACAAGGCGCTTGTTGCGCCGCGCCGCCATCAGGGCGGATTCGTTGACGAGGTTCATCAGGTCGGCTCCGGAAAAGCCCGGCGTGCCGCGCGCGATCACCTTGAGGTCGACATTGGGGGCCAGCGGCACGTTGCGCACATGCACCTTCAGGATCTTCTCGCGGCCGACGATGTCGGGGTTCGGCACCACCACCTGGCGGTCGAAACGGCCGGGCCTGAGCAGCGCCGGATCGAGCACGTCCGGCCGGTTGGTGGCAGCGATCAGGATGATGCTTTCGTTGGATTCGAAGCCGTCCATTTCGACCAGCAACTGGTTCAGCGTCTGCTCGCGCTCGTCGTTGCCGCCGCCGAGGCCGGCGCCGCGATGGCGGCCGACCGCGTCGATTTCGTCGATGAAGATGATGCAGGGCGCATTCTTCTTGGCCTGGTCGAACATGTCGCGGACGCGGCTAGCGCCAACTCCGACGAACATCTCGACAAAGTCCGAGCCGGAAATGGTGAAGAACGGCACGTTGGCCTCACCGGCGACCGAACGGGCAAGCAGCGTCTTGCCGGTCCCGGGAGGGCCGACGAGCAGCACGCCGCGCGGAATCTTGCCGCCAAGCCGCTGGAACTTCTGCGGATCACGCAGGAATTCGACAATCTCTTCCAAATCCTGCTTGGCTTCGTCGACGCCGGCGACATCCTGGAAGGTGACGCGGCCGTGCGCTTCAGTCAAAAGCTTGGCCTTGGACTTGCCGAAGCCCATGGCGCGGCCGGAGCCGGACTGCATCTGGCGCATGAAGAATATCCAGACGCCAAGGATGAGGATCATCGGCAGCCAGGAGATGAGATAGCTGAACAGCGAATTGGAACCGTCGGATTCGGGGCGCGCGTTGATGGTGACGTTCTTGTCCTGGAGTCTCGAAACCAGCGACGGATCACCCGGCGAATAGGTCTGGAAGCCGGTAGAGGTGTCGGTATAGGTGCCCGAGATGCGGGCGCCCGCGATGGTCACCGTCTTGACCCGGCCGGCCGCGACGTCCTGCAGGAACTGCGAATAGGGGACGTCACTCGCTGCTCCGCGCGTCTGCGGCGTCTGGAACAGATTGAAGAGAGCGATGAGCAGGACCGCTATGATCGCCCAGAGCGCGAGATTGCGATAATTCGGATTCATCAATTGTCCCGTTGGTGTCCGCCAGCGGACACGCGTCGTGAGAGGAAACTTGGGTCTAACATAGGGATGGCGCCCTTCATTGCCAAGCAGAACAGCATGTCGCGGTTAAGCTTTCGCCCATGATCAACCGGCAGTGTGGCCGCCGAAAGGCGGGGCAGGAAGTCGCGGCGCGCCGATCAGCGCAGCGACAGTTCCGGCCGGCGCCAGGTCGAAGGACGGCAGGAAGCGGGCAAAGGGCGCGACGACCGGGCATACCGCCATTCCCGGCGACATCGGGCTATCGCTTGGATGTTCGCTTGCGCGCCACAGCACCGGCTCGGCCGCCAGAGCCGCGCGGACAAGGCTCGGCGGCGTGCCGTTTTCGGCAATTGCCTGTCTTGCGGCACGCGCCGCGCCGAGCGGCGCGATCAAAAATTCACCCGGCTCGTCGCCCAATGTGATCCTCCGTCGGCCGTCCCAGAGGGCATTGTCCAAAGCAGGAGCAGCGGGCGGCAGGTTGCGGGTTTCGCGACGCAGGAAGATGCCGGCACGCCGTGCTTCGACCACCGTCCGCGACAATGTGGCGCAAAACGAGGTAGCGAAAAATGAGGTTGTGCCAGGTGGTCCGGGCCTCAGCCGGTTGAGCAGCGCCTCGCTGCGAGCCTGGTCGGGCAGAAAGGCAACGCCGCCGACAGTCGCCAGCAGGACGCGCAGCGTGTAGACGGCCGCCGCCTCGTCGCCGGCCGTCGCAAAGCCCGGATCGAGACGGACAAGGCCGGCGGCGGGCCTGCTGGCAAAGCCACGGATCAGCGCGGCGGCGCGATGACCAAGCTGCTCGCGCTCCACCGCAGCCCGCGCGGCCAGCGCCAACGCGTCTTCCCGCGCACCATTGCGGTCGGCAAGCGCTGCGCGGATACGTGGCCTCTCGAAAGCCTCGTCTTCATTGGTCGGGTCTTCGGACCAGCCGACATTCGCGCGCCGCAGGACTTCGCGCAGCGCAGCACGCCGTGTGCCGAGAAGCGGCCGTGCGATCCAGATCCGCCAGTCATAGAGCGTGGCCGGTGCCATGCCGGCTAGACCTCGCCCTGGCTCTCGCTCCCCCTCCTGGCGAGCTTGCCGCATCAGCACCGTCTCGGCCTGGTCGTCGGCCGTGTGGCCGGTCAGGATAAGGCCGATACCTTCCGCCTGCGCCGCCTCGGCCAGCAGCCCGTAGCGTGCCTCTCGCGCGGCAGCCGGCAGGCCGGTCGAAGGCTTGCGTCCGGACCAGACCAGGATGCGGTGAGCAATGCCGCGCCCGGCGCAAAGCCTGGCCACGGCCTGCGCTTCCGCTGCCGAGCCCGGCCGCAGAGCGTGATCGATCGTCACAGCCAGCAATTTCGTTGCCGGCGCGGTACGGTCGAGGTGATCTTTGAGGAGAAGGAGGAGGGCGGTCGAGTCGCTGCCGCCGGACACGGCCGCAACAGCGCCGCTGGTAAAGTCGAACTGCGAAAAAACCGAACGGTCAGGCTCGGTTTCGGGCGTCAATGCATGTCGCCCAAAAGTGGCCCCGGATCTGGGGCAACAAGTCCTGGGACGATAACATGCAGGAGAAAAACTAACACGCTGCGAGCGCCCTTTCCTGCTTGACGCGTTCCTTGAGCGCGCCGGAAACGTTCGGATAGCGCTTGCCGATCTCGCCGAAAGTGGCGCAGGCCACGTCGCGCTGGTTCAATCCGACCAGCGACACACCGAGCTTCAGCAGCATGTCGGGAGCCTTCTTGGCCTTCGGATAGTCCTTGCTGGCGGCGAGGAAAGTCTCGGCCGCATCGCGGTACTTCTGCTGGCCGAGCAGCGACTCACCCAGCCAGTAATGCGCGTCCGCCGTCTTGGCGTCCTTGGGGAAGCGGGCGATGTGGTCGCGAAAACCCTGTTCGGCAGTGCCGTAGTCGCCCGACAGGATGAACTGATAGGAATTGCGGTAAAGCTCCTCCGGGTCGTCGGTGGCGGGCAGCGCCGCGACCACCGTATCGTCGGACTTGCCGGCCTGCGTGCCAGCGGCCCGGTCGCTGGTAACTTGGTCGCTGGGGGCGGTGTTTTGCGCCGGTGCATGTGCCTGCGTGTTGCCCTCGATCACATTGCCGTTCTTGTCGACGGTGATGGTGCCGAACGTCTTCGGCGGCGTGCCCGGGATCACCGCGCCGGGTTCGCCTGTCGGTGATTCGACGATGACCTCGCCGCTCTGGCCGCCGGCGGGCGGTGTGCCCGCATCGGCCGGCGCATGCGTCGCCGGAGCCTCGGCGACGCTGCTGTCGGTGTTGGTGGTGGCGTCCGACTTCTTCTGCTCGCGTGGCTGCTGCGCGCCTTGTGAGCCGCCTTCCAGCTGCTGGAAGCGGAACTCGTTGTCTTCCTGCTGCTTGCGGATCTGCTCCTGCATCTGCAGCACCTGGAAGTTGAGCTCCTCGATCTTGCCGTTCATTTGCCGGAGTTGTTCCTCCAGCGCGGTAGTGCCGGTGCCATCCTGCGCAAATTGTACCTGATCCGGTTTCTTTTTTTCACCGAAAATGCCGAGCGTCGGCAGGCGGAAGGAAAAACCGCTTTTTTCTGTGCCTTGCTCATTGCCTACTGCCGGGGCAGCGACGCTTGATACGAGCAGCAACGCAAGCGTGCCGCTCAAGACCGATCTGAAATGCATGTGCCTCTCGCCGTGGATTGTTTGCCTGTTGCATGCCTTCCGATCGGAGTGGACCGTCAGGCGCCTCGGTTATTACCAAGGACGCAGGACTTCGGCCAAATTTTGTTTCAAGTCCCACATCCGGGCACCGGACATGAAAAAGGCGGCCGCAGCCGCCTTTCACACGTAGGTGTTGCATTTCTGCCGATCGGAAAATTGCCGATCAGGAACCGGCGCCGCTGATCGTGGTGACGGCGCGGCGGTTCTGCGACCAGCAGGAGATGTCGTCGCAAACCGCGACCGGACGCTCCTTGCCGTAGGAAATGGTCTTCAGGCGCTGGGCGGAAACACCCCTGGCGACGAGGAAGTCGCGGGTGGCGGCGGCGCGGCGGGCGCCGAGCGCCAGATTGTATTCGCGCGTGCCGCGCTCGTCGGCATGGCCTTCGATGACGATGGCATACTGCCGATACTGGTTCAGCCATTGCGCCTGCCGCGAAAGCGTCGTCTGCGCGTCGGCGCGGATCGAGGACGAATCCGTATCGAAAAAGATGCGGTCGCCGATGTTGACGGTAAAATCCTGGGCCGATCCGGGCGTTGCCGCCCCGGCGCCGCTGAGACCGAGATCGGCGGCGCTGTTCAGGTTCTTCTTCGAGGCGCAGCCGGCGATGGCGAGCAACGCCACCAGCGCGATCATCGCCGGGTTTCTGGTAAGTGCTGCGATACGGCCCATGCCGCCTCTCCTTCGCAATTCGAGTGATTTCGTTGATCGTCCAGTAACCACGTTTGGGTTAACCGGCGTTCAAGAAACACGGTTAAAATTTGGTTTCGGCTGCCGTCCGCAGCCGTTTTGCCCAAGGGGAATCCGAGGAGGCAACAATGCGCGCGGACCGTAGGCAGAAATGCGGCTGAAACGCGACCGAGTCGTGGAAAAAGGGAATCGAAGAATTGAAGAATCGAAGAACTGACGAAGGGTCACGTTAGCTTCTCTCGCAGTTCATTTCGTCAATTCTTCATTTCTCCAATTCTCATTTCTCCAATCCCTCTCACTCGAGCAGCGGCGACCAGGCCGGGTCCGAGGCGAAATTCGACGTCGGGATCGACTGTTCGTTGCGGCCGGTGAGATCGACCGAAACGAGTTTCGGGCCGCCGGCCGAATCGCGGAAGAACATCAGCACCCGGCCGTTGGGCGCCCAGGTCGGCCCCTCCTGCTGGAAGCCGGTTGAAAGGATGCGCTCGCCCGAACCGTCGACGCGCATGACGCCGATCTGGAACTCGCCGGCAGTCTGCTTGGTGAAGGCGATGAGATCGCCGCGCGGCGACCACACCGGCGTCGAATAGACGCCGTCGCCGAAGGAGATGCGGGTCTGGCCCGAACCGTCGGCGCCCATCACATAGATCTGCGCGCGGCCGCCGCGGTCGGAGGTGAACACCACCTTGCTGCCATCCGGCGAATAGGACGGCGAGGTGTCGATGGCCGTCGAGTTGGTGAGCCTGGTCGTCGAGCGGCTCCGCAAATCCATGGCGAAGATATTGGAATTGCCGTCTTCGCGCAGCAGGCTCATGATCACCTTCTGGCCGTCGGGCGAGAAGCGCGGCGCAAAGGTCATGCCGGGAAAGTCTCCGACCAGTTCGCGCTGCCCGGTCTCGATCTGCAGCAGATAGACCTTCGGCTGGCCGCTTTCATAGGACATGTAGGTGATTTCCTGCCGGTTTGGCGAGAAACGCGGGGTCAGCACGATCGACCTGCCGTCCGACAGGTAGCGGATATTGGCGCCGTCCTGGTCCATGATGGCGAGGCGCTTCTTGCGCGCGTTCTTTGCACCCGATTCGTCGATGAAGACGACGCGCGTGTCGAAATAGCCCTTCTCGCCGGTCAGCCGCTCATAGATGGCGTCGGCGATGATGTGGGCGACGCGCCTCGTGTTGGCGTCGTTGGCGAAGAACTGCTCGCCCGACATCTGCTGGCCGGCAAAGGTGTCCCACAACCGGTACTGGGCGCGGACGCGGCCATCGGCCTCCTTGCTGACGCTGCCGGTGACCAGCGCCTGGGCGTTGATCACCTTCCAGTCCTCGAAGCGAGGCGTGGCATCCGGGTTCGAGATCTTTTCGATGAAGGCGCTCTTGTCGATCGGCGCGAACAGGCCGGAGCGTTTCAGGTCTGCGCTGACGATGCCGGAAATCTCCGCGCCCAACGCATCGCCGCCCTGGAAATCGGTGATGGCGATCGGCAGCGGCTCGACATTGCCTTTGTTGACGTTGAGCTCAACGAGCGCCCGCGCCGGCAAGGTGGCGGCGGCAGTCATGCCCAGCGCCATCGCTACGATCATCAGGAGCGGCTTGAGGATGGATTTCATGTCTTCTCGCTTCTCTTAAACGATTCTACGGGTCTTCAATGATTCTGCGGGGCGCCAGGCCTACAGGCCCAGCATTTCCCTCGGATCGAACGTGACCCGGACGTCGGCCCAGATGTCTTGTTTGCCTGCGGGAACCTGCAGGCCGGCCACATCGCATTTCTGAACCGCGCGCACGGCACTTTCGTCGAACGGGCGGTTGCCGCTCGACGTTTCGACAGATGGCCGGCCATCCAGCTTGCCGGAGGCGTCGAGGTTGAACCGGACGACGACAACAAAGTTCTCGGAGCCCTCGAGCCCTACCGGCAGGGTCCAGCAACCACCAAGCTGGGCCTCCAACGCACCCTGTTCCGATCTCGAAAGCTTCTGGCCCTGATCCTTGTCCCCGCCGAGCGATGCTTGCTGGGTCGAGCGCTTGGCGCCGCCGCCTGACGGCTTGCGCTTGTCGAGCAGCGCCGAAATCTCGTCGGCGTTGAACTGCTTGTCTTCCGATTTCGGCTTGGACGAGGCTTCCTTGACCGGCTCGTCCGCGTCCTTGCGCTCGGGCGCCTTGGCGCTTTCGGCCTGGGCCGGCTGCGGCTTCGGCCGCGCCTGCGGGGCGGGCGCCGAGTCCGGCAGCTGCGTCGTCTCGGTTGGCGGTTCCTTGGCAATCGCTTCCGCGACGGCATCCGGCTTGACCTCAGGCTTCGGGTCGATGGCGGCGGTCTTGTCCTGCGGCGGCGTCGGCGCCGGTTCCTTGGCCGGTGTCGGCTTGGGCTCCGCCTGCTTGACCGGCTCGGGCTTGACCTCTTCCTTCGGCTGCGGCACCGGAGCAACCTCCGTCGCCGGTATGGGCTTTGGCTCTTCCTTCGGCTTCGGCACGTCCTCGGGCTTCGGCTTTTCTTTCGGCGTCGGCGCGGGCGGCGGCGCCTCAGCCTTATCGACTGGCTGGGGCTTGGGTTCCGGCGTCGGCGGCTTGTCGGTATCGACGCTGTTGTCGCCGTCGGGAACGATATCCGGGCGCTGGGTCGGCAATGGCGCCGGCTTTTCACTCACCGCAGCCTTCTTGTCGCCTTTCTGTATCTGCGCGATCGCTTCCATCGGCACGATCTCGACTGCCAGAGACTCGGCATCGGACGCCGGCAACGCCGCCGGCGCCGACAGCGTGAACAGGCCGAAGCCGATCGCGACCGCATGCAAGATCACCGATGTGGTGAGGCCGGTCCTCATCTTGCGTCTATTGATCCTGTTCCTGCAGTGAAACGAGGCCGATATTCTTGTATCCGGCGGCCGAGATACGGGCCATCACCTTCATTGCCGTGCCATAGTCGGTGGACTTGTCGCCGCGGATGAAGATGCGCTCGTCATAGCCAGTCTTCGAAATCGCCTGCAGCTTGGCGACCAGTTCCTCAACCGGGATTTCAGTCTCCTGGAGGTAGATCTGGCCGGCGGAGTTGATGGAGACGGTGATCGGCTGCGTGTCGACATTCATCGCCTTGGCTTGCGTGTCCGGCAGGTCGATCGGCACGCCGACGGTCAGCAAGGGCGCGGCGACCATGAAGATAATCAACAGCACCAGCATCACATCGACCATCGGCGTGACGTTGATTTCCGATATCATCGCGTGATGGCGGCCGCGCCGCCTGTGGCCGCGACCACCGCGTCCCCCGCCACCCGCGCCTACAGACATTCCCATGATTGTTCCTCAGGTCTTCTGCGCGACTTTTTCATCGATTTGGCGCGAGAGTATGGCGGAGAACTCGTCCGCGAACCCTTCCATGCGCACGGCGATCTTGCTCGCGTCCGACGACAGCTTGTTGTAGGCGATGACGGCGGGGATAGCCGCCAGCAGGCCTATTGCCGTGGCCAGCAGCGCCTCGGCAATGCCGGGTGCGACCACCGACAGGCTGGTGTTCTTCGATGCCGCGATCGCCTGGAACGAGGTCATGATGCCGATCACGGTGCCGAACAGGCCGATGAACGGCGCTGCCGAGCCGGTGGTGGCGAGAAAGCCAAGCCGTCCTTCCAGTTTTTCCATTTCGCGGGTCAGCGCCAGGTCCATCGCCTTGTCGATGCGGGTCTGCAGGCCAAGCGGCGATTTCGCTCCCTTCTCGAAGCTCTTCTTCCATTCGCGCATGGCGGCGACGAAGATGGCGCCCATGCCTGACGTCTTGCGGTCGGCGAGCGTGCGGTAGAGCTCTTCCAGCGACTGCCCGGACCAGAACACCTGTTCGAAGCGATTGAGCGCGAGCCGCATGCGGCCATAGGCGACGAGCTTGTCGACGATGATCGCCCAGGTCCAGATCGAGGCGCAGAGCAGCCCGATCATGACCAGCTTGACCACCCAGCCGGCCTGCGTAAACAGCGCCCAAATCGACAAATGCGCGCCCGGTTCGGCGAGTGCGATATTTTCCATGGTTACGTCCTTAAGAATTTTCCGGGCACGGCTGGCGGCTGGCCCATAGGCATCCCTTGTAATCCGTTCGCGCAAAGCTTGCGGAATAACCCCAAAATGCACCGTAGGCGGCCTTTTCAGGGCAAATCTTGGTGAAAGGAAGGCGCTGGATTCCTCCAATCTTCACCACTCTCTTCATGAACCGTTATGGTTAACGATGGGTTAGGACGCACAGCGCGGCGCATTGCCGCGCCTTGGGCGAGCCACCTGGCATCGTCAGCGGATCATTGGGATCGGTAACTTGCCGATTTGAACTACCGATTTGTCTTGGGCATGAAGGTTGCGATCCATTCCTTCGGAAAGCGCCTTGGCCGGCCGTTCTCGCCGATGATCGCCGCCTCGACCCGCGCCTCGACCAGCACCTCGCCGCCGCGCTTCAGATGCTGCGCCATAAAGATGCGGGCGCCCGAAATGTCCTCGGTACGCGTCTCGATGGTCAAGACATCGTCCATGCGGGCGGAGCCGCGAAAGTCGATCTCCATGCGCCGCACCACCCAGATTATTCTTTCGCCGTGCTTGCCGTCGGCAAGCTCGGTGTGGTGGACGCCGGCAAGCCTGAGATAATCGGAACGGCCGCGCTCGAAGAATTCGAGATAGCGCGCGTGATAGACGACGCCGGAGAAATCGGTGTCGGCATAGTAGACCCGCGCCATCAGCCGGTGGCCGAATTCGGTCAGCGCGCCGGAAAGCCCGGCGCAGAGCGCCGCCGATTCACCATGATCGTCCATCGCGCTTTCCTTTTTTGGCCTGGCCGGGCACCTAAAGCGCGACGCGCTTCAGGTGGTGTTTCCGGGCGCGTCGTTGTCCCAAAACCGCTACACAGTTTTGGGCGACACGCATTAACTTGGCGCATGAACCCGATGGCACTGTTGACGGCGATGATCAAGACCTTGATGGCGGCGCTGCTTGTGCTGGCCGCGCTGGTGCCGCCGGGCCAGGCGGCGAGCTTTATGATGAAGCGCGGCCTCAATCTCGACCAATGGACGACATGGCCGGGCGAGGACAAATGGGGCGACCGGCGGGCAATCCTGCCCTATCCGGAATGGCGCAAATTCCTCAACGACGACGACCTCAAGGCGCTGAAGAGCGCCGGCTTCGATTTCCTGCGCATGCCGGTCGATCCGTCGCCGTTCCTGTCCGGCGAGACGCTGGCGCTGCGCGACGAGCTCTATGCCAGTATGCTGGCCTCGGTGCGCATGATCAACCGCGCCGGCTTGAAGGTGATCGTCGACATGCACCTGATCCCTAGCGGCAGCGGCCGCAAGATCGGCATGGGCGAGGTGATGGACGATCCACAAATGTTCGACGCCTATGTCGAAATGGTGCGCAAGATGGCGCGCACGCTGGCCGATGAGGATCCGCGCCAAGTCGCTTTCGAACCGATGAACGAGCCGGTCATCGACTGCGACGCCGACGGCACCGGCCTGTGGCCCGAGCGGCAGCAGAAACTGTTCGCGGCGGCGCGTTCGTCAGCCACCAGGCTCACCCTGATCCTGACCGGCGCCTGCTATTCCAATGCGGCATCGCTGGCAAAGATCGATCCGAAGGCGATCCCTGACGACAACATCATCTGGACCTTTCACTCCTACGACCCGTTCCTGCTGACCCATCAGGGCGCGACCTGGGCCGGCGACTTCATCCCCTATGTCACCGGCCTGCCCTATCCGCTCAGCGCCGTCCCGCGCGGCCAACTGGATGCTGCGCTCGATACGATCCGCGCAAGGATCAAGGCCGAGGCGCCATGGGCGCGCCAGAGCGGTCTGCTTGCTTATCTCGACGAGCAGGTCGCCAGCCTGGACACGGATGAGAAACTGCGCGAGACGATGGAGGCGCCGTTCACCAGGGTCGATGCCTGGGCAAGGGCCAACGGGATAAAACCGGAGAACATCACGCTCGGCGAATTCGGCATGATCCGCCAGGAATACGGCAATGCGTACGTGATGCCGGCCGAATTCCGTGCCGCCTATCTCAGGGACATGATCGCGCGCGCCGAAGCCCATGGCTTCGCATGGTCGATCTGGAGCTATGGCGGCGCCTTCGGCATCATCGACGCTTTTGATGGCGACAAGGCCGAGCCGGATGTGATGAATGCGATCAGGTCACTTCACTGAAGCGCCGAACCCAATTCGATCGTAAGAATCTCTGGACGCATCCCGAAACGCACCGGCAGGATGCTAAAACCGAGACCTCCGGAGACGATCAGGTTGCGGTTCTCCTCCACGACATGACCATAGGCAAACCGGTTGCCGAAGCGGGATGGCACGACCGGAGAATAGCCGAGCAACCGCACCTGTCCGCCATGGGTATGGCCCGAAAGGATCAACGATACCCGTGGCGGGACCTTCGGGAAAATGTCCGGCTCATGTGCCAGCAGGATAACGGGAGCCTTGTCGCTTACCTTTGCCAGCGTGCCGTGCAGGTCGTCCAGTCCTGTGAACCTGCTGCGGCCCCAGGCCTTGGCCGGCCGCAGCGCAAGTTGGTCGGCAAGTCCGGCGACCCAGAAGCCATGCCCATCTTTTTCCAGGCGCACCACATCGTTTTCCAGGACCGGTATGCCGGCGCTCTCGAGCGCCCGGCGCGCCACCGTCGGCCCCAACCCGGCCCTCTGCGCGGAAAGGTCCTCCCACCAGTCGTGATTGCCAAGGATTGACCACACCCCGAGTGGCGCCTTCAGGCCTGACAAGGCCGGCGCCCATTCGGAGGAAGCCACCCAGTCCGTAACCAGGCGTGTGCCGGCTGCATAGTCGCCAAGCAGGACAATCAGATCCGGCTGCAGGCTGTTCGCCCGTTCGGCAAGCGACCTGATCCGCTCCGGCGTCATCCATGGCCGACAGGCATGAATATCGGCGAGAGCGACGACGCGAAGGTGCAATCCTGCAGGCCAGTTTGGCGGGGTGAGTGAATAGCGCTTTACATGCGTCAGCAGCATCGGCTCGAGGCCAACCGCATAGGCACTGAGCGACACGGCGGATAAGAAGGAACCGCCGATGAGGCGCAGGAAGCCGCGTCTGGTGATCATCGCTCAACCCCGTCGTTCGTGGAACCGACGGTCCCCACAGCGAAGCTGTTAGAGCCCGCAAATGCGCCGGCAAGACCAGGATTAGGAGATTTTGCGCAGCAACGAAGGCCGCAACGCCGCGCCGACGCTACTCTTCCTGGAACAGGCTGATCTGCTGCTGCGCCAGGTCCTTCGGCGCATCGAGGCCGAGATGCCGCCAGGCATTGGCGGTCAGCACGCGGCCGCGCGGCGTGCGCTGAATAAAACCCTGCTGGATCAGATAGGGCTCGATGATGTCCTCGATGGCGTCGCGCGGCTCGGAAAGCCCTGCCGCGATGGTCTCGATGCCGACCGGCCCGCCGCCAAAATTCCGAGCGATCATCGAGAGATAGCGGCGGTCGAGCGCGTCGAGGCCGAGCGCATCGACCTCCAGCCGCGTCAGCGCCTCGTCGGCGATCTCGCGGTCGACGTGACCGTCGCCGGCGACGGAGGCAAAATCGCGGACGCGGCGCAACAGCCGACCGGCGATGCGCGGCGTGCCGCGCGCGCGCCGAGCGATCTCCAGCGCGCCATCGTCACCGAGCGGCATGGCAAGGATGCGGGCGCCGCGGCGCACGATCTGCTCCAGTTCCTCGACCGAGTAGAAATTGAGGCGGACCGGAATGCCGAAGCGGTCGCGCAGCGGATTGGTCAAAAGGCCGAGCCGGGTAGTGGCGGCGACCAGGGTGAAGCGGGCAAGATCGATCTTGACCGAGCGCGCCGCCGGCCCTTCGCCGATGATCAGGTCGAGCTGGAAATCCTCCATCGCCGGATAGAGGATTTCCTCGACCGCCGGGTTGAGCCGGTGGATCTCGTCGATGAACAGCACGTCGCGGTCTTCGAGATTGGTGAGCAGTGCTGCGAGATCGCCGGCCTTGGCGATGACCGGGCCTGAGGTCGAGCGGAAATTGACGCCGAGCTCGCGTGCCATGATCTGCGCCAGCGTCGTCTTGCCGAGGCCGGGCGGGCCAACGAACAGCACATGGTCGAGCGCCTCGCTGCGGCCCTTGGCGGCCTCGATGAACACTTTGAGATTGGCCCGCACCGCCGCCTGGCCGACAAAATCGCCGAGCGTCTGCGGCCGCAAGGTCTGCTCGGCATCTTCCCCGCGCTTGTCGGGAGCAATGAGGCGTGGCGAAAGGCTCATCAGTCGCCACTTCCGTCGCGATCGCCAGCGACATGGCGACCGACAGCATCCCCGACCGCGGCGTCGATTTCCTCCAGTGTGGCAGGACCGCCGGGCGGATTGCCTAGAAATCCGGCAAGGTCGGCAAATCCGAGATTGCGCGGCGTTCCGATCAGAAGACCATCCATGACCGTCCACGCAACCGTATCGCCGGCCTTGAGCGACAACGCGTCTCGGACTGTCTTTGGAATCGTAAGCTGCCCCCTGTAGGTCAAACCCGCATATCCGCCCATGCTCTTGTTCCTAGTCGGAATTTATTTCTCGGGCAATGTCTCACCGCGCCAGTTCCTTCAGTCCGAAGCGGATCAGCTTCGACGCATCCGCGTCCTCGCCGGCGCTTTTCAGTGCCGCCGCCACCGCATTGGCGGCGGTATCGCGCGAATAGCCGAGATTGACCAGCGCCGAGACGGCGTCGGTGATCGGCGCCGGCGCGACGCCTTCGCCAAGCTCCTGCTTCAGGCCGATGGTGCCGGAGGCAGCGCCCGCAAAGGCCGGCGCCTTGTTCTTCAGTTCGGTGACGATGCGCTCGGCCACCTTCTTGCCGACGCCGGGCGCGCGGCTGACCATGGCAATATCACGCAGCGCGATGGCATTGGCGAGATCGGCCGGCGCCAGCGTCGAGAGAATAGCCAGCGCCACCTTGGCGCCGACGCCCTGCACATTGCTCATCAGCAGCCGGAACCATTCGCGCTCCAGAACCGACTGGAAACCGTACAGCCTCAACATGTCCTCGCGCACATAGGTCTCGATGAACAGCACCACCGCCTCGCCGGGGGCCGGCAAGGCGGCCAGCGTGCGCGTCGAGCAGTGGGCGACATAGCCGACGCCGTGCACGTCGATGATGCAGAAATCCTCATCGATTTCGTCCAGCGTGCCTTTGAGCTTGCCGATCATTTCAGCTTGCCGATCATGCCAAGGCTCTCATGGATACAAGACTCTCATGGATACGGGCCCTCATGGCTAGGTTTCAGGAGACAAGATATCGAGATCCGGAAAGTAGCGGCGGTAGCGCGCGGCATCGCGCGTCAGCAAACGATGCCCAGCGACAACCGCATGGGCTCCAATAAAGAAATCCGGCGGCGTTCGTTCGCGGAGCCCGCCTGCGCGGCGATAGCGGGAATGCGTAACGCCGGCAAGGAATGCCGCTTCCCAGGGCAAGAGTTCGCGTTCCATCTTGAGCGTCTCGACTGCTTTACGAAGTGCGAGTTCGGTGGCTATCAGCGGAGCGAGTTCGGACCAGACGATTGTGTTGACAACGAGCGCGCCATCGCGCCGGCATTGGGTGATCGCCGACGCCGACCACTTCGTATCCCGTCCGGCGGGACCCCAAACATCAATCAGGACATTTGTGTCAATCAATGTCGAGATCTTCACGTGGACCCCTCAGCCACTCGATATATTCGTCAGTCGTCATGCCTCCCAGATCCAACGTGCCGGCCATATGATCGAGCAGTTGGCTGAATTTGCGAGAAGCCTCTTCTTCGGAAATGTTTTCGTTGACCGCAACAACGCGGACACCGTCCTCGGTAGGCAAGAACTCCACCTCCGAGCCTGGGCCGATGCCCAGGCGATCCCGTATCTCTTTTGGGATCGTCACCTGTCCTTTGATGGTTACCCGCATGGTAATACCTCACATGTATTACTTACTGCCGGCACGAGAACAGGTCAAGAACAAACCTATCGCATCGGCCCGAAAATCGGAATCGATTTTCGGAAAGCACGATGCGTGGATTCAAAGTGCTAGAGCGTACTTTGTGCGTCCAAATGGACGCATGTCGCTCTAGGCCAGCGCCGCCAACCTGTAGACAACGCTCTGCCGGTGATGCGCGTGACAGATGGCAATGGCCAGCGCGTCGGCGGCATCGTCGGTGTCGAACGTCGCCTTCGGCATCAGCACCTTGACCATCATGTGGATCTGCTTCTTGTCGCCATGACCGACGCCGATCACCGCCTTCTTGACGGCGTTGGGCGCATATTCGGCAACGACCAGGCCGGCCAGCGCCGGCACCAGCATGGCGATGCCGCGCGCCTGGCCAAGCTTCAGCGTCGCGGCCGCATCCTTGTTGACGAAGGTCTGCTCGACCGCCGCCTCGTGCGGCATGGCGGCATGCAGGATCTCGGCGAGCCCGTTATGCAACTGGCAAAGCCGCGTCGCCAGCGCCGCCTTGTCGTCGGAGCGTACGGTGCCGGAGGCGACGAAGTGCAGCGAGTTGCCGAGGCTCTCGACGATACCCCAGCCGGTGCGCCTCAGCCCCGGATCGATGCCGATGATGCGAATCGTTTCCCCCATCCGCCAAGTCTACCCGTGGCGGACAGCGATGCCAGCGAAAAGTGAACAAACCAGAAACAGGCCTGTCAGCCGCGGGCGAAAGCCGTGTTGAGCAGCGTGATCTGGTCGGAAACCGGATTGGTGCGGCGGCCGGATGGCGCAGCCTCGGCCACGGCGCCGCCGTAGATTTCCTCGTCCATGCGGCGCACCAGTGCCTGCAGGCGCAGCGAGCGGTCGATGAGGTCAAGAAAATCCTTGGGCAGCTCGACCCAGCCTGCGGCATCGTTGTTGGCGGAAGCGGTGTCGAGACGCACCTTGGATTTTTCGGAAGCAACCTGATCGCGAGTCATTTCGCCGGAATTCGCGGCCCGCTGCAGAAGCAGCCAGGAGGCGACCTGCATCAGCCTCGTGGTCAGTCGCATCGACTCGGCCGCATAGAGCGTCGCCGCCAGCCTGGACAGTTTCTTCGCCTCGGCCCGGCCCTTGCCGTCCAGATATTCGGCCGCCTGCTCGACCAGGCCCATGCCTTCCTGGTAGAGCGGCTTGAAGGATTGGGAGAAAACTCGGCGCTCCGCCAGCTTGATGGTTTTCGCGCTTCCCTTCGAAGGATCGTTCATCGATACGCCCTGCACTTGCCTTACAGCCGGCCGAATCGGCGTCATCGCCGCCACGCCTGCACCCTAAATGACCGAGGCTTGAAAATGCGCTTCGCCGCCGGTGAAGGCAAGCACATGTTTAACAAACGGTTAACGGCGACGCAGCGGCGCGGGCGACCGGCAATCCGGGTCGCCGAAAAAAAGAGCCGCGGATAAGGCGGCTCTCAGGAGTTTAACAGGGAGGCGTCAAACAAAGTGGCTCCAACCACTCGGTAAGAATCCAGATCACTGGATGCGCATAGTAAACGCCTGTAAAGCTTAATGAAGCCTTAACGGCGAGGATATTTTTTGATCAAGCGTCGCCCGCCTGTGCCGTAACAGCACAATAACTCCAGGCTTTTTGGGGCCCAGATCTTTGGACTCAGGCCTTTTGCGTCTCAGCATGCCGTTCGGCTTTCCACACCACCGGCAGCGCGATGTAAGCGAACAGCAGCAGCCCCGCGTAAAAGCCCATCGAGGATGTTGCCACCAGCGGCTCGATCGCCGGGTTGCCGGCAAGCATGATGTAAAGGCCGATCAACAGTCCGGTGCCACTGATTGCCGTCAACCAGAAATGGACGGTGGCAAGCGTCTTTTCCGCGACTGCCGGAAACAGATGGTAGAAGAATGCAAACACCGCTGACATCAGCCATCCGGCCACCATGATGTGGGCGTGGGTTGGCATCTGCGCATGATCTTTGCTGATCGCCATCTGTAGGCCGAGCGCCATCCCGGCGAGTGCGTAGAAGACGGCCAGCGTGAAGAAGTTTCGTGCTACCTTTTGCATGTTATGCCCCGAATTGCCTTTTCCCGTCATGGGAATGGGTTGAGATCAGGCGGTCGCCCCGCCACCGGGTCCCCGGCATCGGCGCATTAGCATCGGCAATGTTTCTGGACGATGTCGCATCGCGCCCGCCTGGAACCGCCGTGACGCTGCTGACGGCTCGGCTGCCGGCAACTTCCATCGGCTGGCAATCTAGAGAAGGCCGGCGATCCCGTCCCACAGGAGCTTGACCGCGACGACCGCTACGGTCGCATAGGTGAAGGGGTAGAACAGTTCCGGTCGCATCCGCCGCACCAGCCAGGCGCCGGCGATGGTCGAGAGCGGCGCCAGCGGTACCAGAACCGCCGATGCGGTCAGGTTGGTGGTGTCGAACTGTCCGAGCGCAAAATAGGGGATGAGCTTCAACGCGTTGGTGGCGGCAAAGAAGATTGCGGCGGTGCCCGACAGCACTTTCGGATCGAGCCGGATCGGCAGCGCATAGACCTGAAAGGGCGGGCCGCCGACATGGGCGACGAAGCTGGTGAAGCCGGCGACCGTCCCCCAGAGTGCGGCAGCCGCGCGGTTGGGCTCGACCGAGTGGCTCGCACCATGCCGCACCTGTAGATAGACCCAGCGAAGCACGAAGATAATCGCCACGGCGCCGACGATCAGCCGCACCATTTCCGCTGTCACCAGCGCCGCGGTCAGCCAGCCGAGGCCGATGCCGATCACGGCCCCCGGCATCATGTCCGCAAGCATCTTGCGGTCGTAGACCCCCCACCATGCCCACACCGAGACGACGTCCATCAGGCACAGTATGGGCAGCAGGATGGCGGCTGCCTGCACCGGCGGCATGGCCAGCGCCATCAGCGGCACGCCGACGAAGCCGACCGCACCGCCAAAGCCGCCCTTGGACAGACCGACCAGGATGACGGCTGGAACGGCGGCGGCATAGAACCACGGATCGAGAAGCAGGCCTGACATCGGCGGGGAGCAGTTGGAGGGAAAGCGTGTAGACGCTGGAATAGCCGATAAACCTTCGCGCCGCGACTGCAAATGCAAATGCGCACACGACGCTGTGGTCGTTCGTGCTGAGGCCTGTCACGGTTTTGAGGAGGCGGTTGCGGCGAGCGGCGGTGGGCGCCTGCGGATCGGCTGCGCCTTGATGATGGCTGTGCTCGTTTCGGCCTTGTCGGCGATGCGGTCGAGAAGCTTGTCGAGGTCGCCGATCGAGCGCACGAACAGCCGGGCAACAAAGCAGTCGTCGCCCGTCACCTTGTCGCATTCGCCAAACTCCGGGATCTCCTCGATCAGCTTCTGGACAATATGCAGCTTGCCCGGCAAGGGCCGGATGCGAACGATCGCCTGCAAGGTGTAGCCGAGCGCTTGGGGATCGATTTCGACGGTGAAGGCCCTGATAACGCCACGATCCTCCAGCCGACGCAGGCGTTCCGCGACACTCGGCGACGACAGTCCGACCTGCTGGGCCAGTTGCTTCAATGAGGTTCGAGAATCCTTGATCAGGATTTCGAGAAGGCGTCGGTCCAGATCGTCCAGCATTTGACATTCCCAGGAAAAAGCCGTCTTTACCTTATTTAATTAGGCACAACTGGCATATCACCTAGCGCAAATTATAGAAAGCGCTGATGTGGCATGGGATTATCGCCCATCAGGGTTTCGAGAGGCGATATTCATGGACAGCACGGTGCGTGGCACGGTCGAAATGACGGCCGCAATGGTGATCCTCGGCACGATCGGATGGTTCGTCGTCATGTCGGGCGAGCCCATCATGGACGTCGTCTTCTGGCGCTGCGCCTTCGGCGCGATAACGCTGCTGATCATCTGCGCTGCCCTGGGGCTGCTGCGCGGCAGGCTGTCACTGCGCATCGTGGCGATCTCGGCTCTCGGGGGTGCTGCCATCGTCGTCAACTGGCTGCTGCTGTTCAGCTCGTTTTCCCGCGCCTCGATCTCGATCGCCACGGCTGTTTACAACACGCAGCCCTTCATGCTGGTCGGCTTTGGCGCGCTCTTCTTCTCAGAGCGGCTGACCCTGACAAAGGCGGCCTGGCTTGGCATCGCCTTCGCCGGCATGCTGCTGATCGTGCAAGGCTCGCCTGATGCCGGCTCCGATGCAGGCTCCGATGTCGGCACAGATTATTTTATCGGCATCGCGATGGCGCTCGGTGCGGCTTTCTTCTGGGCCGTCGCCGCCATCGTCACCAAGAAGCTCAAAGGCACGCCGCCGCACCTGATCGCCCTGATCCAGGTCTGCGTCGGCATCGTCATCCTGGCACCCTTCGCCAACCTTTCCCACCTTCCCGCCGACGTGTGGAGCTGGAGCATGCTGGCGACGCTTGGCGTCGTCCATACCGGTCTGATGTACATCCTGATGTACGGCGCCATTCAGAAACTGCCAACCTATCTGCAGGGGTCGCTGTCCTTCATCTACCCTGTGGTCGCGATCCTGGTCGATGTCGTCGCCTTCGGCCACCGGCTGCATCCGGCCCAGATGGTCGGCGGCGCCGCCATTCTGGTCGCCGCCGCCGGCATGAATCTTGGCTGGACGCTGTGGCAATCGAAGACTCCAGCCGAGAGCACCCAGGCAATCAAGTGAGGCAAGAACGTCGCCGTGCGACAATCATGCGCCAATGGTCCTGGCCGCCCGCCTGTTCAAGGCCGGCACTTTGCTCTATGCCGCAATGCAACCATCTTCGCCCGGCATAGGCGAAAACCGGGGTCAAAAACCAATGAACGACGCAACGCCTCCAAATCGCTGCCGCATCGTGCTGATCGCGCCGCCCGGCGTGCCGGCTGAGCGCATCGGCGCGGCGTTCGAGGGCGGCGACGTCGCCTCGCTGATCCTGCCCGAAAACGACATGGACGAAGCCTCCTTCCAGGCCTTCGCCGAACAGACCGTGCCGGCGGCGCAAGCGGCAGGCATCGCTGTCATCATTGCCGGCGACACCCGCATCGCCGGTCGCGTCCAGGCCGATGGCATTCATGTCGAGGCCGGCAAGACCGAACTCGCCGAGACGATCGAACGTTTTCAGGCAAAAATGATGGTCGGCACCGGCGGCGCCAAAACCCGCGACGATGCGCTGGAACTCGGCGAGCTCAGGCCCGACTACATCTTCTTCGGCCGCTTCGGCTACGACAACAAGCCGGAGCCGCACCCACGCAACCTGTCGCTGGGGCAATGGTGGGCGGATGTGATCCAGATCCCTTGCATCGTCATGGCCGGGTCCGACATCGCTTCGGTGGAAGCGGTGGCTGCCACCGGCGCCGAGTTCGTGGCGCTGTCCAGCGCCGTCTTTGCCGACGGCGTCGACTCAAAGACGGCAATCGCCAGCGCCAATGCGCTGCTCGACGAAACCGCGCCGCGTTTCGAGGACTGACGTGCCCGCGCCGACAATCCTTTTCGGTGCTTTGCTTGCGCAGCTCACGGTGCGGGTCGCCGTGGCGGAAACCGTCCCGTTGCCGCAACCGAAGCCCGACATCGCTGCAAACACGGACAAGCCGATCGCCACGCCGCTGCCGCAGCCTGCCACCACGGCGCCGCTGCCGTCGGCCGACGCCATCAATCCCGACCGCTTCGGTGCAAAGCCGTCGGATTCTGCCTATGGCGCCTTCCAGCGCGGCCTTTACAAGACGGCCTACAACCTCGCTCTGGCTCGCGCCCAGAACGGCGATCCGGCGGCGCAGACATTGATCGCAGAGATATTGTCGCGCGGCCTTGGCGTGCCGGTCGACGCGGCGGGGGCGGCAAAGTGGTACGCGCTTGCCGCCGAGCAGGGCATACCGGAATCGCAGTTCCAATATGCGCTGATGCTGCTCGACGGCCGCTACGTCAAGAAGGACGAGAAAGGGGCCTACGCGCTGATGCAGGCCGCCGCCGAGGCCGGCAACCGTCTGGCGCAGTTCAATTTCGCTCAGCTGCTGGTCCAGCAGGACCCCGGCGATGCCGGCATCGCAAAGGCGGTGTCCTATTATCAGCGCGCCGCCGCGACCGGCCTTGCCGACGCGCAATATGCGTTGGCGCAGGTCTATGCCAATGGCGTCGGCGGCAAGCTGCGCGACGATGCCCAGGCGCGCGGCCTGCTGGCGCAGGCAGCAAGGCAGAACTACGATACGGCGCAGATCGATCTCGCTGCCTGGATGATCGAGGGACGCGGTGGCGCCCGCGACCTGAAGTCCGGCTTCGGCTGGATGAAACAGGCCGCCGAGGGCGGCAATGTCGCCGCCCAGAACCGCCTCGCCAAGCTTTACATGGGCGGCATCGGCACCGATCCGGATCCGATCCTTGCCGGGGCCTGGTACGTCGTCGCACGGCGCGCCGGGCTGATCGATCCGGAGATGGACGATTTTCTGCAGGGCCTGACCGACGACCAGACCAAGCAGGCGCTGCAGAAGGCCAACCGCCTGCCGTAAAGCGTCGCGGACAGTGAATATCGGCAGCGGATGCAGACGAGGGATGGCTCCGCCGTTACTCCCCCTCCTGTCCACTCCCCCTCTTGCCCAATCGCTTGCCTCTCCTGGCGATTTGTGGTCTTGGAGGCGCCAATTCGCTTTCGTCGCGAAAATCTCATTCCGGATCACATCATCATGGCCAAGATCAATGGCAACGAAATCCGTCCCGGCAACGTCATCGAGCACGATGGCGGCTTGTGGGTGGCGGTCAGAACCAACGCTGTCAAACCAGGCAAGGGCGGCGCCTATAATCAGGTCGAGTTGAAGAACCTGATCAACGGTACCAAGCTCAATGAGCGTTTCCGCTCCGCCGAAACCGTCGAACAGATCCGACTGGAGATGAAGGATTTCTCCTTCCTCTACGAACAGGGCGAAGCGCTGGTGTTCATGGACACCGAAAGCTACGAGCAGCTTGAATTGCAAAAGGATTTCGTCGGCGATCGCGCCGCCTTCCTGCAGGACGGCATGATGGTGACGGTCCAGCTCTATGATGAAAGGCCGATCGGCATTTCACTGCCCGACCAGGTGACGCTGACGATCACCGAAGCCGATCCGGTGGTGAAGGGTCAGACGGCCGCCTCATCCTATAAGCCGGCGATGCTGGAAAACGGCATCCGTGTGCTAGTGCCGCCGTTCATCGGTTCGGGCGAGCGCATCATCGTCGACACCAACGAAATCACTTACGTGCGCCGCGCCGACTAAGGCATGATCCCAAAAAGTTGCAGACTTTTTGGATAAGATCATGCCTCAAAGCAAATAGGCGAGGCAGCAGGAAGAGACACTATGGCGCGTTCCGCAATCCTCAATGTAATGGTCCAGGCCGCCATGAAGGCCGGCCGCTCGCTGTCGCGGGATTTCGGCGAAGTGCAGAACCTGCAGGTCTCGATGAAGGGGCCGGGCGACTATGTCAGCCAGGCCGACCGCAAGGCAGAAGAAATCCTCTTCACCGAGCTGTCGAAGGCTCGGCCGGGCTATGCCTTCCTGATGGAGGAGCGCGGCCTGATCGAAGGCGACGACAGCCAGCACCGCTGGATCGTCGACCCGCTCGACGGCACCACCAATTTCCTGCACGGCATTCCGCTCTTCGCCATCTCGATCGCACTGGAGCGCCAGGGCCAGATCGTCGCCGGTGTCGTCTACAATCCGGCGATGGACGAACTCTACACCGCCGAGCGCGGCGGCGGCGCCTTCATGAACGACCGTCGGCTGCGGGTCGCCGGCCGCACCAAGCTGATCGACACGGTGATCGGTTGCGGCGTGCCGCATCTCGGGCGCGGCCAGCATGGCAATTTCCTGGTCGAGCTGCGCAACGTGATGGCCGAAGTCTCGGGCGTGCGCCGCCTCGGCTCCGCCTCGCTCGATCTCGCCTACGTCGCTGCCGGCCGCATGGACGGGTTCTGGGAAACCGGCCTGTCGGCCTGGGACGTCGCCGCCGGCATCCTGCTGATCCGCGAAGCGGGCGGCTTCATCTCCGACTTCGCCGGCGGGCAGAACATGCTGGATGGCGGCTCGATCGTCGTCGGCAACGAGATCATCCAGCGTGCGCTGTTGAAGGCCGTCAGGAAGCCGGTGGCGCCGCGCTAGGCTCTAGCGGACTTGGCGCGCTGAACCGCCGCAGTCGCAAAACCGCAACCAAAGCTTGAAATATTGTCCGGCATCCGCCCAGATAAGGGATGCAGGATCATTCATGACGCACGTCGGCCCCGAATCCCGGATCGAAATCCCCTTCATGGGACGCTGGCACTATTCGCGCGCCGAAATGATCGCCGACGGCATCGTCCATGCGGTGGGGATCGTGCTCGCCATTGCCGCCGGCTCGACGCTGCTGGCGCTGGCCGCCTTCCATGCCGGTCCGGGCGAATATATCGCCGCCGTTTTCTACGTGGTTTCGCTGCTCACCGTGCTGTCGGTGTCGCTGGCCTATAATCTGTGGCCGGTGTCGTCGCCAGCCAAGTGGATATTGCGGCGCTTCGACCATGCCGCGATCTACCTGCTGATCGCCGCGACCTACACGCCATTCCTCGCCCAACTCGACGGCTCGCCGCTGGCCATCTCGATGATCGTCCTGGTCTGGGTCGCGGCAGCGGTCGGCATCGCTATCAAAGTGCTTCTTCCTGGTCGCTTCGACCGGCTGGCGATCGTCTTCTATCTCGCCATCGGCTGGAGCGGCATCGTTCTTGTCGAGCCGCTCGTCCAGACATTGCCGACGACATCGATCGCGCTGATCGTCGCCGGCGGCATCGTCTATTCCTGCGGCGTCATCTTCTTCGCCTGGAAGGGCCTGCGCTTCCACAATGCGCTGTGGCACGGCTTTGTCGTCACCGGCGCCGGCCTGCATCTTGCCGCCATGGTCGACTGCCTGGTCATCAACCGACCCTAACGCAATGGTCCGCTTGGCAATATTGCCAAGCGCCATTCAATTTGGTCACAATTGCGTTTAGAGTCGCCGTCAAACGTGAATTGGCGGCGGCGGCGGCATCGGAAACGGGGCACGGATGGCTTTACTCAAATCCTTCGGCATGGGCAGGCGCTCCGACGTGCTGATGTACGATCCGCACAAATTGTCGAGCCCGCAGGTCTTTCTCCTGACCATGGTCATCTTCCTGATGATCGTCGCTTTCATCGCCGCCATCCTGACCCGTCAGATCTCGACAGCCTTTGCCACCAATCCCGGTCTCAACGGCCTGATCGTCGGCGTGCTTGCGGTCGGCATCCTGCTGGCCTTCGCGCAGGTCGGCCGGCTGTTTCGCGAAGTGCGCTGGGTCAACTCTTTTCGGGCCGGCTCCGAAACCACCGAACCGGTGCTGCTGGCGCCGATGAAGGCGATGATCGGCCGCTCGCCGACGATCGCCTTCTCGACCAGCTCAATGCGCACCATGCTCGATTCGATCGCCACCCGCCTTGACGAAAGCCGCGACACCTCGCGCTATCTTGTCGGGCTGCTGGTGTTCCTTGGTCTGCTTGGCACCTTCTGGGGCCTGCTCAACACGATCGGCTCAATCCGCGAAACCATCGATTCGCTCGATCCCGGTACCGGCGATGCCGCCGCCGTGCTCGAATCTCTGAAGGCCGGGCTTTCCGCGCCGCTGGCCGGCATGGGCACCGCCTTCTCGTCCTCGCTGTTCGGCCTGTCCGGTTCCCTGGTGCTCGGCTTCCTCGACCTGCAGGCTGGCCGCGCCCAGACACGCTTCTACACCGAGCTCGAAAACTGGCTGTCCTCGGTCACCGACCTGTCCTCCGACATCGTCGTCGCCGAACCGCCCAGGGTCGAGTCCTCCGACGAGATCCGCGTCCTGTCGGAAAGACTGCGCAGCATGCAAGAGAACGGCGGCGGCGCCAATCCGCGTGTCGCCACCGCCATGGCCAACCTTGCCGACGGCATTTCGGGCCTGGTCAAGAACATGCGCTCGGAGCAGCAGATCATGCGCGACTGGGTCGAGGCCCAGTCGGACGAGCAGAAGGCGATGCGCAACACTCTGGAGAAGATCGCCGACGCCTTGAAGAAGACTGGAGTCCATTAGCATGGCTCTCGCCAGGAGCCGGCGTGCCGATCGCCGTATCGATTACTGGCCGGGCTTCGTCGACGCGCTGTCGACGTTGCTGCTCGCGATCATGTTCCTGCTCACGGTCTTCGTGCTGGCGCAGTTCCTGCTCGGTCGCGAAATCTCCGGCAAGGACACGGTGCTCAACCGCCTCAATTCACAGATCAACGAACTGACCCAGCTTCTGGCGCTGGAGCGCTCGACAACGCAGGACAAGGAAGATTCGCTGGCCAATTTGCAGGCATCGCTGTCGGCGTCGGAGGCGGAAAAGAGCCGGCTCGAGCAATTGCTGGCGCAAGGCGCCGGTGCCGGCGACGCCGCCAACCAGCGGGCCACGGCGCTTTCAGGCGAACTCGACAACCAGCGCCAGATCAGCCAGCAGGCGCTGAGCCAGGTTGAAATCCTCAACCAGCAGATCTCGGCGTTGCGCAGGCAGATCGGAGCGCTCGAAGAAGCGCTCAACGTGTCGGAAGCGCGCGATCGCGAGTCCAACACCAAGATCGCCGATCTCGGCCGCCGCCTGAACGTCGCGCTGGCGCAACGTGTGCAGGAACTGAACCGCTACCGGTCCGACTTCTTCGGGCGCCTGCGCGAAATCCTCGCCGACCGCGAGAACATCCGAATCGTCGGCGACCGCTTCGTCTTCCAGTCGGAAGTGCTTTTCCCGACAGGCTCCGAAGTGATCAACGATGCCGGCAAGGACGAGATGAAGAAGCTCGCCGACGCCATCATCGACCTGCAGAAGGAGATCCCGCCGGAGATCAACTGGGTGCTGCGCGTCGACGGCCACACCGACGACAAGCCGCTGTCGGGCACCGGCCGCTACCGCGACAATTGGGAATTATCGACGGCGCGCTCGACCTCGGTGGTGAAGTTCCTGATCGAGAACGGCGTGCCGGCCAACCGCCTGGTTGCCGCCGGCTTCGGCGAATTCCAGCCGCTCGACCCCGCCGATACCGAAGACGCGCGCAACAAGAACCGCCGCATCGAGCTGAAACTGACCGAGCGCTGATCGCCCCGGCTCCAGGCGGCGGCCGCACTTAGGGCGGCGATGCAGGCTAGCAAGGCCTGAAAAGATTACCTTTTTTTGATTACACTTTGCCGCGGATCGCTCCTAGCTATGTCGCGGGGCCGAGAACCGCCGGCGGTGGAAGCGTCCATCGCGACCCAACGGAACCGACGGCCCACGGCCCACGGCCGGAAGGTGGCCCTCCCAATCGCCGCCTCCCCTGTAAAAGGAGACGCAACATGCGTTCTTTCACTCCCAAGACCCTCAGGACTGCTACGCTCGCCGCACTTCTCGTCACCGTTCCGCTTGCTGGCGCCGACGCCGGCCCGCATGTGGCAGCTTTGATCAACCAGATAGAGAGCGTGGATACCGGTATCCGAGCCGCCATGCAGGCGAACAGTGTCGAGCCGAACGAGGCGCGTGACTTGCGCACGCAGGTCGCTCAACTTGATCGGGCAGCGCAGAGGGCCGCGCGAGATGGAACGATGCCGGCCACGCAATATCATAAAATGCTGGCGCAGATCGATCATATGAGCCAAAGGCTGCGGGCTGCCACCGGCAGCGCCTTCCTCATCGGCAGCGGCGGCGATGGCGGGTACTATCCGAACGGCTACGGCCCAAACTATCCAAAAGGCTGAAATCATCCATTACAGCGCCGCACTTTGATCTTGCGCATGATCTGTTGATTTTGCGCAAGATCCGTTCCGCACCGAAAGCCCCAGGCAGGGAGCTTTTCCAAAAATCGAGTCCGATTTCGGGGTTATGCGCCCAGCCAAACTGCGGTCAGAGCAACTGCAGCGGGCACGGTTTGGACGTAGAGGATTTTCCTGCTGACTGTGGCCGCGCCGTAGAGGCGGCGATGGCGACGCAGAGCAGGAAAAACACCTTGATCTGGAAACCGGCCGCGCCGAGGTAAAGCCCCCAGATCAGCCCGGCGGCGAGAAAGCCGTTGTAGAGCCCCTGGTTGGCCGCAAGCACTTTCGATGCGCTGGCGAATTCCGGCGTCAGCTTGAACGCCTTGTGGCCGCGCGGCGTGTCCCACAGCACCATCTCCATATAGACGATGTAAAGGTGGATCAGCGCCACCAACCCGACCAGCACATTGGCGATCATGCTTCGTCTCCCCGATGCGACGCGCCGCCGCCTCGCGACATTGATCACGCACGCCACCGCTCCTGCAAGACCCAATGCGGCGTGCATCCTGGCCAGCAACCAATGTGCCCTATCGCCTTCAGGGTTGCCAATATCAGCGCATTGGTATCTTTTCCCGCCGTTCAAATTCAGCGGAAGCCACAATGTCCTTTCAAAAACTCGACGACCTCGGCCACAAGCTCGAAGCACTGGAGCATGCGCTCGCCATTCTCGGCGCTGACGAGGCGACCCACATGGCCGTCGGCGGCGGCGAAAAGCGCGCCGAGGCGATGTCGGCGCTGGCCGGCATGCATCACGCCAGAGCGACCGCGCCGGAGATCGCCGACTGGATCGCGGCGGCCGAACAGGAAACGCTGAACGAAGAACAGCAGGCTGCGGTCAAGGAATTCCGGCGGCAATACACCAACCTGACCTGCCTGCCGGTCGAATTCGTCGAGCGCCAAACCACCGCCCGGATGCGCTCCGAGCAGTTGTGGCGCGACTTGCGTGCAAAGAACGACTGGGCCGGGTTCTTGCCGGCGCTCGAAG
Organism: Mesorhizobium sp. WSM4846; assembly: GCF_055811415.1. NCBI lineage: Bacteria > Pseudomonadati > Pseudomonadota > Alphaproteobacteria > Hyphomicrobiales > Phyllobacteriaceae > Mesorhizobium > Mesorhizobium sp. WSM4846. The sequence continues at coordinate 44,944 of NZ_JBVVPZ010000024.1, forward strand.
GCGTCGTCGCGCTGGTGCGCGAGGAAGCAGCCCTTCGGGCCGAGGTGCTCGGCCTTCATCCGTACGACGCGCTGATGGAGCAATATGATCCCGGCAACCGCGCCGCCGACATCACGCCGGTCTTCGCCGAGTTGAAGACCTTTCTCAGGGATTTCGTGCCAGAGGCACTGGCCGTGCAGGAAAAGCGGCTGGCGAAACATCCGCTGAAGCCGCTTTCGGGCAGCTATGCGATCGAAAAGCAGCGCGAGCTTGGCCTCGCCATGATGGCGGCGGTCGGCTTCGATCTCACCCACGGCTCGCTGTCGGTATCGCATCATCCGTTCTGCGGCGGCGTGCCGAGCGACGTGCGCATCACCACCCGCTACAAGACCTCCGATTTCCTGTCGGCGCTGATGGGCGTGCTGCACGAGACCGGCCACGCGCTTTACGAACAGAACCTGCCGCAGGCGTGGGCGCACTGGCCGCTCGGCAAGGCGCGCGGCATGGCTGTGCATGAAAGCCAGAGCCTGTTCGTCGAGAAGCAGATCGGCCGCAACCCCGAATTCTGGCGCTGGGCGCGGCCGGTGGTCGAAAAGCACCTCGGCGAGGCCTGGTCGATCGAAGACATCCTGCCGCATGTACACCGGGTCGAGCGCGGCCTGATCCGCGTCGACGCCGACGAGGTGACCTATCCGCTGCACGTCATCCTGCGCTACGAGCTGGAGCAGGAGCTTGTCTCGGGACGGCTCGAGGCCGCCGACCTGCCCGAGGCCTGGGACGCCAAGATGCGCGACTGTCTCGGCCTGTCGACCATCGACAACCCGGCCGACGGGCCGATGCAGGACGTGCACTGGCCGGGTGCTGCGTTCGGCTATTTCCCGTCTTATACGCTGGGCGCGATGATGGCGGCGCAGCAATGGGCCGCCCTGACCAGAGATCATCCCTCCGCCGACGAAGACCTCGCCAAGGGAAATTTCGCGGCGATCAACGACTGGCGCCGGCAAAGGATCTGGTCGCAAGGCTCACGCTGGTCGACGCCCGAACTGCTCGAGCGCGCCACCGGCGAGAAGCTCAACGCCACGCATTTCACCGAGCATTTGCGCAAGCGCTATGGGGAGGTGCTGAAGGGCGCCTGACATATCTTCAAGCGCATCGAACACCGCGGCAATTTCGTCACTGCCGACCAGCGCCATTTGCAAAAGACGAAGCCGTTTGGCAGCGTCGTCCTACTACTCCGCGGCGCCCCTGAAAGCGTTCGCCCCGGTTTCGAATTGCAGCTTGGCCAGCCGCGCATAGATGCCGCCCTTGGCGACGAGGCTCTGGTGGGTGCCTTCCTCGACGATGCAGCCGCCATCCATGACCAGGATCCGGTCCGCCTTCAGCACCGTCGCCAGCCGGTGGGCGATGACGATCGTGGTGCGGTCCTGCATCAGCCGCTCCAGCGCCGTCTGCACCAGCGTCTCGCTTTCGGCGTCCAGTGCCGAGGTTGCCTCGTCGAGCAGCAGGATCGGCGCATCGCGCAGTATCGCGCGGGCAATCGCCACGCGCTGGCGCTGGCCGCCGGACAAGGTCACGCCGCGCTCGCCGACCTGGCTGTCATAGCCTTTCTCGAGTTTCAGGATGAACTCGTCGGCAAGCGCATCCCTGGCCGCCGCCTCGATCTCGGCCTGGCTGGCGTCCGGACGGCCGAAGCCGATATTGTCGCGCGCGCTGGCCGCGAAGATGGTGACGTCCTGCGGCACGATGGCGATTCGCTCTCGGATGGCGACGGGGTCGGCCTCGCGCACATTGACGCCGTCGATCATGATCTTGCCGGTCTCGGGGTCGTAGAAGCGCAAAAGCAGCGAAAAGACGGTGCTCTTGCCGGCGCCGGACGGGCCGACGATCGCCACCGTCTCGCCGGGCTTGACCTGGAAACTCAGGCCGTGGACGGCAGCGCGGTCGGGCCCGGCCGGGTAGGAGAAGGACACGTCGTCGAAACTGATTGCGCCTCTGGCCGTCGCCGGCAGCAGTTTCGGATGCGCGGGGGCCTGGATCGCGGGCTTCTCGGCCAGGATCTCGGTCAGCCGTTCGGCAGCACCGGCGGCTTGAGAAAGCTCGCCCCACACTTCCGACAGCGCGCCGAGCGCGCCGGCGGCGAACACCGAATAGAGCAGGAATTGGCCGAGCGTGCCCGGCGACAGCGTGCCGTCGAGCACATCGCGCGAGCCGAACCACAGCACCGCCACCACCGAGGAAAAGATCATGAAGATGGCGAAGAAGGTGAGGAAGGAGCGGGCAAAGATCGAGGACCGCGCCGCCGCGAAAGCGGCTTCCACGGCAGCTGAAAAATGCCCGGTGACCAGCTTCTCATTGGTGAAGGCCTGCAGTGTACGCACCGCGCCGATCTGCTCGCTGGCGTAGGCCGTGGCGTCGGCCAGTGTGTCCTGCGCCAGCCGCGATTTGCGCCGCACCGAGCGGCCGAAGGCGACCAGCGGCAGCACGATCACCGGAATGGCGGCGATGACGAGGCCCGACAGTTTCGGGCTTGTGAAGATCATCATCGCCACTGCGCCGAGGCCCAGGATGACATTGCGCAGCGCCACCGATGCGGTGGCTCCGACTGCTGACTTGACCTGCGTCGTGTCGGCGGCTAGCCGCGAGACGATCTCGCCCGACTGTGCAGTGTCGAAGAAGGATGGCGACAGCGTCGTAACATGGCGGAACACGTCGCTGCGGATGTCGGCGACGACGCGCTCGCCCAGCGTGATGACGAAATAATAGCGGCTGGCCGACGCCGCGGCGAGCAAGGCAGCCATCACCACGAGCATGGCGAAATACTCGGCGATGAAAATGGAATCGGAAGCGGAAAAGCCATGGTCGATCATGCGCCGCACGGCCAGCGGCAGCGCCAGCGTCGTCGCCGCAGCAACGGTCAGCGAGACGACCGCGCCAATGACCATTTTCCGGTAGCGGGTGATGTAGGGGAACAGGCGCCGCAGCGGCTTGAGCGAGCGCCTACGCTCGTCTGCATCGCCGCTTGTATGCGCCATGACCGTTTCCTCTGGCCGCCTTCTGGGCATGCGCCTCAATATGCGCTTACCGCGGCCTTGTGATTCAATTCCGGCTGATGTATAGGCTCGCCGACCGTTTTTAAAAGCCGTGGCTCCTCAATAGCTGCGGCTTCGAGTTTTAAAAAGGGGCGCATCGACGCAGGCTTTATGCCCGTCAGCGGCGCCGGCGAACCAGGAATAGCACAATGAAGACCGATATCCATCCCGACTACCACACCATCAAGGTCGTCATGACCGACGGCACCGAATACATGACCCGTTCGACCTGGGGCAAGGAAGGCGATACGATGAACCTCGACATCGACCCGACCACCCATCCGGCCTGGACCGGCGGCCAGCAGACCCTGCTCGACCGCGGCGGCCGCCTGTCGAAGTTCAAGAAGCGTTTCGAAGGTTTTGGGCTGTAGGCCGCAAGCTATTTTTCGGATCGAAGAAACCCGCCCTCGTGGCGGGTTTTTTGTTGGAAGTGCGGCTCTATTGGTCGACCAGTTCGCGCAGCGCCATCCGCTTGTAGGCGGCGACCAGGTCGTCGCCTTCCTTTCGACCGACCGAGATCGCCAGCCGCATGGTGGCCTCGCCCATCTGCCAGATGAGAAGCGCCGTCGTTTCCAGCGCCGCCGGATCGGCGGTGGGCCGCAGCCGCTTCAGCACCGCGGTGAGGAATTCGGCGTTGGCCCGGCTGTCGGCGAGCTCGAGTTCGCGCAGCGCCTTGTCGGCCTGTGTGCCCGACCAGATGTCGCGCATCACCGGCTCGGCCAGGAACAGCCCGTAATAGATATCCACCAGCTCGGAAAATGCCCGCCGCAGCCCTTCGGCGTCGCTGACCTGTGCAAGCGCTGCCGCGATGCAGGCCTGGCTTTCGGCGGTGTGGCGCTCGGCCAGCGTCCAGATGATCGCCCGCTTGTCCGGGAAGAACTGGTAGAGCGAGCCGATCGACACGCCGGCCCGTTCCGCAACTTCGCCCATGCGCATGACGTCGCTGCCTTGCTCGGCGATCAGCGCAGAGGCGGCGGCCAGCATCCGCTCGACCCGCTCGCGGCTGCGCTGCTGGCTGGGCGCCCGGCGCGGCGATGCGATCTGGCCATCCTGTGAACCCGCTACGGTCGAGCCTTCCATCACTGTCTCCTGGCGAATGATCAACAAACTGGCTTGACTCACAAAATACGAGGGTTTATCACGTTTTGCAAATGTGAGGATCACTCATGTTTGTGAGCAAAGGAAAATCGCCATGATCGACACAGCAGCAAAACCGATTTTGATCCTCGGCGGCACCGGCAAAACCGGCCGTCGTCTCGCGGACCGGCTGACGGCGCAGGGCCTGCCAGTACGGATCGGCTCGCGCTCGGGCACCCCGCCCTTCGACTGGGAAGACGATACGACCTGGGAACCCGCGCTCAATGGTGTCGGTGCCGTCTACATCAGCTACTATCCCGATCTTGCGGTGCCCGGTGCGGCCGAAGCGGTCGGCGCCTTCTCGCGTCTTGCCGTGGAACGTGGCGTCAACCGACTGGTGCTGCTGTCGGGGCGCGGCGAAACCGAAGCGCAACGAGCCGAAGAGATGCTGAAAGCCTCAGGCGCCGACTGGACGATCCTGCGCTGCGCCTGGTTCTCCCAGAATTTCAGCGAGAGTTTTTTGCTCGATCCGCTGCTCGCCGGTGAGGTGGCCTTGCCGGTCGGCACTGTCGGAGAACCGTTCGTCGATGCCGACGACATTGCCGACGCCGCCGTGACGGTGCTTACCCGGCAAGGCCATGTCGGCCAGCTTTACGAGCTGACCGGGCCGCGTCTGCTGAGCTTCGCCGACGCGGTCGCCGAGATCGGCAAGGCGACCGGCCGCGACATCCGCTTTGTCAGGATTTCGCATGCCGAGTTCACCGCCGCAGTAGCCGGATACGAGTTGCCGGCCGAGTTCGCCTGGCTGCTCAACGAGCTGTTCACCGAGGTGCTCGACGGTCGCAACGAGGCGCTGACCGACGGCGTCGAGCGCGTGCTCGGCCGCGCCCCAAAGGACTTTTCCGCCTATGCAACCGAAACCGCTGGTACGAGCATATGGAGTGACTGACATGATCATGAAACTGCTTCCCAGCCTCACCTTCATCGCCGCGCTCGGCTCGGGCGTCGTCGCTGGTGTCTTCTTCGCCTTTTCCAGCTTCGTCATGCCGGGCCTCGCCCGCATGCCTGCCGCGGGCGGCATCGCCGCCATGAATTCGATCAACATCACTGCGGTGACGCCGATGTTCATGGCCGCGCTTTTCGGCACCGGGCTGATCTGCCTCGTCCTCGTCGTCGGCGCTGTCATCGGCTGGGGCCAACCAGGCTCGTTGTGGCTTCTCGCCGGCGCCCTGATCTACCTCGTCGGCAACCTGATCGTGACGATGATCTTCAACGTGCCGCTCAACAACGCGCTGGCCGCCGTCGATCCGGCAAGCGCCAACGGCGCCGCCGTTTGGGCCACCTATCTCAGGGACTGGGTGATGTGGAACCACGTCCGTACCACCACCGCCATCGTCGCGCTGGCCTGCTTCATCGTGGCGTGGCGGTGAACGAGGGCAGAAGTCTAAAAGACCTTGCGTCAGGCAGGGTCTTTTGACGGGGTATCTTTTGACTTGTCGCTCTTGCGGTCGGCATGGCCGAGATCGCGGTCCGGGTCGATCACGTCGCGAACCAGTTGCTTGAGCCTTGCGGCATCGGGAAAGCCGCCGTCGCGCTTGCGGTCCCAGACCAGTGTCTCGTTGCAGGAAATGGTGAAGATGCCGCCGGTGCCGGGCACCAGCGTGACCTCGCCCAGATCCGTTGCGAAGGTCGACAGCAGCTCCTGCGCCATCCAGCCGGCCCGCAGCAGCCAGTGGCACTGCGCGCAATAGGTGATGCGGACCTGGGGCAACGGCTTTTCGGTCATGTCAGATTGAGTTCCGCTCATATCTCAGATTAAGCTCCGCTCAAATATCGGACTGAACTCCGCTCATGTCTGGTTGAGCTGTGCTCATGCCGCGCTGAGCTTCGCCATGGTCTCGTCGTCGACCTCGAAATTGGCGTAGACGCTCTGCACGTCGTCATCGTCCTCGAGCGTGGCGACCAACTTCATCAGCGACTGTGCCCGCTCCTCATCGACCGCAATGTTGGTCTGCGGCTTCCAGATCGGCTTCACCGATTCAGCCTCGCCGAGCGCGCCTTCCAGCGCCTTCGATACTTCGCCGAGGTTCTCGAAAGCGCAATAGATCGTGTGGCCTTCCTCGTCCGACTGGACGTCGTCGGCCCCGGCCTCGATCGCCGCGTCCATGACCTTCTCGGCGCTGCCGACCGACGCCGGATAGAAGATCTCGCCGACACGGTCCCACATGAACGACACCGAGCCGGTTTCGCCCATCGCCCCGCCGGCCTTGGTGAAGGCGGCGCGCACATTCGACGCCGAGCGGTTGCGGTTGTCGGTCAGCGCCTCGACGATCAGCGCGACGCCGCCTGGCCCGTAGCCTTCGTAGCGCACGGCTTCGTAAGTCTCGGCGTCGCCCATCGATGCCTTGTTGATGGCGCGCTGGATGTTGTCTTTCGGCATCGACACCGCCTTGGCGTTCTGCACGGCAAGACGCAGGCGCGGGTTCATCGACGGATCCGGCGTGCCGCTCTTGGCGGCGACGGTTATTTCGCGCGCCAGCTTGGAAAACATTTTCGACCGCACCGCATCCTGGCGGCCCTTGCGGTGCATGATGTTCTTGAACTGTGAATGGCCAGCCATGGCACCCCTGTCGTTTTCTTGGCAGAGCATCCTGCAGCGAGGTAGTCACCTCGCCTTTGCCAAAATGCTCGAACTTAAATTTCAGAACGTCCCTGCTGCGTCCGGATGGACGTGCGGCGCTCTATCTCGGAATGGCCGGCTTATAGATAAATCGGCTCAATTCGTCCAGCCGCGCCGTAAGGGCGGTGCGGCAACGTTACCGCCAACTGCTTTCCTGCGAACGCTCACCCCTCCAGATCGGATTTCAGCCGGTCGAGAATGCTGATCGCATGCGTGGCGTACTGGCTGATCCAGCGGTCGTGGATCTGCTTGATCGGCAGCGCGTTGAGATGGTTCCAGCGTTCGCGCCCCTCGCGCCGCGCCACCACCAGATCGGCTTCCTTCAGCACTTTCAGATGCAGCATGACGGTGCAGCGGTCCATGTCGGGAAAGGCATCGCACAGCATGCCGGTGGTCCGCGGCGCGTCCTTTAGCTCGTCGAGCAGCGCGCGCCGGCGGGGATGCGCCAGCGCCTTGAAAACATTGTCGTGCTGCGCCTTGCTTGACATGTTATATTTTTATAACATAATATCGACCCGATCAAGGAAGGAGCTGTGGATATGTCTCTTGGATTCAGAGTTTCGGGCCGCATCGGCAAACCGGTTGCCGAAGTCTTCGATGCGGTCACCAATCCGAACAAGCTCAGCGGCTATTTCACCACCATCGGCGGCGCCAGTGCCCCGCTGGTGGCCGGCGCCAGGGTCATCTGGTGGGGCAAGGTCCCGGTCGAGGTCGACGAGGTGGAGAAAGACAACCGCATCGCGCTGCGCTGGGACGCCACCGACGCCGACGGCAAGCCGGCCTACAAGACGCGCATCGAGATGAATTTCGAGCCGCTGGACGACGGCGGCACCTTCGTCACCATCGCCGAGGCCGGCTGGCACGAGGACGCGGTCGGCCTGAAGAAGTCCTACCTCAATTGCGAGGGCTGGTCGCAGATGCTGGCCTGCATGAAGGCCTATGTCGAATACGGCATCAATTTGCGCGACGGCTACTATCGCAGCGAGATGAAGGGCGAGCCCGCCAATGAAGACAATATCTGAGAAGACGGAGGAAAGTATGGCTGCGAAAATCACCGGCGGCATCAACATCGCCATGAAAGTGCCGCCCCACCAACACCAGGAGACGATCGCCTTCTACCGCGATGTTGTCGGCCTAAAACCGTTCACGGCCAAGGCGCCCGCCATCGGTTTCGAGCTCGGCCCCAATCGCCTGTGGATCGACGAAGCGCCGATGCTGAGCCAGGCCGAGATCTGGCTGGAACTGTTCACCGACGATTTTCCGGCCGCCGCCGATCATCTCGCCAAAGCCGGTGTTGTGCGCTGCGACGCCATCGAGGCGCTCGGCGAAGGTTTTCGTGGCGGCTGGATCATCAATCCGGCCAACATCATTCACCTGGTGCGCGAACCCGACGCCTGGTGACGGAGACCGGTTCGGAAGGAGGACGAAATGGACATCCGTGAGACACCGACCGCCGAAGCCGGCATGCTGATCCGGCGGCCGGTCGCAGAAGTGTTCGAAGCCATCGTCGATCCGGCGATCACGACGAAATTCTGGTTCACCCACGGCAGCGGCAGGTTGGACAGCCGCAAGGAAGTTCGCTGGGAGTGGCGGATGTATGGCGTTTCGACGCCGGTCACGGTCAGCGAGTTCGTCACGAACGAAAAGATCGTCATGCAATGGAGCGATTCGCCGACCACGGTGGTCTGGACTTTTACCGAGATGCAGGGCGGCACCTTTGTCGAGGTTCGCAATTTCGGTTTTGCCGGCAGCACCGATGAACAGGTCAAGCAGGCGATCGGCTCGACCGATGGTTTCGCGCTGGTGCTCGCCGGCGCCAAGGCCTGGTTGGAGCAAGGCTTGACGCTTGGCCTGATCGGCGACCGTCATCCGAAGGGCACGCCGACCGCTTAATTCACTGGATGCAAAAAGCCGTTCTGCAGCGATCCTTCCCACCCCTCTGTCCTGCCGGACATCTCCCCCGCAAGGGCCCGCAAGGGGGGAGATCGGATGTCGCTGAGGCTTTCGCCAATCTCCAACGGTGCAGGACGAGCGGAGCGCTAAAACTGCCAATCTCCCTCCTTGAGGGGGAGATGTCCGGCAGGACAGAGGGGGTGCTGTCCAGGGTGCTGTCCCTCCGACGTCTCAAAGGTTCTGCATGGCCGCGACAAGTGAGGCAGAGCTCAGGCCTTCGCGCCGTCGCTTCGCCCCGCCAACCTCAGTGCCCCGCGCCGGCCTTTGCCTTCCTCCGACGTCGCGCCAGCATGTTGAGGCCCTCGACAAGGGCGGAAAAACCCATGGCGGCGTAGATGTAGCCCTTCGGCACATGGAAGCCCATGCCGTCGGCGATCAGCGTCATGCCGATCATCAGCAGGAAGCTCAGCGCCAGCATGACGATGCTGGGGTTCTTGGCGATGAAGTTGGCGAGCGGTCCGGCCGCCAGCATCATCACGGTGACTGCCACGATCACGGCGATATACATGATGGCGATCTCGTCGGTCATGCCGACCGCGGTGATGATCGAATCGATCGAAAAGACGAGGTCGAGCAGCAGGATCTGGAAGATGGCGCCGCCCAGCGAAAGCTGCAGCGTCTCACCCATCATCGTGTCCTGGTGATCCTCGAGATCGACCGTGTGGTGGATCTCCTTGGTCGCCTTCCAGACGAGGAACAGGCCGCCGGCGATCAGGATCAGATCGCGCCACGAAAAGCCATGGCCGAAAGCGGTGAACACCGGTGTCGTCAACTGGACGATGATCGAGATGGTGGCAAGCAGCACCAGCCGCATGATCAGCGCGGCAGAAATGCCGAGCCGCCGGGCGCGGGCCCTCTGCGCCTCCGGCAATTTGTTGGTCAGGATCGAGATGAAGATCAGATTGTCGATGCCGAGCACGACCTCCAACACAATCAGCGTCAGCAACGCGACCCATGCAGTCGGATCGGAGACAAAGGCGAAATGTGGCGCCAGGAATTCGATGAGCTGCATGGAGGTCGTCCCCTCTTACGATCTGAAGCAGGCGTGGCCGGCAATTAGGTACTACAATCGCTTACATCAATGTCATGACCAGAACGAGGGCGCGGTTTCTTCGAGCCGCGGCCCGCGGCGAAACGGCGCAATCCGCTCGGTCAGGCCGCTGCGATCCGAAATGTCGACGCCGACGCCGCACAATGTCGCCGGGCCGCTCGCCGCCTCGAAGCGCCCTTTCGGCACCTTCGACAGAAACCGGTTGAGCGGCTCCTCCTTGTCCATGCCGAGCGAAGAATCATAGTCGCCGCACATGCCGGCGTCTGAGATATAGCCGGTGCCGCCGTTGAGGATATGGTGGTCGCCGGTCGGCTGATGCGTGTGGGTGCCGACAACCAGGCTGGCGCGGCCGTCGACGAAGTGCGCAAAGCACATTTTTTCAGAGGTCGCCTCGGCATGGAAATCGATGACCACCGCATCGGCCTGCTCGCCAAGCGGGCAGGCGGCAAGCTCGCGCTCGCCGGCCTGAAACGGATCGTCGAGTTCAGGATGCATGAACACCCGGCCCATGATGTTGGCGACCAGAACGCGCGCGCCGTTCCTGGCGATGTAGACGCCCGAGCCCCGCCCCGGCGTGCCCTTGGGGAAATTGGACGGACGCAGAAAGCGTTCCTCGCGCGGCGCGAAAGCCAGCGCATCGCGCTGGTCCCAGACATGATTGCCGGTTGTGACGACGTCGGCGCCCGCCGAGATCGTCTCGCGAAAGATCTCTTCGGTAATGCCGAAGCCGCCGGCGGCGTTCTCGCCATTGACGATGACGAAGTCGAGTTTGAAATCCGAGATCAGGCCGGGCAGTTGTTCCCACACCGCCGTGCGTCCCGTCTTGCCGACCATATCGCCGAGGAAGAGAAGTCTCATCTAAACATGATCCCGAACCGAAGGTCAGCGAAGCAAAAAGCTGCATGACTTCCGGAAAAGACCATGCGTCCAGGAACTTATCTACAATTTCGGCGCGAACCGGCGCAACCCGCTCTCGGTGAGTATTTCCGGAATGGTCACGTCATGCGGCTCGTCCGGCACTAGCGCCACCTGCTGGCAGTCGAAAGCAATGCCGATCAGCCGCAGCGGCTGCCCCTTGTCGACCAGCCGCGCGATGGCACGGTCGTAATAGCCGGCGCCATAGCCAATGCGGTGGCCGCGCGCGTCGAAAGCCGCGAGCGGCACCAGCATCACCTGGGGATCGAGCACCTCGGCCTCCTCATGCGGCCCGACGGTGCCGAACCCCATGTCGATCATCGGCGCGCCGCGCACCAGTTCGCGAAAGACGATGGTGGTCTTGTCGAGAATCGCCGGCAGGCAAAGCCGTGCACCTTTTTCGCGCAAGGCGAACATCAGCGGCCGGACGTCGACTTCCGAGCGCATCGGCCAGAAGCCGGAGACGATCTGGCCCGGTTCTATCGCAATGCTGTCCCGCGCCGTCTCTGCCATTTCGAGCGCTGCCTCCACCCGCCAGAACGGATCGAGCGCATCGCGGCGCCCGAGTGCTTCGCGTCGCAAATGGTTTTTAAGGTCTTTCGAGGATGTCATGCGCCGACGATAGAAAAGGTCAGATTTGGATGGAGTTTTAGGAGCGACGTTTTCCACCGCATGATCCACCGAGGCGTGGATCCTTTGCGTCGAGTGACGATCCACACAACCGGTGGAGAGAGCGATCCCGGGAACCTACAAAGTAGGTGGGCGCCGTATGAGAAAACCCACGGGTCTTCCCAGGGACAGCTCCCTAGGGATCATTAAGGCCCCGGGGAAAATGTTCTCCTGCCGGGAAGCGCAGACCGTCACGCCCAATATAGGCCGATGACAGGCCAAGCGCCAGAGAGACGGCCATGTTCGGCGGCTTTATTCGTCGCAAGGTCCTGCCTGGGAGCTGCGCGGCACATGGGTTCACCGCGCCCTCGCCGCTGCGCCTTGCATGGGCTGGGCTGTCTCCTTACGGTTGCCATGAAAACCGAGGAGCAAAAATGCGTTTCGAAGGCACGGCGGCCTATGTCGCCGACAAGGATCTGATGGTGGCGGTCACTGCGGCGATCGCGCTGGAGCGGCCATTGCTGGTCAAGGGCGAGCCCGGCACCGGCAAGACCGAACTGGCCAGGCAAGTGGCGGCCGCGCTCGGCCTCGAGCTGATCGAATGGCATGTCAAGTCGACGACAAGGGCGCAGCAGGGCCTCTACGAGTATGACGCCGTGTCGCGGCTGCGCGACAGCCAACTCGGCGACGAGCGCTTCAACGACATCAGCAATTATATCAAGCGTGGCAAGCTGTGGGATGCCTTCGCGACGGCCAAGAAGGTCGTGCTTCTGATCGATGAGATCGACAAGGCTGACATCGAGTTCCCCAACGATTTGCTGCAGGAACTCGATCGAATGGAGTTCTTCGTCTACGAGACCGGCGAAACGATCCGCGCTGCCGTGCGCCCGATCGTCATCATCACCTCCAACAACGAGAAGGAACTGCCGGACGCCTTCCTGCGCCGCTGCTTCTTCCACTATATCCGCTTTCCCGACGTCGAGACGCTGCATCGGATCGTCGACGTGCACTATCCCAGCATCAAGCAGAACCTGGTGCGCGCCGCACTCACCCAGTTTTACGAGATCCGCGACGTGCCGGGCCTGAAGAAGAAGCCGTCGACCTCCGAGGCACTGGACTGGATCCGCCTGCTCGTGACCGACGATATCGCGCCCGAGGATTTGCGCGGCGACCCGAAAAACGCACTGCCCAAGCTGCACGGCGCGCTGTTGAAGAACGAACAGGACGTGCATCTGTTCGAGCGGCTGGCTTTCATGGCGAGAAGGCAGGGGTGAGGAGCGGTCAGCCAAAGGCCGACGAAAAGCCAACGATTGGCTTTGCGAGCGACGAACGCCCGAAGCCATAGCGCAGGGCCGGGCATGCGGATCGGACAGCGCTTTCCCTTTGCTGGACCGTTGCCGCCGGCCGGGCACCGGGGCAGCCTGGGCCCGAAGCTTCGGAAGGAAATGAAATGACCGAGATCACCGTCCGCCCACTGGCACAATCCGACCACGCCGACTGGCGGCGTCTGTGGACTGCTTACCTCACCTTCTACGAAACCAAGCTGCCGGAAGACGTCTACGCCGTCACCTGGAAGCGCCTGTTCACGGCGGGTGAGTTCGAACCAAAAGGGTTCATCGCCACGATCGGCGGTAAGGCGGTCGGCCTGACGCACTATCTCTACCATCGCTCCTGCTGGTCAGAAAAAAACAACTGCTATCTGCAGGACCTGTTCGCCGACCCGGATGTGCGCGGCAAAGGCGTCGGCGCCGCCCTGATCGAAGCGGTCAAGCAGGAAGCCGGCAAGATCGGCGTCAAGAACGTCTACTGGATGACGCACGAGACCAACACCACCGCGCGCAAACTCTACGACCACGTGGCACGGCGGACCGGCTTCATCGAGTATGATCTGATGTGATGAACGGTCGATCGCCCGGCTTGCCGGATGGATTTAAGGAGGAATGATGACGCACTATGTCGGAATTCTTGACGGCGCAGATGATGTCTGGGGAGTGGGGGTCCCCGATCAACCGGATGTCACGGCGGTGGCGCAAGTCTGTCGCTCGACGCAGGTCTCTTGGCGGCAATCGATGCCGAAGCGAGCCGACGCGGCCTCACGCGTTCCGCCTTCATCGCCAGCGCCGCTCGCGAGAAGATCGAAGGGCACAGATAGAAGTCGGACGATGTTCATCCCCTTCTTCCTCGAACTGAAGGCTGCGCGGGTTCCGGTCTCGCTCCGGGAATTTCTGTCGCTGCTGGAAGGGCTGGCGGCGGGGCTGGTCGACTATGACGTCGAGGGTTTTTACTATCTCGCCCGCTCGGCACTGGTGAAGGACGAGCGCCACATCGACCGTTTTGACCAGGTCTTTTCGCACATCTTTAGGGGTGTCGAAGCGCTGGCTGGCGACAACCCGGTCGACGTCGAGAACATTCCGGAGGAATGGCTGCGGCGGCTTGCCGAAAAGCACCTGACCGATGAGGAGAAAAGCTGGTCGAGGCGCTGGGCGGTTTCGAAAAGCTGATGGAAACGCTCAAAAAGCGGCTGAAGGAACAGAAGGGCCGCCATCAGGGCGGGTCGAAATGGATCGGCACCGGCGGCACCTCACCCTTCGGCGCCTATGGCTACAATCCCGAAGGCGTTCGCATCGGCCAGCACGAGAGCCACAACCGCCGTGCGGTGAAAGTCTGGGACAAGCGCGAGTTCAGGAATTTCGACGATGCCGTCGAGCTCGGCACCGCAATATCAAGATCGCGCTGAAGCGCTTGCGCCGCTGGGTGCGCGAAGGCGCCGAGGAGGAGTTCGACCTGCCCGGCACCATCCACGCCACCGCCGAGCATGGCTATCTCGACGTGCAGACACGGCCCGAGCGGCGCAATGCCGTGAAGCTGCTGATGTTCTTCGATGTCGGCGGCTCGATGGACGATCACATCAGAAGCGTCGAGGAGTTGTTTTCGGCCGCCCGCGCCGAATTCCGCCAGCTCGAATATTTTTACTTCCACAACTGCCTCTACGAGGGCGTGTGGAAGGACAATCGCCGCCGCCATGCGGAGGTGATTTCGACTTTCGACCTGCTCCACAAATACGGTCCGGACTACAAGGTGATCGTCGTCGGCGATGCCTCGATGAGCCCCTATGAGATTGCGCATCCCGGCGGCTCGGTCGAGCACTGGAATCCGGAGGCCGGCGTCGTCTGGCTCGGCCGTCTGTTGCAGCAATGGCCGAACGCGGTATGGCTCAACCCCGAAAGCGAAAAGCACTGGGGTTTTACCCATTCGACCGCCATGATCCGCGACATCTTTGGCGGCCGCATGTTTCCGCTGACGCTCGCCGGGCTCGAGGCCGCGACGAAGCAGCTTTCAAGGAAGCACTGAATGGATTCACGCAAAACAGGACGGCCGACCTGTTTCCTCTGCCTGCAATGTGGCGTCCAGTTCGCGGCGGCAGCGACGCCGCCGCAACATTGCCCGATCTGCGAGGACGAGCGGCAATATGTGCGCTGGGAGGGCCAGGCCTGGATCACGCCGCAAGAGCTCGCCGCCGGGCATCGGATCGTGATGAAGGACGACGCCGGCGTGCTCGCCTTCGGCATCGAGCCGCGCTTCGCCATCGGTCAGCGGGCGTTGCTGGCACAGACGCCGCACGGCAATGTGCTGTGGGACTGCATCTCTATGGTCAGCGACGAGGCGGTGGCCGAAATCAACCGACGAGGCGGCCTGGCCGCGATCGCCATTTCGCACTGCCATTATTATTCGGCGATGGTCGAGTGGAGCGAGGCGTTTGGCGGCGTGCCGATCTATCTGCATGCCGATGACCGCAAGTGGATCATGCGGCCGCATCCGGCTGTTGTCAGTTGGCCGGGCGAGACGCGCGCCCTCAACCCCTCGCTGACACTCGTCCGTTGCGGCGGTCACTTTGCCGGTGGCCAGGTGCTGCACTGGAAGCGCGACGGCGGCGACGCCATCCTGGCCGGCGACATCTTGCAGGTGACGCCGACCCGCCGCGATGTCAGCTTCATGTACAGCTACCCGAACTACATCCCGCTCAATGCGCCGAAGGTACTCCGCATCGCGTCGGCACTGGAGCCTTTCGCGTTCGACCATATCTATGGCGCATGGTGGAACCAGAACGTCATCGGCGATGCAAAGACCGCATTTGCAAGATCTGTTGCGCGGTATCTGGCAGCGATCGCCTAAGGAATTCTTCGCGGCAGGATTGGAAATACGGGCAAACGCCGTAACAAATGCCTATTTTAGGCGAACTTGGGAAAGCAGCCCAATAGCAGCATGAGCTAAGAGGCAAAGATGGATAGTCACACCTACCCTGTTACCCGAACAGATGCCGAATGGCGCGCCCGGCTGACGCCGGAGCAATATGCGGTGATGCGCAGTCACGGCACCGAGCGGCCGGGCAGTTGCGCCCTGCTCCACGAGAAGCGCGCCGGCACTTTTTCCTGCGTCGGCTGCGACCAGCCCTTGTTCGAATCCAAGCTGAAGTTCGAGAGCGGCACCGGCTGGCCAAGCTTCAACGATCCGGTGCCCGGTTCGGTCGAGACGACCGTCGACCGCAGCTACGGCATGGTCCGCACCGAATGCCACTGCGCCCGCTGCGGCAGCCATCTCGGCCACGTCTTCGAGGACGGCCCGCCGCCGACTGGGCTGCGCTATTGCATCAACGGGGTCGCGCTGAAATTCGAGCCGGCTGCCTGACTGGAATGCAACTTTGTCAAAGGACGGCTTCCGCCGGCCTTTGCCGGCAGCACTGTTTCGTCAGATCACCACCACCAGTATCAGCCACAGCACAGCCCCCAGCATCATCAGCGAAGCCTTGACGCCGCCGGTTTTCTCGGCGGTCCGCCACACCGCAAAAGTCAGGAAGAAATTGTACGGCACCGGCGCGAAATGCACCGCCAGAACGAGAGCGAGCGGCAGCTTCAGCCCGAGCAGGATCAGCGCCAGCACCGACACGGCGATGTTGATCGCCGTGCCGACAAGGACAAGATCGCGCCAGAACAGCCGGTCTAGCGGGGCCGTGCCTTGCCAGCGCGAGCGGAAGAAACCCGCCGCACGGCCTGCCTTGCCGTCTTCGCCTTCGAAAGTCTCCGGCGCACTCATCGATACGGCTTTCTCTCATTCGACAGCCGCAGAGATTTCCAAAGCAGCAAGCCTGTCAACGCAAATCGATCATCGGCACGCAAGCGTATGATTTGACAAATTGTCATCAAACGGTCGTGCAACCTTTCTACGTCGCCCTTGTCGGCGTCTCGGCAAAGACACCTTGCCGGACTCTGCCGCCCCCATCATCCAGTCGCCTGCCAGGGGAGGTCTTGAGATGAGCGATAATGTCTACAACGTGCTGTTTCTTTGCAACGCCAATTCGGCGCGATCGATCATGTCGGAAGCCATCCTCAGCCGGATCGGTGGCGGCAGGTTCAAGGCGTTTTCCGCCGGTTCGCAACCGAAGGGCGAGGTCAATCCCTACGCACTGCAACTGCTCGAAAGCCTCGGCTACGATACGAGCTTCGCCCGTTCGAAAGGCTGGGACGAGTTTGCCGAGCCTGACGCGCCCGAAATGAATTTCATCTTCACGCTTTGCGACAGCACCGCGAATGAATCCTGTCCGATCTGGCCGGGTCATCCGATGACCGCGCTCTGGTCGATACCGGACCCAGCCAAGGCAGACGGCACCGAAGCCGAACTGCATCTGGCCTTTGCCGATGCCTATCGCATGCTCAACAACCGCATCTCGCTGTTCACCAATCTGCGGGTGGATGCGCTCGACCATCTGGCGCTGCAACAGCATCTCGATCGGATTGGCCGCGACACGACGAAGCCGAACTAACTCAAGCCACTGCGACGCGAATTCACGGTCCGGCTTCGCCACCATCGGCCAGCACCTCGGCAACGGCGCGCTCGAAACGCGACGCTTCCGTCACCAGCCAGTCGGCCATGGCCGGCCAATTGTCCTCGGCAAAACAGTTCACGCGCCACAGCGAATTGATGCCGAGGCCCTCGCAGCTCTGTTCCGGCCTGAGCTTCAACCTGTCTTCGATTGCCGGCTGGAACGGCTTCAACCGCAACCAGGCTTGCGTGGCACCGAACTTCTGGTTGCGGCCGAAGAAGACGCCGACATGGTTCTGCGCCGGCGCGACATACATGGAAAGGACCAATGCGAAGTCGGGCAGCCCGCGCTGCCAGAACCAGGGTCCGCGCCCTGCCATCAGAGGCCTTTCTTCCGGATGCCGTTCCGCGAACAGCGTCCAGAAGCCGCGTTGGCGGAACTCCGAGGCGCGGCGGCCGCCAAAGTCGAATTCGCTCATGGTTCGACCCGTTGCGGGCGCAACCGGCGCCCAGGGCTGTTACCAGCCTTACACCATGCCGAGTGCGGCTTTGTAGAGATCGAGGATGGTTTCCTCCTCTTGCCGCTCAGCCTGATCCTTCTTGCGCAGCCGGATGATCGACCGCATCGCCTTGGTGTCGAAGCCGGTGCCCTTGGCCTCGGCGAACACTTCCTTGATGTCGTCGGCGATCGTCTTCTTCTCTTCCTCGAGCCGCTCGATGCGCTCGATGAAGGCTCGCAGCTGGCCGGCGGCAACAGTCTGGCTGGTCTCGGTGATGTCGTCGGCCATTTTTTCTCCGCGTCGTTTTCCATGCCGCGACTCACGAACCGTCGCGGCGAATTTGCAGCGGTTCGATGCCCGACCGGAGCCGACCGGTCAAGCTGTTATCGATGCGGCATGAAGGGCTGCCGCCAGACACAGACTACTCTGCCTGGGCAACATTTCTGTCTCATCCGAAGGCGATCAGCAAATCCTTGGCGTCGATCTGATCGCCGGCTTTGACCAGCACTTCGGCGATTGTGCCGTCGCGCTCGGCATGCAATGCCGTCTCCATCTTCATCGCCTCGATGGACAAAAGCACGTCGCCGGCCTTGACCGCCTGGCCGGCGGCAACGGCGAGCGCCGAGACGATGCCCGGCATCGGTGCGCCGACATGCGCCTCGTTGCCCGGCTCAGCCTTGCGCCGCGCCTTGGCGGCGGAAGCGCCATGCGCCCGATCCGGCACTTTGATCCGGCGCGGCTGGCCGTTGAGCTCGAAGAACACGGTGACCATGCCCTTCTCGTCGACATCGCCGATGGCCAGGCAGCGCACCACCAGCGTCTTGCCCTTCTCGATGTCGACAAAGATCTCGTCCTCCGGCTTCATGCCGTAGAAATAGGTCGGCGTCGGCAGCACGCTGACCGGCCCATACGTTTCCTGCGCTGCGGTAAAGTCGGAGAAGACCTTCGGGTACATCAGCCACGAGGCGAATTCGAATTCGCTGAGCTTGCGCTCGAGCTTGTCTTCGATCTCCTTGCGGCTGGCCTTGAGATTGGCTGCTTTCAGCAGCGAACCGGGCCGCACGGTGATCGGTTTGTCGCCTTTCAGCACCTTCTTCTGCAGTGCCTCCGGCCAGCCGCCCGGCGACTGGCCGAGGTCGCCGCGCAGCATCGACACGACCGAGTCGGGGAAGGCGATATCCCTGGCCGGATTTTCGACATCGGCAACCGCCAGGTCCTGGCTCACCATCATCAGCGCCATGTCGCCGACGACCTTGGACGACGGCGTCACCTTGACGATGTCACCGAACATCAGATTGACGTCGTGATAGGTCTGCGCCACTTCGTGCCAGCGCGTCTCCAGCCCGAGCGAGCGCGCCTGCTCCTTGAGGTTGGTGAACTGCCCACCCGGCATTTCGTGCAAATAGACTTCCGAGGCCGGCCCCTTCAGGTCGCTTTCGAAGGCAGCATACTGGTTGCGCACCGCCTCCCAGTAGAACGAGATGTTCCTGATCCATTGCGGGTCGAGGCCCGGATCCCGCTCGGTGCCCTTCAGCGCCTCGACGATCGAGCCCAGGCAAGGCTGCGAGGTGTTGCCGGACAGGGCATCCATAGCCGCGTCGATTGCGTCGACACCGCTGTCCACCGCCGCCAGCACCGTCGCCGCCGACAGGCCTGACGTGTCGTGCGTGTGAAAGTGGATCGGCAGGTCGGTCGCCTCGCGCAGCGCCTTGAATAGTGCGCGGGCGGCATTCGGCTTCAAGAGCCCGGCCATGTCCTTGACCGCGATGATATGGGCGCCGGCCGCCTGCAACTCCCTGGCCAGCGCGACGTAATATTTGAGGTCGTACTTGGCTCGGGCCGGGTCGAGTATGTCGCCGGTGTAACAGATCGCTGCTTCGATCAGCTTGCCTTCGGCGCCGACCGCGTCCATGGCGACGCGCATGTTGTCGACCCAGTTCAAACAGTCAAAGACGCGGAACAGGTCGACGCCGCCGCTTGCTGCCTGTTTGACGAAATGCTGGACGACATTGTCCGGATAGTTGGTGTAGCCGACGCCGTTGGCGCCGCGCAAAAGCATCTGCAGCAACAGATTGGGCGCTGCCTCGCGCACCAGCGACAGCCGCTCCCACGGGTCTTCGGTGAGAAAGCGCATGGCGACGTCGAAGGTCGCCCCGCCCCAGCATTCGAGCGACAAAAGCTGCGGCAGCGCGCGTGCATAGGTGCCGGCAATGCCGGCGATGTCATAGGTGCGCACGCGCGTCGCCAGCAGGGATTGGTGTCCGTCGCGCATCGTCGTGTCGGTGACCAGCACTTCTTTGCGTGCGCGCATCCAGGCCGCGAATTTCTCCGGCCCAAGCGCGTCGAGCTTCTGCTTGCTGCCATCGGGCACATTGCCGTTGAGGTAGGGCACCATGGGTGCCGCCGCATCGGCCTTAGGCTGCGGCCGACCGCGGGTTTCGGGATGGCCGTTGACGCTGACATCGGCCAGGTAGTTGAGCAGCTTGGTCGCGCGATCCTGCCGCTTCACGCTCGCGAACAGTTCCGGTGTCGTATCGATGAACTTGGTCGTATAGGAATTTTCGGCGAAACTCGGGTGATTGATGATCGCCTCGAGGAAGGTGAGGTTGGTCGCCACACCGCGAATACGAAACTCGCGCAGCGCCCGGTTCATGCGGGCGATGGTCTCGGCCGGCGTCGGAGCCCAGGCCGTCACCTTCTCCAGCAGCGGATCGTAAAAGCGAGTGATGACCGCGCCCGAATAGGCGGTGCCGCCATCGAGGCGGATGCCGAAACCGGTGGCGCCGCGATAGGCGGTGATGCGACCATAGTCGGGGATGAAATTATGCTCGGGATCTTCCGTGGTGATGCGGCACTGCAGCGCGTGGCCGTTGAGCCTGATATCCGTCTGCGCCGGCACGCCCGATTCCGCCGCGCCGATGGCAAAGCCATCGAGGATATGAATCTGCGCCTTGACGATGTCGATGCCGGTCACCTGCTCGGTGACGGTGTGCTCGACCTGGATGCGCGGATTGACTTCGATGAAGTAGAATGTGCCGGTGTCGGCATCCTGCAGGAACTCGACCGTGCCGGCGCCGATATAGCTCGTCTCGCGCGCGATCTTGAGCGCGTAGCCGCAAAGCTCTTCGCGCTGCGACATTTCGAGATAGGGTGCCGGCGCGCGCTCGACCACCTTCTGGTTGCGGCGCTGGATCGAGCAATCGCGCTCGAACAGGTGCACGGCGTTGCCGTGTGTGTCGCCCAGCACCTGCACCTCGACATGGCGGGCGCGCTCGATCAGCTTTTCGAGATAGACCTCGTCCTTGCCGAAGGCAGCTTTCGCTTCGCGCTTGCCCTCCGTCACCTCGCGGGCGAGATCGGCTTCCGAGCGGATGGCGCGCATGCCGCGGCCGCCGCCGCCCCACGACGCCTTCAGCATCACCGGATAGCCGATCGTCCTGGCGAGCGCCTTCACCGTCTCGATGTCGTCCGGCAACGGATCGGTGGCGGGAATTACCGGCACGCCGACCTCGATCGCCAGGTTGCGTGCGGCGACCTTGTTGCCGAGCCTGCGCATCGTATCCGGCTTAGGTCCAATGAAGATAATGCCCGCCTTGACGCAGGCTTCGGCGAATTCAGGGCTTTCCGACAACAGCCCATAGCCCGGATGGATGGCATCGGCGCCGGAAAGCCTGGCGACGCGGATCACTTCCTCGATCGACAGATAGCTTTCGATCGGCCCCATATCCCTGGTCAGATGCGGCCCGCGCCCGACCTGATAGCTTTCATCCGCCTTGAAGCGGTGCAGCGAGTACTTGTCCTCCTCGGCCCAGATCGCCACGGTTTTGAGGCCGAGTTCGTTGGCCGCGCGGAAGACGCGGATGGCGATTTCGGACCGGTTGGCGACAAGGATCTTCGTGATTGCCAAGGACAAGGCTCCGGACGCTGTCGACGGAAGGGGAACTGCGCCATGATTAACGCGAAAATGCTGCAGCGCAAACAAAATCGGGTGACGGCGATTAAACCGATTTAAATCCGCTCATTGGGTAGAGCGCCGCGCGTTCCCTCGAATGCGCAAAGGGTGCCCCGAGGAAAGGTAAAACGGCATACATAAAAAATGCCCGGCGCGAGGCGCCGGGCATTCCGAAATTGTCGTCGTCGGCAGGCTTACATCTTCTGGACGTAGGTGTATTTGCCGTCGTCGCCCTTCTTCCATTCGTACATGACGTAGCCAGGCAGCGTCGGATCGCCTTTCTCGTCGTAGGAAAGATCGCCCAGCACGGTCTTGAACGGGCCATTGGCCTTGAGAGCCTTGGCAACTTCCATCGGATCGTTCGACTTGGCGGCTGTGGCGGCTCCCACGATCGCCTGCATGGCGGCGTAGGAATAAAGCGTGTAGGCCTCCGGCTCGAAGCCCTGCGCACGGAACTTCTCGACCAGTTCCTTGTTCGCCGGGATCAGACGAGGATCCGGGCCGAACGTGTTCAGCGTGCCCGCAACCGCGTCACCGGCGATTGAGGCCAGTTCGTTCGACACGATGCCGTCGCCGGAAACCAGCGTGGCCTTGAGGCCCTGGTCAGCCACCTGGCGGATGATCAGTCCGGCTTCGGTGTGCAGACCACCCCAATAGATGATGGAAACGCCGGCTTGTTTCATCTTGGCGATCAACGCCGAGAAGTCCTTGTCGCCGATATTGACGCCTTCATACATGACTTCCGTCACGCCAGCAGCGTTCATCGCCTTCTTGGTCTCGTCGGCAAGGCCCTGACCATAGGTCGTCTTGTCGTGGACGACCGCGATCTTGGCATCCTTGAAGTTCTCCGCGAGATAGGCGCCGGCGATGCTGCCCTGCTGGTCGTCGCGTCCGCAGGTACGGAACGTGTTCCACAGGCCGCGCTCGGTGAACTGCGGGTTGGTCGCGGCCGGCGTGATCTCGAGGATACCGTTCTCCGCGTAGACTTCCGATGCCGGGATCGAAACGCCGGAGTTGAAGTGGCCGACCACGAACTTGACGCCGTCGCCGACGAACTTGTTGGCGACCGAAATGCCCTGCTTCGGATCGGAGACGTCGTCGCCGACCGTGAGCTTGACCTGCTCGCCGTTGATGCCGCCGGCCGCATTGATGTCTGCGACAGCCTGTTCGGCGCCCTTCTGCAGCTGCGCGCCGAAGGCGGCATTCGGGCCGGTGATCGGACCGGCAACTCCGATCAGGACGTCAGCCCACGCGCTTCCGCTGAACGCGACGAGCGCGGTCAGGGCGACGGCGGACAAAATTGATTTTCTCATGTAAAACGCTCCCATTTACAGAGTGGGCGTGGATGATGCTTTCATGCGATGCCCACTTTTACTCGCAGAAAGCGTACTTTGCCGATTTTCAGGCACTTGTCACGCCGATTCATCCCCGAAACGGCGTTAATGATGAACGTCAACCTTTTGGTTTCCAACTCAAAAGCGATGCTCTTTCGTAGAGCCAGCTATACTGTGTCACCATCTGGTTGGTGCGCGTGTATTGATAGCCAATGAAGCCCAATATCATCAGGACGATGGTGTCGACGATGTAGTAGTGCAGCGAGAACATCGTGCCGCCGAACAGCGCGTGATGGATGAACCTTACGGCGATGCCGAGGCAGAGCATATAGGCGAACAGCTGGAGGAAACTGCGCCATGTCTGGGCGCAGGCCTTGCCCGTCATCCATGCCGCCCAGCCGCCAAGCAGGCAGGTGACGAAGAAGAACTGCCAGACCGAGGGTTCCTCGTAGAGAATGCCCTGCATGATGAAGACTCCTGAACTCAGTGATGGCCGCCTTCGAGATAGGCGGCGCGCACGTCCGGATCGGCGAGCAGCTCCTTGCCGGTGCCGCTCATCGTCACGTTGCCGTTGACCATGACATAGCCGCGCGTGGCGAGCTTCAGCGCGCCGAAGGCGTTCTGCTCGACCAGGAACACGGTCAGCCCCTGCGTGCGGTTCAATTCGCGGATGGCGTCGAAGATCTGCTTGACGATCAGCGGCGCCAGGCCCAGCGACGGCTCGTCGAGCAAGAGCAGTTTCGGCCGCGCCATCAGCGCACGTCCGATCGAAAGCATCTGCTGCTCGCCGCCCGACAGCGTGCCGCCGCGCTGGGCAATGCGTTCCTTCAGGCGTGGAAACAGCGTGAACACCTTCTCGACGTCCTCGTCGTAGTGCTTGAGGTTGTCGAGGCTGGCGCCCATCTGCAGGTTTTCCATCACCGTCATGCGCGGGAAGATGCGCCGGCCCTCCGGCGACTGGGCGATGCGCATGCGCGCGATCTCATGGGTCGGCAACTGGGTGATGTCAGTGCCGGCGAAGGTAATGGTGCCCGCCCGCGCCCGTGGTGCACCAAAAATGGTCATCATCAGCGTCGACTTGCCGGCGCCATTGGCGCCGATCAGCGCCACGATCTCGCCCTGCTTGACGGTGACATCGACGCCGTTCAGCGCCCTGATGTTGCCGTAGTAGGTCTGGACGCCCTTGATGTCGAGCAGCGTTGTGCCGGCCGTCATTCATTCCCTCCGCCCCGGTTGGAGTCGCCCGGTGTCTTGGGCTTTGCCGGAGCCTTGGCGGCCGGCTTTGTCGCGGAAGGTTTCTCCGTCGGCTTGGCTTCGGCCGGCGATGCGGGCCTTGCCGCCGCGCCCGACCTTGCATCGACCTGCCCGGCTTTCGACGCGCCCTTCGACACCGTGACGCGTTCGCCCTCGCTGTGTCCGACGGTGTCGATCACCGGTCCGGCGAAATACGAGGACGACGAGTCCGGAGCGTGGGTCGAATCCGGGCCGGTGTCGAGTTGCTCGATGACGTCTTCGTCGCCGACCTCGATCAGCACCGTCTCGACGTCCTCGTCTTCAACGCCGAGATAGGCGGCGATGACACGCGGGTCGGTGCGCACCGCATGCGGACTGCCGTCCGAGATCTTGCGCCCGTATTCGAGCACCACGACATGGTCGGAAATCTGCATGACCACCGCCATGTCGTGCTCGATCAGCAGGATGGAGGTGCCGGTGTTGTCCTTGATGTCCATAAGGAGCGCGTTGAGCGCCATTGATTCTTTCGGATTGAGCCCGGCCGCCGGTTCGTCGAGGCAGAGCAGTTCCGGACCCGTGCACATGGCCCGCGCGATCTCCAGGCGCCGCTGCGCGCCGTAGGGCAAGTCGCCGGCCGGATCGTCGGCTCGATCGACGAGGTCGGCCTTTTCCAGCCAGTGCCTGGCGAGGTCGATCGACTCGGCCGACGCCGTCCGGTAGCCGCTGAAGCCAAACAGGCCGAGGATAGTGTAGCCGGACGCCTTCATCAGCTTGTTGTGCTGCGCCACCAGCAGGTTCTCCAGCAGCGTCATGCCCGAGAACAGACGAATGTTTTGGAAGGTCCGCGCCACCTTGGCTCGCGCCGGAATCTCATGGTTCGGCAGCCGTTCGAGCAGATAGCTCGAGCCGTCGCGCCGGTTGAGCGTGAGCATGCCCTCAGACGGCTTGTAGAAGCCGGTGATGCAATTGAACACGGTGGTCTTGCCGGCGCCGTTCGGCCCGATCAGCGCGGTGATCTCGCCGCGCCTGGCCTGGAAGGACAGGTCGCCGATGGCGACCAGACCGCCGAATTTCATCGACAGATGATCGACCTGCAGGATGGCATCGTTCACGGATGGGCTCGCATCGCTCATCAGCCGTGGCCCTCCTTGGTGAAGGAGCCGGACACAGCCCTGCTCTCCTTGAGAAAGGCTGTCGGTTCACGACTGCCGACGAAGCCGCGCGGCTTCCACAGCATGACGATGACCATGGCCATGCCGAACAGCAGCATGCGGTAGAGTTCCGGCGTGAAGTCGGGACCGAAGACCTGCTTCAGGAAATCGAGCTCGCGCAGCACCTCGGTGCCACCGATCATCACCATGGCGGCGACGGCGATGCCGACCAGCGAACCCATGCCGCCAAGCACGACGATGGCGAGGATGATGGCCGATTCCAGGAAGATGAAGGATTCGGGGCTGACGAAACCTTGCCGCGCGGCGAAGAACGAGCCGGCGAAGCCGCCGAACATGGCGCCGGTGGCAAAGGCGGTGAGCTTGGTGGTGGTGGTGTTGATGCCGAGTGAGCGGCAGGCGATCTCGTCCTCGCGCAGCGCTTCCCAGGCGCGGCCGACGGGCATGCGCCTAAGCCTTATGGTGACGAAGGCGGTGAGCAGGCAGAGCCCGAGGATCAGGTAGTAGAGGAAGATCTTGTAATAAGCGCTCGACGTGGCGATGTCCAAGACCTTGGCGATATAGTTCGGATCCGAGACGTTGAACGACATCAGCCCGAAAAACGTGACCTTGGGAATGCCGGAGATACCGGCCGAGCCGTTGGTAACCTCACGCCAATTGATCAGCACGAGACGAATGATCTCGCCGAAGGCCAGCGTCACGATCGCCAGGTAGTCGCCGCGCAGGCGCAGCACCGGAAAGCCCAGCAGCACCCCCCAGAAGGCGGCCATGGCGCCGGCGGCAGGCAGCAGGATCCAGAACGACAGGCCGTATTGCGTGCCGAGCAGCGCATAGGCATAGGCGCCGACGGCATAGAAGGCGACATAACCAAGGTCGAGCAGGCCGGCGAGGCCAACGACGATGTTCAGCCCCCAGGCCAGCATGACATAGATCAGGATCTGAATGCCGTAATTGTCGACCCATTTCAGAGAACCCTGGAACCCGGCGGCCACCGATCCTCCGTACAGAGCAAGCACCAGCACAACGATGATCGGGTAGAGCGCCAGTGCGGTTATGCCCAATGCCGAGAAATGGGCATGGATGAAGGTTCGGAAATAAAACATCACCGAGGCCAGGGCGTAGATGGTCGCCAGCGCTCTCAGGAACCGTGCATAACCGGCCAGGCCGGGCCCCAGCAATCCGTCAAGGGAGCCGGCAAGGAAAGCCAGCACGGCCACTGTGACGATGGCGGCGATGAAATACGGCAAGCGGAAGAACCGCGCCGCCATGCTCTGCGGCAGCAGGCCGGTGGCGACGTCGACGATCTTCTGATTTGCCAGGAAAGGCTGTCCGTAGGCGACATAGAGAAAACGGCCGGCCATGGTCAGCACGACCACGACTGCAAGAAGCCACCAGCGCTGTACAAGGATCAGCTCGTTGGAGATGTTCTGATCGGTCCTCAGGCCGATGAACAGCACGAACAGGCCGAGCGCGATGGCGCCGGCATAAAGCGCTTCGCGGGTAGCGCGCTGCATGGGAGTGGCGACGATGTCGCGCTCCGGAGACGTGGTGACCGCCATGAACTCAGACCTTTTCGACTTCTGGCCGGCCGAGAATGCCGGAAGGCAGGAAGATCAGCACGATCGCCAGGATGGAAAAGGCCGCGACGTCCTTGTAGTCGATCGAGAAATAAGCCGACCACATGCTTTCGATAAAGCCGATCATGAGTCCGCCGAGCACGGCGCCGGGCAACGAGCCGATGCCGCCGAGCACGGCCGCGGTGAACGCCTTCACGCCGGGCGTGAAACCGTCGGAGAAGGCGATGACGCCATAATACATCAGGAACAGCGTGCCGGCGACGGCGGCAAGGGCCGCACCCATGACGAAGGTGATCGAGATGGTGCGGTCGACGTCGATGCCGAGCAACGCCGCCATCTTGCGGTCCTGCTCGCACGCCCTTTGGGCTCGACCCAGCGAGGTCTTGTTGACCAGGTACCAGAACAGCGCCAGCAGCAGCGCAGTGACGATGACGATGACGATTTGCTTCAGCGACACGCTGACGCCCTCGATATTATAGACCTTGGACACCATCGGCGGGATCGGCTTGTTGCGCGGCCCCTGCGTCACCTGGACGAAGTTCGACAGCGCGATCGACATGCCGATCGCGGTGATCAGCGGCGCCAGCCGGAACGACCCGCGCAACGGTCGGTAGGCCACCTTTTCGATCGTCCAGTTGTACAGGCTGGTCAACAGCATCGCGACGATCATCATGACCAGCAGCGCGATCACCACCGGCACCGAATAGAACATCGCGCCGAGGATGAGGAAAACGATGAGGGCGGCGAAGGCGCCGACCATGAAGATGTCGCCATGGGCGAAATTGATCATGCCGATGATGCCGTAGACCATCGTGTAGCCGATCGCGATCAGTCCATAGATCGATCCCAGCGTCAGCCCGTTGATAAGCTGCTGGACAAAATACTGCATGCTGTCGTGGCTCCCCTGGAATGTCGCCCATGCAGACGCATTCCTTTTCGTATTTCCCCTAGTCGTAAAGTTTCGAGCCCGGATTGCAACGTCATTCTTTAATCGGCATGCGTGATTTTGAAGCACGTAATCGGATTGCCCGTTCTTCCCTTCCCGGCCTCTGGACTATCGCCGACCCTATCATTGGCCTAACGCAATGTCTTTGGCGATTCGTCGTCAAAATGCACGATGCTTCGAAGGAATCGCCCTAAAAATAAGTTGATGAGCAGGATCGTTGCGCCGTCTGGGCAATCGATCCTTGCATTCTGTTCGATTCCCCTGCGTCAGGATTCTCTCTCTATTTGACGACGAATCCGTGCGCGAACGGATCGCGGTCATCGATGAAGATCGTGTTCAATCCGGTCATGCGCGCCCAGCCGCCGATCGAGGGAATGATCGCCGGCTTGCCCGCCACCGTGACTTCCTTCTCGACCCTGCCCTTGAACAGCGAGCCGATGATCGATTCGTGGACGAATTCGTCGCCGGTCCCAAGCTTGCCCTTGGCGTGAAGCTGCGCCATCCGCGCCGAGGTGCCGGTGCCGCAAGGCGAGCGGTCGATCGCCTTGTCGCCGTAGAAGACGGCGTTGCGCGCATCCGCCTGGCTGTCGGTCGGCGCACCCGTCCACAGTATGTGCGACAGCCGGTCGATGCCGGGATTCTCGGGATGCACGAAGGCGTACTTTTCGTTGAGCCGCTGCCGCACCACCGGGCTCCAGGCGATGAGGTCGCCGGCAGAGTGGTCGGCCATGTCGCGATAGGTCTTCTGCGGCTCGACGATGGCGTAGAAATTGCCGCCATAGGCGACATCGACGCTGATCTCGCCGAGCAGCGGACATTCGACAGTCAGACCCTCGGCATGGAGGAAGGACGGCACGTTAGTGATGCGCACCTCCTCGACATATTCGCCGACCTGCTGGTACTCGGCGGTGACCAGGCCGGCCGGCGTGTCCAGCCTGAGCAAGCCCGGTGTCTTCGGCTTGATCAGCCCGTGCTCGATGGCCATCGTCACCGTGCCGATGGTGCCGTGACCGCACATTGGCAGGCAGCCCGAGGTTTCGATGAACAGGATGGCGATGTCGCAATCGGGCCGCGTCGGCGGATAGAGGATCGAGCCGGACATCAAATCATGGCCGCGCGGTTCGAACATCAGCCCGGTGCGGATCCAGTCATACTCGGCCAGGAAATGCGCGCGCCGCTCCATCATCGTCGCGCCGTTGAGCAGCGGTCCGCCGCCGGCGACCAGCCGCACCGGATTGCCGCAGGTGTGACCGTCGATGCAGAAGAACGAGTGGCGCGCCATTTCTAGATCCCGTCAGAAGCGGTTCGGAGAAAACGGAGACAGATCAAACACCGGATTTTGGCCGAGAATGAGATCGCGGACCAGGCGTCCGGTGGCAGCCGCCTGGGTCAGGCCGAGATGGCCGTGGCCGAAGGCATAATAGACTATCGTGCCGGCCTGCCTGGCGCCACCGATCACCGGCAGCGAATCCGGCAGCGAGGGCCGCAATCCCATCCATTCGCGGCCGCCGGCCGGGTCAAGCCCCGGCAGGAATTTCTGTGCCTTGTCGAGCAGCGCTTTCGAGCGGGCGTAGTTGGGCGGCCGCTCGATGCCGCCGAACTCGACCGCGCCGCCGACGCGCACGCCGGATTCAAGCGGCGTGACGACGAAGCCGTGGCCGGAGAAGATCAGTTGCCGCTTCACGTCGAAGGCAGTCTTCGGCAGCGTCGTGTTGTAGCCGCGCTCGGTTTCGAGCGGGATGCGGTCGCCGATATGTTTCGCCAGGAGATGCGACCAGGCGCCGGCGGCGATGACGAGGCGTTTTGCCTGCCGCACCGTGCCATCGGCCAGCGTCAATGTCGCGCCGTCCTGTCCCGCCCCGACGTGGTCGATCCGAGCCTTTTCGAAACGCGCGCCCTTGGTCTCGGCATAGGCCCAGATCGCCTTGCCCATTAATTTCGGATCCGTAACGGTCTTCCATCCCGGCACGAAAGTGCCCTTGACGAACCGCGGCGACAGGCCCGGCTGCAAGGCGGCGAGCGCATCGCCCTCGACTTGGCTGAAGCCGATGCCGAAGCGTTGCCTCGCCGCCCAGCCGGGCAGCGACGCCTTGTATTCGGCCTCGCTCTCGTAAAGTTCGAGCGAGCCGTCCTCGCGCAGCATATTTTCGGTGCCTGAGCGCGCCATCAGCCCGGCCCATTCGGCCTCGGCGAGCCGCATCATCCCGGCCTGCGCCGCGAGGCTTGCCTCGTAGCGGTCGCTTCGTCCGGCGCGCCAGAAGCGGACAAGCCAGGGCAGCAGCTTCGGCAGGTAGGTGGGCGGGATGCTGAGCGGGCCGAGCGGATCGGCAAGCCATTTCGGCAGATGCCTGATCATGCCCTTGTGGGCCAGCGGCAGCACATCGGAAAAGGCCAGGGCGGCGGCATTGCCGGAACTCGTTTCCTCGCAGATCCCCGTCCGATCGAAAATCGTGACGTTTCGCCCCGCCTCGGCCAGATAGGCGGCGACACAGATGCCGATGATGCCCCCGCCGACAATGGCGATGTCCTCCCCTTCTCCCCGTTCACGGGGAGAAGGTGCCCGAAGGGCGGACGCGGGGCGGCGCCCCGCTTTTGCCGACTTGGAAATTCCTTGCACGTGGGCGCTGCCCCTCATCCGGCTGCCGCCATCTTCCCCCCGTAAACGGGGAAAAGAGAGCCTGCCTCAAAACCTCGGCAGTTCCGGCCGCGCCGCCAGCGCATCCCGGACGATCTTTTCGACCGTCTTGCGGCGCTCGCCCGACAGCGGCTGGCGCGGCATGCGCACGCGGTCGTTGGTGTTGATCGCCAGGACTTCGGCGAGCTTGATGTTCTGCACCAGATAGGTCGACACGTCGAGGTCGAGCAGTGGCCGGAACCAGCGGTAGATTGTCAGCGCCTCCTCGCGGCGGCCCTGCTTCATCAACTGGTAGATCGCGACCGTCTCACGCGGGAACGCGGTGACCAGCCCGGCCACCCAGCCGATGGCGCCGACCGACAGCGCCTCGAACGCCAGATTATCGACGCCGGTGAACAAATCGTAGCGGTCGCCGAAGCGGTTGATGATTTCGGTCGAGCGGCGGATGTCGTCGGAGGATTCCTTGATGGCGACGAAGCGCTTGTCCTTCGCCAATTCCTCCATCTGATCGACGGTGACGTCGACGCGGTAGGCAAGCCGGTTGGAATAGATCATCACCGGCAGGTCGCCGGCCTCGGCGACGGCACGCAGTGCGGCAACCGTCTCCTCCGCATTGGTGTGATAGATCGGGCTCGGCACCACCATCAGCCCGTTGGCGCCCTCTCTGGCGGCGCGGCGCGCGATCGCCGCCGCCTCGCGGGTGCCGGGTTCGTTGACAGTCAGCAGAACCGGCTTGCCGCCGGCGATCTTCTGCGCGGTCTTCAGCACGTCGATCTTCTCGTCATGCGAGAGCATTGGCCCCTCGCCGAGCGAGCCGCAGACGATGATGCCGTCGCAGCCGGCCTTCATCTGCAGCGCAAAGCAGCGCTCCATCTCGGCGTGGTCGAGGCGGTCGTCCTCGGTGAATTTGGTCGTGACGGCGGGGAAAACTCCGGTCCACATGGCGGTCGCTCCATCTGATATATCAGTCGTATATTTATTAGCAAACGGACTGTCAACACGGATTTTGCTATGATATACCAAAAATATATCAGGAGCCCGCCTTTGATATTCAATGAAACAAGCCCGGCATTCGAGCCAGTGGCGGCGAAAGCCTACCGCGTGCTCGAGCACATGATCGTGACGCTCGAACTGGCGCCTGCAAGCTTCATCACCGAAGGCGCGCTGATCGACAGGCTGGGGCTCGGCCGCACGCCGGTGCGCGAGGCGATCCAGCGGCTGGCGTGGGAGGGACTGCTGGATGTCCGGCCGCGTGCCGGCATCGCCATTGCCCCGCTGCATCCCGGCGACTGGTTGCGCGTTCTCGATGCGCGGCGTGGCGTCGAGGTGGTTCTTGCCCGCTCGGCCGCCCGCTTCGTCACCCGCGAGGCCGCCGACTTGTTTCACGACGCGGCACTGGCCATGCAGAGGGCGGTGATATCGGGCAATGTGCTGGCCTTCATTCAGGCCGACAAGGCGCTCGACGAGGCGCTGGCGCTGGCGGCCGACAATCCCTTCGCCGCGCGGCTGGCGGCCCCGTTGCAGACCCACAGCCGCCGCTTCTGGTTCCGCTACAAGGCCGATACCGGGCTTGCCGAATCGGCCGAGCACCATGTCGCGCTGATCCGCTCGATCCTCGACGGCGATGAAGACGCCGCCGCCAAGGATGCCAAGCGCCTGATGGCGCTGCTGCGCGGTCATGCCGCGGCGGCCGCTACGCGATAGAGATCGGCAGCAAGCTTCGGCAGGCTCTTTGAGTTCCGCCCACAGGCGCTGAGCATCGCTCAATTCGTCATGCGTCCTGGTCGGTCGGGGATCACCACGTTTTCCCAATGTTCGCCGGCCGCGACGATGCAGCTTCTGCCGGCGACGTCGGTGACGATGATCGTCCAGCTTCCGCTGTCGGCGACATAGACTTCCATAATCGCCATCTGACCGATCAGCCCGAAAGCAAACTGTCTTTCCTGGAACTGCTCGCTCAGGTGGGCGACGAGATCGCGATGTTCAACGCAGAATGATATTGGGCGCTTGCGGCGTTCGTACCCACCGCCAATGCGCCAGCAAGAATGAGGGTTTTCAACCCAACCAACAGCGATTTGCGCGCCACGGGCATCTCCTTTGCCATCACGTCCGGCAAAGGAAGAGCCCTCATTTTGCCGGAACGATCCAGGCCGGTCCCGACGTCATCATCATCGCGTCGCTCCTTTCCGTGTTCCGGTCTGTCATCAGCGGGACGATTCAAAATGTTCCCACTATGTTCCATATATGGTGTCGGCAACAAAAAAGCGCAAGCAGGCGCCCGCTGGGGGCGCCTGTGGATCCGTTTCATGGTGGTCGCCGAGAACCGCGGCCTGCGCGCGCGCGGCTATGCTAAGGCGGCTGCCACCCGCTAGGCGGCTCAGGTCCCTGGCAGCGCCGCTGTCTTCACCGCGCTCTCCCAGCCTTCACCCACCGAAACCACGCAGCTTTGACCGCGTGTGTCGCTGGCGA
The DNA here is from genome assembly GCF_055811415.1 of Mesorhizobium sp. WSM4846. Lineage (NCBI taxonomy): Bacteria > Pseudomonadati > Pseudomonadota > Alphaproteobacteria > Hyphomicrobiales > Phyllobacteriaceae > Mesorhizobium > Mesorhizobium sp. WSM4846. Next base: position 77,929 of record NZ_JBVVPZ010000024.1, read on the forward strand.
GGATGGTCCAGGTGCCTTGGTCGGAAACGAAGACTTCAACAATCACATTCGGATTGACGACGCCGAGCGCGGTTGGATTTTCCTGGAACTTCTCGCCGAGCGCCCTGATCATGTCGGCTCGTGGCGCGCATTGTTCGGCCGCTGTTGCCGGGGCCGCGGAAAACGCGGCAGCCGCCGCGCCAAGTATCGACACCATGAGACGTGTCATCTCACACCTCCTTGCGCCGGCCGTAGCCCCGAAGCTGTCGCCAGCGCCGTTGGTCGATCTGCCGCGTCTCCTTCGCGGCAGGATTGCAAGTTAAGGCTTCTGCTGTCCGCCTGGTTCCATCACATTAGCGTTCAGGCATACACGCGGCCGCGACCGGTCAGCAAAAAGGCCCGGTTTCTGGCCGGGCCTTTTTCGTCTTCAATCATAAAATCTGGAGCTCTTTGTCGACTGGCTAGTTCATCGTCGGGATGACGAATTCGGCGCCGTCCTTCACGCCTGCCCGCGCGCCCGCAGCCGAAGGCGAGGACGCGCAGACAAGCAACCGTCCGGCTAATTCATCGTCGGGATGACGAATTCGGCGCCGTCCTTCACGCCGGACGGCCAGCGCGAGGTCACCGTCTTGGTCTTGGTGTAGAACCGGAACGCGTCCGGTCCGTGCTGGTTGAGGTCGCCGAAGGAAGACGCTTTCCAGCCGCCGAACGTATAGTAGGCGATCGGCACCGGGATCGGCACGTTGATACCGACCATGCCGACCTGGACCCTCGAGGCGAAATCGCGGGCGGCATCGCCGTCGCGGGTGAAGATGGCGACGCCGTTGCCCATTTCGTGATCGTTGGCGAGCTTGATCGCGTTCTCGTAGGTCGGCGCACGCATTACCGAGAGCACCGGCCCAAAAATCTCTTCCTTGTAGATGCGCATATCGGCGGTCACGTTGTCGAACAGGCAGCCGCCCATATAGTAGCCGTTCTCATAGCCTTGCATGGAAAAGCCGCGCCCGTCGACGACCAGCTTGGCGCCTTCCCTGATGCCGATGTCGACATAGCCCTTGACCCGTTCCAGCGCCTGCGCCGTCACCAGCGGGCCGAAATCGGCGGACGAATCCGTCGATGGGCCGACCTTCAGGCTTTCGACGCGCGGCACCAGCTTTTCCATCAGCCGATTGGCGGTATCGTTGCCGACCGGGACAGCCACCGAGATCGCCATGCAGCGCTCGCCGGCAGAGCCGTAGCCGGCGCCGATCAGCGCGTCGACGGTCTGGTCCATGTCGGCGTCGGGCATGATGATCATGTGGTTCTTGGCGCCGCCGAAGCACTGCACGCGCTTGCCGGCCGCGCAGCCGCGCGAATAGATGTACTGGGCGATCGGCGTCGAGCCGACGAAGCCGATGGCCTTGATATCGGGATCGTCGAGGATGGCGTCGACCGCCTCCTTGTCGCCGTTGACGACGTTGAGAATGCCCGCTGGCAGGCCGGCCTCGATGAACAGTTCGGCGATGCGCATCGGCACGCCCGGGTCGCGCTCCGAAGGCTTCAGGATGAAGGCGTTGCCGCAAGCGATAGCCGGCGCGATCTTCCACAATGGGATCATCGCCGGAAAATTGAACGGCGTGATGCCGGCAACGACGCCGAGCGGCTGGCGCATCGAATAGACGTCGATGCCGGGGCCGGCGCCGTCGGTGAACTCGCCCTTCATCATGTGCGGCGCGCCGATGCAGACCTCGACCACTTCCAGGCCGCGCTGGATGTCGCCCTTGGCGTCGGCGATGGTCTTGCCGTGTTCGCGCGCCAGAATGTCGGCCAGCGCATCATATTCCCGGGCGACCAATTCGAGGAATTTCATCAGGACGCGCACGCGCCGCTGCGGATTGGTCGCCGCCCAGCCGGGCTGCGCCGCCTTGGCGTTCTCCACGGCTGCGCGCAGTTCCGCCTGCGAAGCCAGCGCCACGGTGCCGCGCACCGTGCCGTCCATCGGCTGCATGACGTCCTGCTTGCGGCCGCTGGTCCCGGCGACACGCTTGCCGCCGATGAAATGACCGTAGTCGATCATGGTCTCTCTCCCTGTATTTGTGATGCGGCATTGTCCGCCTTTGCACCGCCGATGGCAACGTGAGCGGAAACGCAACCGTTGTGCAGAAAATAGAGTGCGCTTGACTGAGGAGCATCAATTCCCGCAAATGATAGTGCCACCTCAAGGAATGACAGGTTGAGTTCCTTCGCGCCCCGCTCTGTCCTGCCGGACATCTCCCCTTCTAGGGGGGAGATTGCGCTGTCATCTTTGCCTTCGCCAAACATCGACGCTGTTAAGGAAGAGCTGTCAGCGGAGCTGCCAATCTCCCCCCTTGAGGGGGTGATGTCCGGCAGGACAGAGGGGGGTGCCACGGAACGCAACGTCGACGATTGTCATCCGGACCCTCCCCATGAACTGGGATGACGTCCGCATCTTTCTGGCGGTGGCGCGTGCCGGCCAGATACTTGGCGCGGCCAAGCGGCTGGAGCTGAACCACGCCACTGTCTCGCGCCGCGTCGCCGCGCTCGAGGATGCGCTGCGCACAAAACTCTTTCGCCGGCTGACTACCGGCAGCGAGTTGACGCCGGCGGGCGAGCGTTTCCTCGACATCGCCGAGCGAATGGAAGGCGACATGATCGCCGCGCGTTCGACCGTGGCGGGCGAAGGCGACGACGTCTCCGGCACCGTGCGCATCGGCGCGCCTGACGGTTTCGGCGTCGCCTTCCTGGCCAAACGCCTCGGCGCACTGACGGCGCTTCACCGTGAACTCACCATCCAGTTGGTGCCGGTGCCGCGTTCCTTCTCGTTGTCCAGGCGCGAGGCCGACATCGCCATCACCGTGGAGCGACCGACCGAAGGCAGGCTGGTGGCGGGAAAGCTGGTCGATTACACGCTCGGCCTGTTCGCGTCCCGCGCCTATGCCGACGCGCATGGCCTGCCGCAGACGCCGGCCGAGCTTGGCCGGCACACGCTGATCGGCTATGTCCCGGACCTCATCGTCAGCCCCTCGCTCGACTATGCGGCCGAGTTCAGTGCCGACTGGCGCACGAGCTTCGCCATCTCCTCGGCGCTCGGCCAAGCCGAAGCGGTGCGCTCCGGCGCCGGCATCGGCATCCTGCACACTTTTGTCGCCCACTCGATGCCGGAACTGGTGGCCCTCGACATCGTCGCGCCCATTCGCCGCGCCTACTGGCTGGTCTATCACGAATCGGTCAGGCCGCTGCGCCGCGTCCAGATCGTCGCGAGCTTCATCACCAGGGCGGTGGAACGGGAGCGGAGCCTGTTCGTCTGACGATATTTTCTCTGACGCGGCGAGGTGTGCTGGAGACTGATGCGGAGTCACGCGGCAAGTTCCTCCGCTCAAATGCGTGAAGAATCCTTCCGATCCTACCGCTGGTATCGCTCCGATCCGAGATCGCGGACATCGATGTCCGGCACCCGGCTGGAAATGATGTCGGCCAGGACCTTGGCCGAGCCGCAGGCCATGGTCCAGCCGAGCGTGCCGTGGCCGGTGTTGAGATAGAGGTTGGAAAACTCGGTGCGGCCGATCAGCGGCGGCCCGTCCGGCGTCATCGGCCGCAACCCGCACCAGAAGGTCGCCGACCGCATGTCGCCGCTGCCCGGAAAAAGGTCGCCGAGCGAATGTTCGAGCGTGCGCCGCCGCGATTCATGCAGCGTCAGGTCGAAGCCGGAAATCTCCGCGGTGCCACCGACGCGGATGCGATCGCCGAGCCTGGTGATCGCCACCTTGTAAGTCTCGTCCATCACCGTCGAGACCGGTGCTGCGGCAGCATCCTTGATCGGCACGGTGATCGAATAACCCTTGACCGGATAGACCGGGATAGGTCGCTTCAGATAGCGCATGAACTTTGCCGAATAGCTGCCCATCGCCATCACATAGGCGTCGGCGGCCTTCCATCCCTTGCTCGTATTGATGTTGGCGATCTGGTTGCGCTTGCGCACGATGCGCCTGATCGACGTGTCGTATTCAAAGGTGACGCCGCGCGCTGCGCAGAGCTCTGCCAGACGGTCAGTGAACATCTTGCAGTCACCGGTCTCGTCGCCTAGCAGCCGCAGACCGCCGACGAGCTTTTCACGGATCCCTGCCAAGCCCGGCTCAGCCGCGATGCAGCCGTCGGGATCGAGGATCTCGTAGGGAACGCCATATGTCTTCAGCACCTCGACATCGTCGGCTGTGCCATCGAGCTGCTGTTGCGTGCGAAAAAGCTGCAGCGTTCCCTTGCTGCGCTCGTCATAGGCGATGCCGGTCGCCTCGCGCAGCGCCTTCAGCGTGTCGCGGCTGTATTCGGCCAAAGGCACCATGCGCGCCTTGTTGACTGCATAGCGCTCGGCCGTGCAGTTGCGCAGCATCCTGACCAGCCATACCCACATATGTGGATCGAGAGTCGGCCGCACCACCAGAGGCCCATGCTTCATCAGCAGCCATTTGATCGCCTTCAGCGGGACGCCGGGACCGGCCCAGGGCGAGGCGTAGCCTGGCGAGATCTCGCCGGCATTGGCAAAGCTGGTTTCCAGCGCCGGGCCCTTCTGGCGGTCGATCACCGTCACTTCATGGCCGGCCTCGGCCAGGTAGTAAGCAGTGGTGACCCCGATGACGCCGCCGCCCAGCACGAAGATCTTCATCGCATAGCTCTCCAGAACGATGTCTTGTCAGCGGGCGGCATCATGGCTTTCTGTCTGCCGGATTTTACCGCGTCCGCCAAGTGCCTAAGCATGTCGCCCAAAAGTGCGCAGGAGGTTTTGGGACGACGGCACATGCCTAAAAAAGCTCGCGCGCTATCCATTCACATAGCGCCGGTGAAAGCGGTGTCCGAGGCTGGTCAGGATTTCATAGCCGATGGTGCCGGCATGGCCGGCAGCCTGGTCGACCGTCTGCGACGGGCCGATCAGTTCGACGAGGTCGCCCGCCTTCAGCCTGCCGGGCGGCAGGGTCGAAATGTCGAGGACGATCGAATCCATCGACACACGGCCCAGGAACGGCAAGCGCACATTTTCGAACCAAGCGGCCGAGGCCGCACGTCGATGCCAGCCGTCGGCATAGCCAAGCGAGATCGTTGCGGCGATCAGCGAATTGGTGACGTGAAAAATATGGCCATAGCCGACGCCGGCTCCCCTATCGAGGCTGCGCGTCTGGATGATCTTTGCTTGAAGCCGCACCACCGGCAGCATCGGATTTTCCTGCGCTGGCGTCGGATTGATGCCGTAGAGCGCCGCACCGGGCCGGGCGAGGTCGTAGTGAAAGGACTGTCCAAGAAAGATGCCGGAAGAATTGGCGAGCGAGGCCGGCGCCTTTGGCAGCATCCTGCGCAGCCGCTCGAATTCCAGTCGCTGCTGCTCGTTGGCCGGATGTTCGGGCTCGTCGGCGCGCGCGAGATGGCTCATCACGAAGGTGACGTCGATACCGTCGAAAGCCTGCGGGTCGGCAGCGACGGCCTCCACCTCGGCTGCCGCCATGCCGAGCCGCGACATGCCGCTGTCGACCTGGATTGCAGCCCTGAGCTTGCGGCCGGCCCGCTGCGCCGCCACGCGCCAGGCGGCGAGCTGGCCGGCGCTGTTGATGACCGCGCCCAGTCCCGCTGCGACGGCTTCGCTTTCGGCGCCCGGCTGAATGCCGTTCAGCACATGGATCGCCGCCTGTGCGCCGAGCGCCTGGCGCAGCAAGGCACCCTCGGCCAGATGCGCGACGAAAAAAACAGCGCAGCCTTCGGCCGCCAGCGCGGCCGCCACTTGCGGCCCGCCGAGCCCGTAGCCGTCGGCCTTGACGACACCGGCGCAGCCGACACCGCCCAACCGCGCCTTGAGCCGCCGGTAATTTTCGCGGATGGCGCTGAGATCGACGGTCAATATGGCGCCGGCCGCCGCTTCGCTGATCGGCGCGGCTTTGACGGCGACCCTTTCAGAAAGAGATTTTTTGGAAGTGCCGTTCATGCCAATCCCGTCTGCAGCGGATTGGCCATCAATAAGGCCACCGCGCCGACGCGGCAACCGTGGTCGGCGCGAGCGCGGCTTGCGCCAAGCTACGCAACCAGATGCCGGAATGCCGCAACCACATGCTCATAGACCTGACGCTTGAACGGCACGATCAGGTCGGGCAATTCCTCCATTGGCCGCCAAGCCCATCTGTCGAACTCGGCGGTATGGCCGCCCGGCGGCGGATTGATCTCAATCTCGCTCAAATCGCCGTGAAAGCGGAAGGCGAACCATTTTTGCGTCTGGCCGCGATACTTTCCCTTCAAGGCGACGCCGACCAGGTGGGCCGGCAGGTCGTAAAATATCCAGTTCGGCGCCTCATCCAGCAACGAGACGCTGCGCATGCCGGTTTCTTCGTAGAGTTCCCGCTGCGCCGCCTGCAGCGGCTCTTCGCCCTTGTCGATGCCGCCCTGCGGCATCTGCCAGAGCTGCGTCGTGCCGGCGAATTCGCTGTCCGGCTCGGCAATGCGATGCCCGACCCAGACCAGTCCCTCTCCGTTGAGGACCATCGCGCCGACGCAGCGACGATAGGGCAGCGTCTCGGGGTCGACCGGATTTTTCTTCGCCATGCTCAACCTTTTTCCGGATCCACTGCCACTGCCGAAATCGGCACGATCTCGATGCCGCGCTTCTTGGCCTCGATCACCCAGGACGACACGGTATCGACCGTCAGGTCGAAGGCCGAGCCGATGCCGACGGCAAAGCCTTTCGCCCGCGCGGTGGCTTCCAGTTCGTCCAGCTTCTTCAATATGGCGCCGCGGTCGCGCACGGCGTCGATCGACGTGTCGCCGGCGGCGAACGGCACACCGTTCTTCAACGCCAGTTCGGGCGCCAGGCTGCGTGCCGACGAACCGTCGTCGACATAGGCCAGGCCGCGCCTGCCAAGCTCGGCCATCAGCGGCCCCATCGCCGCCGCATCGGCCGAAAAGCGCGCGCCCATATAGTTCATGACGCCGGTGTAATTGGTCGTCCGCGACAGCGCCCAGCGCAAATTCTCCAAATTCTCGTCGGGTGTCGCCACGACCGTCAGCGTGTTGCGACCGGGATTGACGTTCGGATAATCGAACGGTTCGAGCGGCACCTGCATGACGATCTCATGGCCGCTCTGCCGCGCCGCCTGCATCCAGCGGCCGATGCTGTTGCCCTGCGGCGCGAAGCCCAACGTCACTTCCGCCGGCAGCTTGGCGATGGCCGCCTGCGTGCCGGTCTGTGACACGGCAAGCCCGCCGATGACGATCGCCACGCGCGCACCGCGCGCACCGGACCACGGTCGCGCATAGACATCGAACGGCCGCCTGCCATCGGCAGCACGAACCGGCAATGGACCGGTTTCGCCGGACTCGACCAGCGCCCTGTCGGGAATATGCGCGATCCTCAGGTTCTGGCCGGTCGTCGAAGGGTCGTGGATGACGATGGCCCCGGGTGGACCATCGCCCGCTTCGGTTGGCATGTGGATGATCTGCGGCCCGCCCGTCTTCGATCCGCTTGTCTTCGATCCGCCCGTCTTGGATATGCTCGCCTTGGACGCTGCTTCGGCCTTCGGCGCTGGCTCAGCGGCCGGCGCTGCGGGTTCGACCACGGCAGTCGCCTTCGGCGTCGAAACGGCGACTTCTTCCGGCTTTCGAAACTGCCTCTCACGCAGCGCAATCGCCCCAGAGACTCCGATCACGGCCAGCACCACAACAGTGACCGCGACGACGCCAGCGCTGATCCTGCGGGCCGCGCGCGGCGGCCGGACGGCCTGCCCGAGTGGGCGTTCGATGTCACTACCGATGTCAGCCAAGCCGCATCCCCAGCCGCGGTCCCCGAATCAAACTGCCGAGGCCTTGCGGCCCCGGCAGCATTACATCGCTTCGATCAGGCAGCCAGACCTGTTGTCCGGCTGATCGACTTTTACTGGTTCAGCACGGCCCCTACTGGTTCAGCACAGCCTTGTCCGGATTCGGCGGGAACGCCGGATCGGTCTTCTCGCCGCGCAGCAACTGCTGGGCCAAGATGAGCTGCAGATCGTCCTTCGGCTCCGGCGGCACATAGGCTGCCGAGCCTGAACCGTCATCGCCCTCCTCGCTGCCCTTGATGTGGCCCTTGAGGTCCGACTCGCCGCGCGTCAGATCCCTGCCCTGCAGGTCCGGCGGCAACGGCTGGTCGACCTTGATGTCGGGCGTGATGCCCTTGCCCTGGATCGACTTGCCGGACGGCGTGTAATAGAGCGCCGTCGTCAGGCGCAGCGCGCCGTTCTCGCCGAGCGGGACGATGGTCTGCACCGAACCCTTGCCGAACGACTGCGTGCCGACGACCGTGGCGCGGCGCAAATCCTGCAGCGCGCCGGCGACGATTTCGGACGCACTGGCCGAGCCGCCATTGACGAGCACGACCAGCGGCTTGCCGTCGATATCATCGCCCGGCCGCGCGTCGAAGCGGGTGACGTCCTTCGGATCGCGGCCGCGCGTCGAGACGATCTCGCCACGGTTGAGGAAGGCGTCGGACACGCTCACCGCCTGATCGAGCAGCCCGCCCGGATTGAGGCGCAGATCGAGCACGTAGCCCTTGAGCTTTTCCTTCGGCACCTGCTTCTCGATGGTTTCGATGGCGCTATCGAGATCATCATGGGTCTTTTCGGTGAAGGAGGTGATCTTGATGTAGCCGATGTCGTTCTCGACCCGGAACTTGACCGCCTTGACCTTGATGATGTCGCGCACCACCGTCAGTTCAATCGGCTTGTCGGCTCCCTGACGCAGGATGGTGAGCTTGATCGGCGTGTTGACCAGCCCGCGCATCTTCTCGACCGCATCGTTGAGGCTCAGGCCGCGAACCTCCTCGCCGTCGATCTTGGCAATATAGTCGCCGGCAAGCACGCCCGCCTTGGCAGCCGGCGTATCGTCGATCGGCGTGATCACCTTGACCAGGTCGTTCTCCATGGTGACCTCGATGCCGAGACCGCCGAACTCGCCCTTGGTCTGCACGCGCATGTCCTGCGCCTCTTCGGCGTTCATATAGGAGGAGTGCGGGTCGAGCGAGGTAAGCATGCCGTTGATGGCGTTTTCGACCAGCGACTTGTCGTCGGGCGGCGTCACATATTGCGCCCGCACCCGCTCGAAAATATCACCGAAGATCGCCAGTTGCTTATAGGTCTCGGAGCCCGCAGCGTTCGCCGTCGAGCCGGGCGCGCCATAGACGAGGCTCATCGCGGATGCGCCCATCAGCGCACCGGCAAACAGAAGCGACAGTTTCCGCATCATCTCACGTCCTTCCAGACAAACGGTCCGCCCACCATGGGGTCGGATCGACGGGTTTTCCATCCTTGCGGAACTCAACATAGAGTTCCGGCGTGGCATTTCCATTCTTCGATGCCGAGGTGCTCGCCACCCGGGCCTCTCCCATCGCGCCGACCGGCTCTCCTGCGAGCACCGACTGGCCAGACGCGACGCTGATTCTGCTCATCCCCGCGAGAACGACATGATAGCCGTCACCTGCGTTCAGGATCAAGAGTTGACCATAAGAGCGAAAAGGTCCCGCATAAAGTACATTTCCGTCCGCCGGCGCGGTGACGATGGCTCCCGATTGTGTCGCAACCATGTCACCGAGCATCACTGCGCCGTTACCGTCGCTGGCCCCGAACCGCCGCTTGATCTTGCCGGTGACGGGCAACGCGATCTGCCCCTGAAGCGCCGAAAACGGCGCCGCGGCGGTGAGCCGGTTGGCTTCCGGCACCGGCAGGGCCGCCAGTTCCGTCTGTTCCGGGGCCTTCTGTGCCGGAGCCGTCTGTGCCGGAGTCCCCTGTGCCGGGGCCTTGTCGGCGCCCGCTGCCTTCTGCTCCGCGGCTTTCTGCTCGGAGGCCTTCTGCTCGGCTGCCTTCGCGGCGTCCGCAGCCTTGCGGGCCTTGTCGCCCTCGAGCGAGGCGATCAGTTCCTTCAGGCTGCCGGCCTTGGCCGCCAGTGCTGTGGATCGCTGCTTTTCCGCCGCCAGTGCCGTTTGCGTCTCGGCCTCGAGCTTCTGCTTGGCTTCGAGCAGCATGCCGAGCCGCTTCTTTTCCGCCGTCTGCTCGCCGACTGCCGCCGTCAGCCGCACCCGCTCCGCCTCGATCGAGGCCGTCACCCGTGACTGCTCCTTGAGTTCCGCCAGCAATATCTCGGTCTGCTGGCGCAGTTCCGGCACTACGGCGCCGAGCAGAATGGCGCTGCGCACCGACGACAGCGCGTCCTCCGGCTTGACCAGGATGGCCGGCGGCGGATTGAGCCCCATGCGCTGCAGCGCGGCCAGCACCTCGGCCAGAACGTCGCGTCTGGCGGCCAGCGAGGCACGGATGTTCTGCTCGTCGCCCTTCAGCCCTTCCAGCTTGGCACCGATGTCCTCGATGTCCTGGCCGAGCTTCTGCTCGGTCATCGCCGACTGGATCAGCGCCGCGGTGATCGAGGCATGGTCCTTCTTGACCGTCGCCATGTCGGCGGCGAGCTTGGCCAGCCGCTCCGACGACAGTGTGATCTCCTGCGATATCCGTTCGTATTCGGCGCGGCTCTGGTCCGGGTCGGGCGCCATGTCGAGCCTGCTCTGCGCCCGCGCGGCACCGAGCGACAGCATAAGCACCGCCGCTGCCAAGCCGCAGCCTGCGCGCCAAAAGCCCGTTCGCGATTTCCAACCTTCAGCCATCGAAGCCCGACTGTATGCGTGGCTTCGTTAACGAACAATCAACCATGTTCGAGAGCCCGCCGACCGCAAAACAGCCTCGTGACGCATTGAGGCGAAAATCCGGGCGGCTGACGCCAATCCACCGGTTTCGGTTGAACCTGCAACGGCTCACGAGCGATGATAGGGATGGCCGGACAGGATTGTGGCCGCCCGGTAAAGCTGCTCGCCCAACATGACACGGACCAGTTGGTGCGGCCATGTCAGCGCGCCGAACGACACCGTCAGGTCGGCCTGATCGCGCAGCGACTGGTCATGACCGTCGGCGCCGCCGATGGCGATGACCAGCGCCTTGCGGCCGCTATCACGCAACAGGCCGATGCGCCCGGCGAAATCCTCGGAGGAAAAACTCTTGCCGCGTTCGTCGAGCAGCATCAGCGCGGCACCAGGCTGCAACTGCGCCTGCAGTTTCTGGCCCTCTTCGCGGCGACGCTCGTTGGCGGTCTGGGCGCGGCCCTCCGGGATCTCGACGACCCCTGAGAATTCGAGCCCCACGGCCGGTCCGCTCTTGGCGAAGCGCTCGAAATACCGGTCGGCGAGCAGCTTCTCGGGGCCGGCTTTCATCCGGCCCACGGCATGAACGGTAATTTTCATCCCTGCCTCGAAGAGCCGCTAATGCATGACACCAAAAATGGTCACCGGTTTTGGGACACGACATGCATCAATCAAATGCGGCTCAGTGGAGGGTCTCTTCCTCGAGGTCCGGCGCCTGCCACATCTTTTCAAGATTGTAGAAGTCGCGGACTTCGGGGCGGAAGACATGGACGATGATGTCGCCCGAATCGATCAGGACCCAGTCGGCGCCGGCCAGTCCCTCGACGCGCGCCGTGCCAAGCCCGGCATCCTTGAGCGCCTTGAGGAGATGATCGGCGACAGCCGAGACATGACGGTGCGATCGGCCGGACGCGATGACCATATAGTCACCGAGGCTCGATTTTCCCTGAATGTCGATTGAGACGATGTTTTCGGCCTTGGAGTCTTCCAGACTGGCAAGGACTGTCTTGATGGCGCGGGACACGGCGTCGTTTACGCTGATCCCGGCCGGCGAAGGCACGATGTCGGCCTTCTTCCAAAGTGCTGTTCTCAGTGTATTTCCTTTCGCAGCAAGAACAACCAAATCACCCTTCAAAGCAGGTGACACCCTTAGATAGGCAGAGTTGCGTTGCAGTTTCAAGACGGCAGCCCTGCCGTAGCCAACGAAGAACCGTTCTTCCGGTTCCGCAGTTGAAGAAAAATCGGAACTCTTGCCGCCCGGCGAGGGTTATCGGCGCATTGACCAATCGGATCCCCCTCATGCCTGTCGACCCTCAGAACGCTCTCCTCACCGTGCAGTCCGGCCTTGCGCAGCTCAGCGCTCTGATCGTCTCCTACTCGTTCTCGGCCATCGGCGCCGTCATCCTGCTGGTCCTCGGCTATATCGTCGCCGGCCTTGCCCAGCGCTCGATCTACGCCGGCCTCGGCCATATCCATGGCTTCGACACGACGCTGCGCCACTTCTTCTCGCGGATCGTCCGCTACGCCATACTGATCCTCGTCGTCGTCATGGTGCTCGGCCAGTTCGGCGTCCAGACGACCTCGATCATTGCCGCCATTGGCGCCATCGGCCTGGCCATCGGCCTGGCGCTGCAGGGCACGCTGCAGAACATTGCCGCCGGCATCATGCTGCTGGCGCTGCGGCCATTCCGCATCGGCGAATATGTCGAGGTCGGGGTCATTTCCGGGACCATCGAGGAAATCGGGCTGTTCGCCACCACGCTGAGAACGGTCGAAGGCGTTTACGTGCTCGCTCCCAATTCGACGCTGTGGAACCAGCCCGTCCGCAATTTTACACGCAACGGCGTTCGTCGCGCCGACATCACCCTGACCATCGGTTCGTGGAACGATATCGATCTCGCTCAAAAGACCATGCTGGGCGTCGCCGCCGCCGAGCGGCGCGTCAGGCGGGAGCCGGCGCCGATTGCCTTTGTGGCGACCGTCGGCGACAGCAACGTCGCCATCACCTTGCGCTACTGGACCTCGGCTGCCGATTTCTTCGCGACCCAGATCGATCTCACCAAACGCGCCAAGCAGGCCTTCGACAGCGAAGGCATTTCTATACCCGCGCCACCACCGGAAGCACCGCGGCAGGAAGCCTCGGCCACAAGGCAATAGCCGGAACGAGCGCGCGGCTTTTCTGCTGCACGATGTGTTCGGGCTGGAGTTTGGGGAGGTCGCAGCCGCTATCCAGCGCGACCCCGCGGCTTGTCGCCAGCTCGCTGCCCGTGCGCGCAGCCACGTGCGCGAGGCGCGCCCTCGCTTCCGGGTGGAAAAACAACATGGCCTTGAGCTTGCCGAAGCTTTTTATGCCGCCTCGCGCAGCGGCAATATGAAGGCGCTTGGTGCGATGCAAGATTGCGGCGATCTATGTCGTGCGGAACCCTGACAAGCTCAGGCATCTGCACTAATGCATGTCGCGCAAAGTGCGCAGCGGTTTTGCGATAGCGATATGCAAAGGAACCTAAGGCGCGACGCGCTTTAGGGCCTCAACCTGTATCCGATTGAGTGCGGACTTCAATCGTCGGAGCGACCGCGCTGTTCCTCCGGCGCGAACGCCAGCTCCACCGGCAGCGGCGCTTGCGCGCTCATCGGCGCGAAATTGCCGGTCTCGGCGGCGGGAACAGGCGACATCGCCACCACGCGCCACAGCACGAACAGGCAAAAAACGGTGGCAATGACGACGGCCACATGGATGAAGGCCTGGGTTCCGTAGACGGCGGAAAGCCCGGTCACGACGCCGGGCACGATGAAGCCGGACAGCGACCACGCGAACAGCAGTGAACTGGACAGCGCCACCATGTCGTCCTTGCCGGCGCGGTCGGCGGCATGTGCGCTGGCCAGCGAATAGATCGATTCCGATGCGCCGGCCCAGACCACATAGATGACGACCAGCGCCGCCAGCGCACCACCATCGAAGCCCAGCGCGAACAGGCCCGCCACCATGGCAAGCGCCGAAGCGGCGACCAGCACAAAGCGCCGGTCGGTGCGGTCGGAAATCCAGCCGAGCGGGATCTGCAGGATCAATGTGCCGATCGGCATCGCCGACAGCAGCAGTGCCACATCGGCCTGGCTGTAGCCCTTGGCCGTGGCATGGATCGGCGCAAAGCCTGAAATCGTCATCGACAAGCCGCCGACGGCAAGCATGCCGGCGACGCCGACCGGCGAAATCCGCCAGGCCCGGCCAAGCACCACCGACGCCCCCCGCGGGCGCGGGGGGGGGGGGGGGCGCGCGGCCGCGGGGGGGGGGGGGGGCCGCGCCGGGGAGGGGCTGCCGCCCCACGCGGGGGGCGCCCCCCGGTTTGTGGGGAGCGGCCGGGGGGGGTTG